>JBKDZW010000163.1:0-39429 GCA_047971685.1 Rhodoblastus sp.
CAACGGCACGAAGCCGCGCTGCCAGGCAAAGCCCAGCATGAACATGTTGGCGCCGATGGAATTGCCGAGCAGCGCGGTCGCGGCGGCCGAGGCGTCGACGAAGCCGTGGTTCTCGCCGGCCGCGTCGCGGATCGCCGCCTTCACGCGCTCGCCGGGCAGCGCAAAATCGGCCATGCGCGTGATCTCGCCGGGATAGACTTCGGTCGAATTCACAAAGACGCCGGTCTCGCCCTTGTTGATGGCCGAGAGCACTTTCTTCGTGCCGGCGACGACGAGATCGCACCCCAGAGCGAGATCGGCCTCGCCCGCGGCGACGCGGATCGCATGCACGTCCTGTGGCCTGTTGGCGATCTTCACATGGCAATAGACCGCGCCGCCCTTCTGGGCGAGGCCGGCCATGTCGATCACGCCGACGCCCTTGCCCTCGATATGCGCGGCCATGCCGAGAATGGCGGAAATCGTTACGACCCCGGTTCCGCCCACGCCCGAGATCAGGATCGAATAGGGCTGCGCGCCGATCGCGGGCAGTTCCGGTTCGCGCGGCGTGGACAGCGCCGTCGAGGATTGCATGTCGCGCGGCCTGGCCTTGCGCGGCTTTGCGCCATGCACCGTCACGAAGGACGGGCAAAAGCCGTTGACGCACGAAAAGTCCTTGTTGCACGAGGACTGGTCGATCTTTCGTTTGCGACCGAATTCGGTCTCCAGCGGCTGAACGGAGACGCAGTTCGACTTCACGCCGCAATCGCCGCAGCCCTCGCAGACGAGTTCGTTGATGATGACGCGCCGGTCGGGATCTGGAAACGCGCCGCGCTTGCGGCGCCGGCGTTTTTCGGCGGCGCAGGTCTGGTCGTAGAGCAGTACCGTCACACCTTCGATCCCGGCAAGTTCGCGCTGCACGCGGTCGAGATCGTCGCGGTGATTGATGGTCATGTTGGCGGGCCAATAGGCGCCGCTCGCATATTTGTGCGGCTCGTCGGTGACGAGCGCGATCTTCTTCACGCCTTCGGCGGCGACCTGGCGCGCGATCATGTCGACCGTCAATCCGCCTTCATGGCGCTGGCCGCCGGTCATGGCGACGGCGTCGTTGAATAGAATTTTGTATGTGATGCTGGTTTTGCTGTCGACCGCCCAGCGCAAGGCCAGGACGCCCGAATGATTGTAGGTGCCGTCGCCCAGATTCTGGAAGACGTGCTTGCGTTTCGAGAAAGGCGCCTCGCCGATCCAGTTGGCGCCTTCGCCGCCCATATGGGTAAAGCCCTCGGTCGAGCGGTCCATCCATTGCGCCATGAAATGGCAGCCGATGCCGGCATAGGCGCGCATGCCCTGCGGCACGCGCGTCGAAGTATTGTGCGGGCAGCCCGAACAGAAATAGGGAATGCGGAAGGCGGCGTCCCTGGTGTCGGCCAGCATGGCCTGAGCCTGCTGCAAGGAGCGCAATTTCTGCTCGATCTTCGGATCGGCCTTGAAGCGCAGGATGCGTTCGGCGACCGCAATGGCGATCTCGTTGGTGTCGAGCGCGCCCTTGATCGGGAACAGCCAGCTTCCCTTCTCGTCTTTCTTGCCGACGACGATGGGCGGGTTGGGCGTTCCGAACAATTCCTCGCGCACCTGCACTTCGATCAGCGAGCGCTTTTCCTCGACGACGACGATCATGTCGAGCCCTTCGGCGAAGGCTTTCAGCCCCTCGGGCTCGATCGGCCAGACGCAGCCAAGTTTGTAGAGGCGCACGCCAAGGTCGTTGGCCCTGACCTCGTCGATGCCGAGATCGTCGAAGGCCTGGCGCACGTCGAGATAGGATTTGCCCGACGTGACGATGCCGATCTTCGCATTCGGCCCGCCCGAGGTGACGATGCGGTTGATCTTGTTGGCGCGCAGGAAGGCGACGACGGCGTCGCGCTTGAACTCCTGCAAGCGCGCTTCCTGATCGAGAATGCCGTCGCGCGGACGGATGGAGAGGCCGCCGAGCGGCATTTTGAAATCGGATGGCGTGACGATCTCGATGCGGTCGATCGAGCCATCGACGGAGGATGTCGATTCGATCGTGTCTTTCAGGCATTTCAGCCCGACCCAGACGCTGGCGTAGCGCGACAGCGCAAAGCCGTAGACGCCGTAATCGAGAATTTCCTGCACGCCCGCCGGCGCCAGAATGGGCATCATCACATCGACGAGATGAAAGTCGGATTGATGTGCGGTCGTCGAGGATTCGGCGGTGTGGTCGTCGCCCATGAGAACGAGCGCGCCGCCGTTTTTGGACGTGCCTGCCAGATTTGCGTGGCGCAGCACGTCGCCGGAGCGGTCGATGCCCGGACCCTTGCCGTACCAGATGCAGAATACGCCGTCATATTTGCCTTCGCCGCGCATTTCGGCCTGCTGCGCGCCCCAGACGGCGGTGGCGGCGAGATCTTCGTTGAGGCCGGGCTGGAAGAGAATGTCGTTCTCGTCGAACCATTTTTTCGCCGAATGCATCTGCATGTCGACCGAGCCGAGCGGCGAGCCGCGATAGCCCGTTATGAAACCCGCCGTGTTGAGGCCCGCGCGACGGTCGCGCTCCTTTTGCATCAGAAGCAGACGCACGACAGCCTGCGTGCCGGTCGAAAAGACGCGGGATTTGGTCAGATCGAATTTGTCGTCGAGCGAGACGCCCGAAAATGCGGCGGTCTGGTCGGTGCGGCCTTCAAGGGGTTCGGCCATTTCTTTCCTCCGGTCGTCCATAGCGGGGCCGGCCCTGACCGGCCATGTTCTCGATTCTGGTTCGCTTCGCCTGCGGCAGACATGTTAGCCTGTTTTCGTCTTCGGTATATGTAAGCCGTACTGAGGGAAATCAATGTGCGGCGGGGCGCCGGTCCGTAATTCCGCCGCCTTGCTCGGGCATGCCCCGGACCGGATTTGCGACTATTCTTATGGAGGTTGGTTGATTTGCGGGCGCGAAGAATGAAACGTGCGATATTTTCTGTTGCGGCCTTGGCTGTCTGTCTTGCGCTGCCCGCGCCGGCCGTGGCGCATCCCCACGTCTGGGTTGCAGCGCGCACGAGCGTTCTGTTCGACAAGGACGGGCGCATTATCGGCCTGCGCAATGTCTGGACCTTCGACGAAATGTATTCGGCCTTCGCCACACAGGGTCTGGGCAAGGACGGCAAGCCGCCGACGCGCGAGGACTTGCAGCCGCTGGCGCAGACGAATGTCGATTCGCTCAAGGAGTTCGACTATTTCACCTTCGCAAAGCAGGGCGGCAGGAAACTCGCCTTTCAGCCGCCTTCCGATTTCTGGCTGGACGCCGACGACAAGAAGGTCGTGTCCCTGCATTTCACGCTTTTGCTGAAGGAGCCGGCGGATGCGCGGATCTTTTCGTTTCAGGAATATGATCCGACCTATTTCGTCGCCTTCGGTTTCGAGAAGAAAGACCCCGTTGCGCTCAAGGACGCGTCGCCGGGCTGTTCGGTCAGCGTGATGGATCCCGCGCCGCTGCTGGCGGCGGAATCGCAGAAGCTGAGCGCTGCGGCGTCCGATAATTTCTCGCCGGGCGCCGATCTTGCGTCGCGCGTTGCGCCGCGCGTGGTGGTGGCGTGTCAGTGAAGGCGGGGCGAATCGTTGCAATCCTTGCTCTGCTTGTCGTGGCGGCGCCGGCGTTTGCGCAGCGCAACCCCTTCGCTGTCGGCGCGTCCGAGCCCGCAGGCGTAGCCAGCAATTCCGTCGTCGTCTGGATTCTCGCGCAACAAGCCCATTTTTACCGCGCTCTCAGCGCTGCGGCGCGCGCGGCCAGGGACGGGCCATCGGGCTATTGGCTTCTGGTCGGCCTGTCCTTCGCTTATGGCGTCTTTCACGCGGCAGGCCCCGGCCACGGCAAGGCTGTCATGGCGTCCTATATGATCGCCAACGAGCAGGCGTTGAAGCGCGGGCTCGCGCTCACCTTTTTCGCCGCCGTGCTGCAAGGGCTGGTCGCCGTCGCCATCGTCGGGCTGGCGGCGCTTGTCTTCAACGCGACTTCGGCCAGCATGAAGCAGGCGGCCGAACTCATCGAATATGCAAGCTATGCGGCAATCGTCGGTCTTGGGCTTTATCTCGTCTGGAAAAAGGGCGGCGCGTTTTTTCGCGCGCTTTGGGCGGGCGGGCGCGAGAACGCTCTGGCGCAGGCGGACGGGGCTGCAATGGGCGGCGTGGCCGCAAGCGGATTGTCGATGGGAGGCGCGACAATGGGGCGCGCGACAATAGGCGGCATGGCCATGAACCGCGCGCCATCTTCCTCGCGTTTCGCCTGCGATTCGATCAAGCCCGGCCATGTCCACACCGCCGATTGCGGACATTTTCATGCGCCCGATCCCGCCGTGCTCGGCAATGGTTTTTCATGGGGGACGGCGATGGCGACCGTGTTTGCGGCGGGCGCGCGGCCCTGTTCGGGCGCCATTCTCGTGCTCGTCTTTACGCTGGCGCAGGGCGTGTTCGGCGCGGGCGTTGCAGCGGTCGCCGCGATGTCGCTCGGCACGGCGGTAACGACGGGGGCGCTTGCAGCCATCGCCGTGCTTGCCAAGGGGCTTGCCTTGAAGCTGTCGGGCGGCGGCGAGGGACGCGGCGCGATTCTTTTGCGCGGCGCCGAATTTGTCGCCGCGCTGGTCGTGCTCGTCGTTGGCTGCGCGCTGCTGGGCGGCGCCTGGGTCTCGAGCGGCGGCGCGTAAGCGCTTCAGGCGTTCAATTCCGCGCCGAGCACAATCGGCCGGCCGTGCGGCGTAGCGCGCGCCGCACGGTCCCAGGCGTCTTTCGTATCGCGGAGCAAAGCGGCGCTTGCCGCGCCTTTGGCGACCGCCAGTTTTTCGAGCGCAGCCAGCCAGTGAAGATAATAGCTGTCGCCGAGATCGGGATCGCCTTGCGCCTGCGCCGCCTTGATTTCGTCGCCGAGCGCCTGCGCCCATTCGCGCCATGTGAAGAGGCCCCTGTCGCGCAGATGCACGGCCATGGCGAAGGCCTGCGCCTCCCAGGGTTCGCGGAACAGGGGGCCGGCGTCTTCGCGCGGAATGCCGGGCAGGATGGAGAGGTCAGGCGGGTTCAAGATAGGGCTCGAATGCGTCGATGGAAACGAAATGATTGGCGCCGGCGTCCGGCCCCCACAATTCGCGCGCGCTGAAGCGCAGATTGTAGACCCATTGCGGATCCGGGCCGCGGCCATGCGCATTGGCGTCCGGAAAGACGTGGCAGCCGCGTATCTTCTCGATCACGCCGCAGCGTCCGCGCGCATAACGCGGCAGGCGCGTATGGGTTGCGGGATGCATGTTTTTTGCGCGCACGTTCTGGCCCACGACAAAGCGGGGTTGCGCCCTTGGCTCGCGATCCGAGGACCAGCCTTTTCTCAGGGCTTGCGCGGCGCCGGCCGCGGCAAACAGCTTGTCGGGTTTTCGGGCGTTGCGCACAGCGCGGCCGGCCTCGATCTCGTCGCTGGCGAGGAGACCCTGTTCGGCCAGAATTTTTTCGAGCGCGGCGAGCCAGATCTCGTAATAGCTGTGCGTGAGATAGAAGGGTGGGGAGAGAGATTCGCGCGCGAAACGGCTGGCGTCGCCGCTCCACCATCCGAGCGCCTGCGTGGCGATGACATTGGCGATGACGCGCTTTTCCCAATCGGCGTGAAAGACCGGCTCGTCCTTTTCCGCAATCACGGGGCCAAAGCCCATCATGCCGCCAAGGTCTTGCGCGCCGTTCATGCCTTGGCTCCCGGCTCGTGCGGCAAGCCCACGCCGATCATGGAATCGCGCGTCACGAGATCGGCGAGCTGCTCCTCGCTCCAGTTTTCCGCGCCAGCAGGGCGCATCGGCAGCACGAGGTAGCGCATTTCGGACGTCGAATCCCAGACGCGGATCGAAACCTCGTCGGGAAGATCGACGCCGAATTCGGCCAGTACGCCGCGCGGGTCGATGACGGCGCGCGAACGATAGGGCGCCGATTTGTACCAGACCGGCGGCAGGCCGAGCACGGGCCACGGGTAGCAGGAGCAAAGCGTGCATACGACCATGTTGTGCGTGTCGGGCGTGTTTTCGACCACCGCGATATGTTCGCCGCCGCGCCCGCCATAGCCAAGCTCGGCCACCGCCTTTGCGCCGTCTTCGAGCAGGCGCGCCTTGAAGGCGGGGTCGCTCCAGGCGCGCGCCACCACGCGCGCGCCATTGCGCGGGCCGACGCGCGTCTCGTAGGTGTCGATGATGACATCGAGCGCGGCCGGGTCGATCAGGCCTTTTTCCGCCAGCACCGTCTCCAGCGCCTTTACGCGCAACGACACATCGGGCAGGTCGGAAAATTCGTGGTCGTGATGATGATGGTCGTGATCGTGCGGCATGGCGTCACATTAGGCCCGCCGCACAGGGCTGTCATCTGCGCCCCTCCGGCGGGGGCGGAGAAAATCCTTCTGCGCCAGCCGCCTCGCGCAAAAACAAATTTTGACGAAAGCCATATATTCAGAAAATTGAATTATTGACCCTTCGCACTTGCGAAGGGCATAAAGCGTTTCGGCTGCGGCCTGCCCGCAGCTCTTTGTCCGCATCTCCAAATGGAAAGCGCCGATGACCCGTTCCGCCGCCCTCGAGACACAAGCCGCCGCGCCCGAGGCTGCGAGCCCGCCCAAAAAGGCCGGCGCCTTCAACCGCGAGACGGTGACATATGTCCGCCAGTTCACCGACCGGCTGTTCACCTTCCGCACCACGCGCGACGCCGCCTTCCGCTACGAGAACGGCCAGTTCGTGATGATCGGCCTCGAGGTTGAGGGGCGTCCGCTCCTGCGCGCCTATTCGATGGCGAGCGCCAATTACGAAGACGAACTGGAATTTTATTCGATCAAGGTCGAGAACGGCCCGCTCACGTCGCGTTTGCGATATGTGAAAGTCGGCGATCAGATTCTGGTCGGACGCAAGCCCACGGGCACTCTGGTGCAATCGAGCCTGCTGCCGGGCAAGCGCCTCTATCTGCTGTCGACCGGCACCGGCGTTGCGCCCTTCGCCAGCATCGTCCGCGATCCCGAAATCTACGACCGCTACGAAAAAATCGTTCTCGTCCACGGCTGCCGGCAGATCGCGGAGCTGGAATATGGCGCAGACATTGTGAAGGCGGCGCAGGCGAGCGAATTTCTGGGCGAATTGGCGCGCGAAAAACTCGTGCATTATCCGACCGTCACGCGCGAGGATTACGTCAATACAGGGCGCATTACTTCGGCGATCGAGAGTGGGCGCCTGTTCGAGAAGCTCGACGTTCCCGCGCTCGACCCCGCCCACGACCGCGTGATGATCTGCGGCGGGCCGGAGGTTCTGGCCGATCTCCAGGCGCTGCTGGATGCGCGCGGGTTCGAGGAAGGCTCGGGCGGCAAGCCCGCTTCTTACGTCATCGAAAAGGCGTTCGCCGAACGCTGAAGCCTCAGCCTGGCGGCAAGGCCAAGTTCGGTCGCAAGGCTCAACTGGGCGGCAAGGCTCAACTGGGCGGCAAGGCTCAACTGGGCGGCAAGGCTCAACTGGGCGGTAAGTCGCGGCGGCTGGCTGCGGCCTGATTGGCCGAACGCAGGCCGGCGGCAAGCGCGATCACACCGACGATGGCGTGCGGCAGGATGGCGATGTAGCGCGCGGGCGCGAGCACGGGCTCGACGGTTCCGCGCAGCGTGGCGAAACTCAGGTAGAACACGCCGCGCGTTGCGCCCATGAAGGCGTCGGCGCAGAGCAGAAGGCCGACGGCGACGAGATAGAGATCGCAGGCGCGCCGGCCCATGCGGGAGGCGACGAAGCCGAACAGCGCGGCCGGCGCCAGCACGGCGGCCGTGTCGGTATTGAGCCGAAGCGCCGCGCCAAATCCGTTCTGGCCGGAGGCGAAGCCAAGTACGGCGAAAACGCCAAGCGCGCCGGCAAGGATCAGGGTCAGTTTACGCGAATCCATAATGATCGCCTCTGGCGCGCCGCTATCGGAGAAAATCGGACGCTATGTTCTATTCTTTTGTTTTTAATATAAATTTTTCCGCAAACGTCTCCGGCGGTTGCAGAATATGCTCCAATGCGGACGATCTTCAAAAAATTGCGCCCGCCGACGCTACTGGATAGACAGGCGAGGCGAGGAAAGCAAAGCGCGCCGGCGCAGAGGAGCCTTGCGTTGGCGCGTGAAAAATTTTGCGCCTGTTGAAATGCGCGATGCGCGTCGAATTGAAATGCGCGATGCGCGTCGAATTGAAATGCGCGATGCGCGTCGAACGGAGTTGCCGTCATGACACAACAAGCGTCGACACAACAAGCGTCGACACAACAAGCTTCGATCAGGGCCCCCCTGAAAGCTGCGGATATTTTCAATCTGGCTGGCGAGGTCGCGCTTGTCACCGGCGCATCGTCGGGGCTCGGCAGGCGGTTTGCGCGGGTGCTGGCGGCCAATGGCGCGCATGTCGCGCTGGTTGCGCGCCGCAAGGACCGCCTCGAAAATCTCGCGCGCGAGATCGAGGCCGCCGGCGGCAAGGCTTTCGCCATCGAGGCCGATGTCGGCGATCCCGCGCAGATCGCGCGGGTTTTCGACGCCGCGGAGGCGCAATTCGGGACCGTCGCCATTCTCGTCAACAGCGCCGGCATTGCGCGGGCCTCGCGCCTGATCGACGCCGATGTCGCGGGCTGGCGCGAGACGATGGAGATCAATGTGGAGGCGGTGCGCGGCTATGCGATCGAGGCGGCGCAACGCATGGTGAAGGCCGGCAAGGGCGGCTCCATCGTCAATGTCGCCTCCATATTGTCGCTTGGCGTCGGGCGTTTCAACGGCGCCTATGCCGTCTCCAAGGCCGCCGTCCTGCAACTCACCAAGGTGCTGGGGTTTGAACTGGCGCGCCACGGCATTCGCGTCAATGCGCTGGCGCCCGGCTATTTCTCGACGGAAATGAACGCAGAATGGCTGGCTGGCGGCGGGGCCGACATGATCAAGCACATTCCCTTGCGCCGCTTCGGGCAGGAAGGCGAACTCGATGGCGCGCTGCTGCTGCTGGCCGCACCGCGCGCAAATACATACATTACCGGCCATACCTATCCGGTCGATGGCGGCCACACCTTGCAGATCGCCGGGGTCTGATGCTGTTCATCCGCTCCATCGACAAGGGCAAGCTGATCGCCACGGTTTTTACCGGCGATCCCGAGGCCGCGCCAACAGGCGCCTGGTACGATCTTATCGAACCGACAGCCGAGGAGCGCGCCTTCGTCGACGAGGTCACGGGCGTTTCCGTGCCGACCCGCGAGGAAATCGAGGAAATCGAAGTGTCCTCGCGCCTCTACAACGAGGACGGCGTCGAATATATGACGGTCACGTCGGCGGCCCGTCTCGACACGGACGAGCCGACGAAATCGCCGGTCATGTTCATTCTGAACGGCGGCGCGCTGGTGACCGTGCGCTACACGGAATTGCGGCCTTTCGCCAATGTCATCGAACGCGCGGGGCGGCCCGGCGGCTGCCATTCCACCAGTTCGGAAGATCTGATGCTGAGCCTGGTGGAAGCCATGGTCGACAGGCTCGCCGACGCGCTCGAACGTGTCGGCGGCAATATCGACCAGATTTCGCGCGAGGTGTTTCGGCCGCAGGCGAAAAACCAGAACGCGGAGGCGCGCGACCGCGACTTGCAGGCGACCATCGAGCAGGTGGGACAGGCCGGCGATCTTCTCGGCATCATTCGAGAGAGTCTCGTCGGCTTCAACCGGCTCGTCTCCTACCATCACGGCATGGGCCATATCGCCAAGGGCGCCATCGAGACCGACGGGCGCATCCGCACCATCCAGCGCGACGTGTCGGCGTTGTCGGATCACGCCTCCTATCTCGGTTCGAAAATCGCCTTCCTGCTCGACGCCACGCTCGGCCTCATCAATCTCGAGCAGAACCAGATCATCAAGATATTCTCGATCGCCGCCGTCTGCCTGATGCCGCCGACGCTTGTGGCGTCTGTCTACGGCATGAATTTCAAGCATCTTCCCGAACTCGATTTCGAGTACGGCTATCCGATGGCGCTCGCGCTGATGTTCGTCACCGCGCTTGCGCCAGTCTGGTATTTCAAGCGCAAGGGATGGTTCTAAAGAAAATTCGGCGGATCGCCATTCGCTTCATTTGCTCGGGTCCATGCAGACCTGTCCGCAAGACCTGCCCGCAAGACCTGTCCGCAAGACCTGCCGGGGCGCCGATCGCGCGGGCTTCAACGCACCAGAATGTTGCGGAACTGCCAGGGGTCGCTCTCGTCGATGTCTTCGGGAAAGAGGCCCGGGCGATCCGTGAGCGGCGTCCAGTCGGTGTAGCGGCCAACGAGAGGGCCGAGATAGGGCGACTGGATTTCGAGGCAGCGGCGGAAGTCCATTTCGTCGGCCTCGACGATGCCGAGGTCGGGATTTTCCAGCGCATAGACCATGCCGGCGAGCACGGCCGAAGTCACCTGCAAGCCGGTTGCGTTCTGATAGGGCGCGATGCGGCGCGTTTCTTCGACCGAGAGCTGCGAGCCGTACCAATAGGCGTTGTTGGCGTGGCCGTAGAGAAGCACGCCGAGTTCGTCGATTCCGTCCTCGATCTCGTGTTCGGTGAGAATGTGGTGGGCCGGCTGCGCGCGCGCGGCGCGGCCGAACATTTCGTGCAGGGACAGCACGGCGTCGTTGGCGGGGTGATAGGCGTAATGGCAGGTCGGACGGTAGACGACATTGCCGCTTGAATCTCGCGCCGTGAGATAATCGGAAATCGAGATCGCCTCGTTATGCGTGACGAGAAAACCGTATTGCGGACCGGGCGTGGGGCACCATGAGCGCACGCGCGTATTGGCGCCGGGCTGGTTGAGATAGATCGCCGCGCCGCAGCCCCCGGCATGATCGCCGGCATTGTGGGGACGCCATTTTTCATGCGTGCCCCAGCCGAGTTCGGCCGGCTGCATGCCTTCCGACAGAAAACCCTCGACCGACCATGTGTTGACGAAAACGTCGCGCGGCTTGGGATGGATGGCGCGTTGCGTGTCGCGCTCGGCGATATGTATGCCCTTGACGCCGAGGCGCATGGCGAGCGCGGCCCATTCCTCGCGCGTCGCCGGCTCGGGATGGGTATCGTTCAGGTCGGCGGCAAGATTGACCAGCGCGCGCTTGACGAACCACGAGACCATGCCGGGATTGGCGCCGCAGCAGGAAACGGCGGTGGCGCCGCCGGGATTGGCGCGGCGTTCGGCCAGAAGCGTTTCGCGCAGCATATAATTGGTGCGCTGCTCATTGCCCATGTTCGCGTCGAAATAAAAACCCAGCCAGGGCTCGGTCACCGTGTCGATATAAAGGGCGCCGATCTCGCGGCAGAAATGCATGATGTCGACGGAGCCCGTATCGACCGAGACGTTGACGCAGAAGCCCTGGCCCTCGCCGCCGGTCAGCAGGGGGCCGAGCACGTCCTTGTAGTTTTCGCGCGTGAGCGCGGCCTTCACGAAACGCGCGCCGTGCTTTTCCGCCAGATCCCTGTCGGTCTCATCGGGGTCGACGATGACAAAACGCGATTTGTCGAATTCAAAATGACGTTCGATCAGCGGCAGGACGCCCTTGCCGATCGAACCGAAGCCGATGATGACGACGGGGCCGGAAATTTTCGCGTGAACAGGCCAGTCGGACATTCTTGTCTCCAGGAAGAGGGGCGCTTTGCTTGCATGGGGGCTCCGGAAAGCTCAGTCTTTCCGGTTCATGCTGTTGCGCGAAAAATGCGTTGCTCGTTGAAAGCAAGCCAAGCCCGCAAGGTCAAGGGCGCAGGCGGATTCTAACGGAATTGCAAAGCCAGGGCGAAGATTTTGTGACGTTGCGGCGTTAGAATTTTTGCGCATGAGAATTTTGCGTGTGAGAATTTTGACATGACGACATCGACAAAACGCTGCATCCGCCATGCATGAAAAAGAAAGCAGGATTGCGCGCCTTGCAGGCGCTGCTTGTGTTGGCGCAAACAGCGTGCGAACGCGGCTCTGTTCCTCGATTTGATACAGGAGGCCCCGCGTGAAAGCTGCCGTCGTCACCGCCTATGGCGATGTTCCCGCTTATCGCGATTTTGCCGAACCGACGCCGCGCGCGGACGAGATCGTGATTTCGGTCGAGGCGGTCGCCATTACGCAGCTCGTCAAGGCGCAGGTTGCAGGCAGGCATTACAGCATGGGGCCCGGGGGCCATCCCGCTCCCTTCACGCCGGGAACCGAAGGCGTCGGCCGCATGGCGGACGGCGCGCGCGTCTATTTTGCCTTTCCTTCCTATCCACACGGTTCGATGGCCGAGCGCGTCGCGGTCAAACGCAATCTCTGTATTCCCGTTCCAGACGGCATCGTTTCTGCGCGCGCGGCCGCGCTCGCCAATCCCGCGATGTCGTCCTGGGCGGCGCTCACGTTTCGCGCGCATTTCAAGGAAGGGGAGACCATCTGGGTTCTGGGCGCAACCGGCGCTTCCGGCGCTCTGGCGCTTGAGATTGCGAAGGCGCGGAAGGCCGGGCGCATCGTCGCGTTCGGCCGCGGCGGCGAACGCGAGGGAGCATTGCTGGCGCGCGGCGCCGATCAATTCGTCCAGACCGACGACCCCCGGCTTTCCGCCGAGGTTACAGCGCTGGCCAAGACCGCGCCGCCCGATGTCGTGCTCGATTATCTGTGGGGAGCGCCTGCGACCGCGCTGATGAGCGGCCTGCTGGCTGCGCACATCTCCAATCCCTGCCGCTGGGTGCAGATCGGCGGCGTCGCCGGAGATCCGACGAGCGTGCCGGCGGGCCTGTTGCGCTCGGGCCCGTTCATGCTGGTGGGCAGCGGCCTCGGTTCGGTTGCCGACGCCGATCTCGTCGCCGCGATCGGCGAGGCGTTGAAGGTTGCCGATCGCCTGACTATCGACTATGCCGCCGTGCCGCTTGCGGATGTCGCGAGCGCCTGGGACCGCAAGGAGCGCATGGTTTTGACGATGACGTGAGATTGCTCACGCCGCGCGCCTGATTTTTCGCGCGCCAAGGTGTCTTTGCGAGCCAGGGAGTCCATGCGCGCGCCAGGGCTTCTTTGTGCGCCAATGCGTTTTGGCGCCGGTTGCGCGCAGGCGGCCGCGCGCCTCGGCCAAAGCGCCCTCGCGCAATTCGAGTCCGAGAAAACGCTCGAGTTCGACGGGGCCGGGCATGTGCAGCTTTTCGGCAGGCGCTCGCGAAAATCCGAAGCGCCGGTAATAGGCGGCGTCGCCCACCAGCAGGATCGCGCCATGTCCTGCGGCTTTCGCACGCGAAATCGCTTCGCCCATCAACGCCCCGCCAACGCCGTCGCAGCGACGGCCGGCTGCGACCGCAAGCGGGCCGAGCAGCAGCGCGGGCACGCCGCCGGCCTCGATACGCCAGAGGCGCACCGTGCCGATCAGACGGCCCGACACGTCGCGCGCAACGAGCGCGAGCGCGGGCAGGCGGTTGTCGCGCAAGCGTTGCGACGACTTGCGGAAACGCCCCGGACCCATTGCGGCGTCGAGCAGTTTTTCGCGTGCAAAAAAGTCGTCGCCGCGTTCGATGTCGATCGTGAAGGCGTGCAAATTGCGCGCGAGCAGAGCAGAGGTCATCGCTTCCTCCTTTTGGGAAGGGACAACCCTCGCACCTCGGGAGAGGCCGTTCGGGAGAGACGGAAACTCCCCTCCCTCGCGAGGAAGGAGGGGAAAGCGATCTCAGATCACATGCGTTTCGAGCGGCGGGAAGCCGTTGAAGCCGACGGCCGAATAGGTCGTCGTATAGGCGCCCGTGCCCTCGATCAGCACTTTCGATCCGATCTCGAGGCCAAACGGAAGGAAATAGGGTTCCTTCTCGTAAAGCACGTCGACAGAATCGCAGGTCGGACCGGCCAGCACGCAAGGGCCGGCATCCTCGCCGTCCTTTTCCGTGCGGATCGGATAGCGGATCATCTCGTCCATGGTCTCGGCGAGACCGTTGAACTTGCCGATGTCGAGATAGACCCAGCGCACCTTGTCGTCGTCCGCCTTTTTCGAGACGAGCACGACTTCCGCCTCGATCATGCCGGCCGAACCCACCATGCCGCGGCCCGGCTCGATGATCGTCTCGGGAATGCGATTGCCGAAATGCTTGCGCAGGGAACGGAAAATCGCCTGGCCGTAAGCCTTCACCGCCGGAATATCCTTGAGATATTTCGTCGGGAAACCGCCGCCCAGATTGACCATCTGAAGATGGATGCCGCGCTCGGCGAGATCGCCGAAGATTTTCGCGGCGTCCTTGAGCGCGCTGTCCCACATTTTCGGATTGCGCTGCTGCGAGCCGACGTGGAACGACACGCCATAGGCGCCAAGGCCCAGACGATAGGCGTGTTCGAGCACGCGCGGCGCCATTTCCGGCGCGCAGCCGAACTTGCGCGACAGCGGCCATTCGGCGCCTGCGCCATTGGAGAGAATGCGACAGAACACTTTCGAGCCGGGGGCGGCGCGCGAAATCTTCTCGACCTCGGCTTCGCAATCGACCGCAAACAGGCGCACGCCGAGCGCATAGGCGCGCGCGATGTCGCGTTCCTTCTTGATCGTGTTGCCGAAGGAGATGCGGTCGGGCGTGGCGCCGGCGGCAAGCGTCTGCTCGATCTCGACGAGCGAGGCCGTGTCGAAGCACGAGCCAAGTTCGGCAAGAAGCTTGAGCACCTGCGGCTCTGGATTGGCCTTCACGGCGTAGAAGACGCGCGTGTCCGGCAGCGCCTTGGCGAAGGCGTTGTAATTGTCGCGCACGATGTCGAGATCGACGACAAGGCAGGGGCCGTTGTCGTGTCCGGCTTCACGTCGCGCACGCAGGAATTCCAAGATACGGTCGGTCATCGCCGCCTCCCTACGAAGGGCGCGGTCTCCCGCGCCATACCAGTCAACTTCGTGGCTGCGACCTTACCTTGGCACGCGCGATGGAAACGCGGAACAAGCGGTCGACCCGCAGCCTGGACCGGCGTCGGCGGGCAAAGCCCGGCTCGGCCGATCGGGTGGTGCGCCGTTATGGACACGTATGCCCCGAAGCGCCCGGAGCGTTTCGAGGTTCCTCGACGGTGTCGCAAGACGTTCCGTCGCGGTCAGCGTGGCCATCGTTTGGAAGGAGACCCTTCCGCACGCCCGGCAAGAAAGACAAGCCTCTTCGGTTGCCGACCTTTGGACGGGTCGACTGAGACCAAAAAAGCCCGGTCCGTCGTTGCTTTAAGTCGCGATCCCCCGCTGAGAACAGGGTTCGCCGGTTCGCCTCCGGCTGCCGGTTTATTCTCGACGTTTTACCGGCCTCTTGTCCGGGTCCGCGCCGACCGACACACGACCTCAGGCACGTGCGATTTGGGCAGGCCGATACATAAGCCGGATTTTCCTAATGACAAGGAAAATTTTACCCCTGACGCCTTTCATGCCCAAAATTTTTTGTGAACTGCGGCCTGCGCGGGCAAAGCCGCGCCGACTTGTCGCAGATAGCGCCGGTTTGCCGCGAATGGCGCCGGAGGGGAGCAAAACGCTTCATATGCGAAGCTGCAAACGCAACGGCGAAAGGCGAGGCTTGCGGCCATCTTTTCGACCGGATACGAGGCTATGCGCTCGACGAAAGTTCCGCCGGCGAAGTTCGTTCCGCAATTCAATCCGTCTTTACAGGCTTTTGTCCCGCAGATGACCGAAACCTCTCGCCGCAACATCCTCGGCGCCGCAGCTTTGGGCGCAGGCGCGCTTGCAACCGGCTCACTCGTCTGGTCGGGCGCGCTCGCGCAATCCTCCGGACAGCCGAAATCCTCGCCAAAACAGTCTGCTCCAACGCCGCGCTTCAGCTTCGAGGATGTCGTCAAGCGGGCGCGCGAACTTTCCGAGGCGCCGTTCGATGCGACTATCGCCAGGCTGCCGGACGGCCTCGAGACGCTCGACTTCGATGGCTGGCGCGACATTCGCTTCCGGCCGGAGAAGGCGTTCTTCGGCAATAGTCCGTTCCGCCTGCATGTCTTTCATCTTGGACATAACTTCCGCCGTCCCGTGACGATCAACCTGATCCGCGACGGCATAGCCACGCCCATTCCCTATTCGGCGGGGCTGTTCGATTACGGCAAGACGAAGTTCGAGCGGCAATTGCCGGTCAACACGGGTTTTGCCGGGTTTCGCCTGCATTTTCCCCTCAACAATCCGCGGATTTACGACGAGGTCTGGTCCTTCATCGGCGCGAGCTATTTCCGCTTTCTGGGCCGGGGCCAGACCTATGGGCTGTCGGCGCGCGGGCTTGCGGTGGAGACAGGCACCAATCAGGAAGAATTTCCTTTCTTTCGCGAGTTCTGGATCGAGACGCCCGGCGCCAAGGCGGAGCGTGCGACCTTTTACGGCCTGCTCGACGGGGAATCGGTGACCGGCGCCTATCGGTTCGATCTCGACCCAGGCCAGGATTCGGTTCTGGAGATCGGCGCGACCCTGTTTGCGCGCCGCCCCGGCGTGAAATTCGGCCTGGCTGCGTTGACGTCAATGTATTTCCTTGGCGAGAACGATCGCCGCCGGAGCCAGGATTTCCGGTTCGAGCTGCACGATTCCGATGGCCTGCTGATGAACAACGAGAGCGGGGAATGGCTGTGGCGGCCGCTGCGCAATCCGACATCGCTCGCGGTGACCTCCTTCCTCGACAAGAACTCGCGCGGCTTCGGCCTGATGCAGCGCGATCGCTCCTTCGACCGTTATCAGGATCTCGAACTCGCCTATCAGAGCCGGCCGAGCTATTGGGTCGAGCCGACCGAGCCGTTCGGCGAGGGCCGCGTCGAACTCGTGGAATTGCCGACCACCGACGAGACCAACGACAATATCGTGACCTCCTATGTGGCGAACGAAGGGCCGGCGCCCGGCGCGCCATTCACGCTCGGCTACAAGATCGTTTCCACGCTCGACATGGCGCGGCTCTCGCCCAACGGGCGCGCAATCAACACTTTCCAGACGG
This sequence comes from Rhodoblastus sp., assembly GCA_047971685.1. GTDB lineage: Bacteria > Pseudomonadota > Alphaproteobacteria > Rhizobiales > Beijerinckiaceae > JAJXWB01. The sequence goes on from JBKDZW010000163.1 coordinate 16,882, forward strand.
TGGCGCGCGCGCTCGGCTCGCGCGAGACGCCGCCCGAGGGGTCGCGTCGTTTCATCATAGATTTCGCCGGCGGCGATCTCGAATATTTCATGGGCGACACGGCGCTGGTCGAAGCCGTCGCCTCGATATCGCAGGGCTCGGTGCTGCGCGCGTTCATTGCCGCCAACCCTTATGTGAAGGGGATTCGCGCCTTCGTCGACATCCAGATGCCCAACGGCCATCCCGCCGACCTGCGCGTGTTTCTGCGGGCGGGCGAGCGCACACTTACGGAAACCTGGACTTTCCCCTGGTCGAGCAAGGCCTGATCCCCCTCGCGATCCGGCCGGCGCGCAAAAGCGATCTGGACCGGCTCGTGCAAATAGAAAACGCAGCCTTTGCGACCGACCGGATGTCGCGGCGCGCCTTTGCCCGGCGCATCGCCAGTTCGTCGAGCGATCTCGATGTCTGCGAAAGCGACGCCGGAATCGTCGGCTATGGGCTCGTCGAATTTCGGACTTTCTCAGTCTTTGCCAGGCTCTTTTCGATAGCGCGCGCGCAAACGGCGCCGGCGGGCGTCGGGCGGGCGTTGCTGGCGTCCTGCGAGGCGCGGGCGATCGCGCGCGGGCGAAGGGCCATACGGCTGGAGGTGCGCGAAGACAATTTTCGCGCATTGCGGCTCTACGAGAAAAGCGGCTTTCGCCCGATCGGCCGTTACGACGACTATTACGAGGATGGCGCGCCTGCGCTGCGGTTGGAGAAAGCGCTGGGCACGGGGTGAGTACGGCCCCTTGCGCTCATTTCGCACAGCGCCCACAAAGTGCGATCTTAAATGCTGAGGGCCCGCATCGGCCGGGGAGGTCCTGTGAGATTGAAGCCTGTCATGGCGGCGCTGGCCATTCTTGCTGCGTCGTTCGTCACGCCTGCGCTTGCGCTCGACAAGATTTCCTTCGCCACCAATTGGCTGCCCGAGGCCGAACATGGCGGTTTCTATCAAGCTGTCGTCGACGGCTCCTATGCGAAATACGGGCTGGAGGTGAAGATCGTTCCCGGCGGTCCGCAGGCCAACAATCGCCTGCTGCTGATTGCGGGCAAGGTCGATTTCTTCATGGGCCCCAACATGATCCAGGCGATGGATGCGGTGAAGCAGGGCGTGCCGACGCTTGCGGTCGCCTCCATGTTCCAGAAAGATCCCGTCGTCTATATGTCGCATCCCGGCGTCGGTCTCGACAAAATCGGGGATCTTGCGAAAGCGAACGCCTATTTCCTCGGCAAGGACAATCTTGTCACCGTCTTCCAATGGGCCAGGCAGACTTTCGGCTTTCGGGAAGACAGGGTGAAGCCATACGCCTTCAATCCCGCGCCTTTCATCGCGGATAAAATGTCGGTGCAGCAGGGCTATCTGACGAGCGAGCCTTACGAGGTCGAAAAGCAGGGCGGCTTCAAACCCAACGTCTTTCTCCTTGCCGATCACGGCTACGATTCCTACTCGACCACGATCGAGACGCGCAGCGATATTGTCGCCGGCAAGCCCGATCTCGTGCAGCGTTTCGTCGACGCCTCGATCGTCGGCTGGTACAATTATCTCTACGGCGACAACACGGCTGCAAACGCGCTCATCAAAAAAGAAAACCCCGACATCACCGATGGGCAGATCGCATTTTCGATCGCGCGGATGAAGGAGCATGGCGTGGTCGATTCCGGCGATTCCCTGAAACTGGGCATCGGCGCGATGACGGACGCGCGCATGAAAAGCTTCTTCGACAAGATGGTGAAGGCCGGCGTGGTCGATGCAAAGCTCGATTATAAAAAATCCTACACGCTGCAATTCGTGAACAAGGGCGTGGGGCTCGATCTCAGGCCGAAGCCGTGACAGGGACGGCGGCGCTGCAAGAGCGCGCGCACGGCGAGGCTGCGCCTTTGATGCGGATGCAGAACGTCGCGAAGATTTTCGGAAGCGGGCTTGCGGCGTTGCGCGATCTCGATCTCGATCTGCGCGAAGGCGAGTTCTTGAGCCTGCTCGGACCGTCCGGCTGCGGAAAATCCACGGCTCTGCGGCTGATTGCGGGCCTCAGCGCGCCAAGCGCAGGACTTGTGCATTGGCGCGACGGCGTGCGCCCGCAAGTCGGCTTCGTCTTTCAGGAGCCGACCCTGGCGCCTTGGGCCAATGTCGCGCGCAACGTCTACCTGCCGTTGCGGCTGCAAGGCGTCAGCAAAAAGGAGGCAGGGCCCCGCATCGACGCTGCGCTGGAAAGCGTCGGCCTCGCGCATTTTTCTCGCGCATATCCGCGAGAGCTTTCCGGCGGCATGCGCATGCGCGTATCCATTGCGCGTGCGCTCGTCACGCGCCCGCCGCTGCTCCTGATGGACGAGCCCTTCGCCGCGCTCGACGAGATCACGCGCTTCAAGCTCAACGACGATTTGCTGGCGCTTGCGCGCAAGTTGAGGACGACCGTCGTTTTCGTCACGCATTCCGTGTTCGAGAGCGTCTACCTGTCCTCGCGCATCGCGGTTTTTTCCGCCCGGCCCGGCCGCGTCGTGGAGACGATCGCGGTCGAGGGGCCGGCCGTGCGCGACGCCGGGTTTCGGCTGTCGCCGCAATTTGCCGGGGCGTGCAAACATGTTTCGGCGGCGCTCGAGGGGGCAAGCGGCCCGTTTTCGACAAACAGCGAAGCCTCGACATGAGCGAAGACAGGAGCGCATTCGTCGAGATCGGCCTGCCGATTGCGGCATTCGTGCTGTTTCTGGGCGCATGGGAAGGTATCGTCGCCTACAACAACATCCCGCCATACATTCTGCCGGCGCCGAGCGCGATTTTTCTTGTCCTGATCAAGGACTGGCCGCTGCTGTCGGCCTCCTTGGCGGTGACTCTGACGATCACGCTGGAGGCGCTGGGGCTGGCGATTGTCGGCGGCGTAGGGCTTGCCATCCTGCTGGCGCAATCCAAATGGATCGAGCGCGCTTTTCTGCCGTTCGCCGTCATCTTGCAGGTGACGCCTGTCATTGCGATTGCGCCTTTGCTGCTGGTCTGGCTCGATCCCTCGACTGCGGTTCTCGTGTGCGCTTTTATCGTCGCCTTCTTTCCTGTCCTGTCGAATACGGCGATGGGGCTTGCCTCGGTCGATCACAATCTTCTCGACCTGTTCGAGCTTTATGGCGCCTCGCGCTGGAAGCAATTGCTGTGGCTGCGGCTGCCGACGGCGTTGCCCTATTTCTTTTCCGGCCTGCGCATCGCCGGCGGGCTTGCGCTGATCGGCGCGATTGTCGCGGAACTGGCGGCGGGCGCTGCCGGGCAGGGCTCTGGCCTTGCCTTCCGGATTGTGGAGGCGGGCTTTCGCCTCAACATTCCGCGCATGTTCGCGGCGCTGACGCTGATCTCGCTCACCGGCATTGCGATCTATGTGACGCTGGCGCTGGTCTCCAGTCTGTTCCTGCGGCGTTGGCACGACAGTGCGCGGACAAGAGAGCGGTAGCGGCATCCGGGCAACGATGCGCAAGCCATGCGGGGCTGGCATGGCGGGCAGACGGAACTCGTGCAAATCATCGGTCGCCTGCGCCGACGGCCGCGTTTACAAGGCGGCATGACGATGCAGGAAAGCGGAAAACCGGGCAAGGCGGCGCGAGGCTCGCTCGATGTCGCCGACAGCGCGGAGATGCAGTCGCGCCAGCGCGGCATTCTGCTCATGTGCTGCGCGCTCGTCTGCTTTGCCTGTCTCGACACGACCGGCAAATGGCTCAGCCGGCATGTGCCGGTGTGGGAAGTGGTGTGGGCGCGTTATGTCGGCGCCGCCATTCTCGCGCTTGTTTTCACCAATCCCTGGCGCGCGACGGGCTCGCTGCGCACACGCAGGCCCGTCCTGCAATGTTTTCGCGCGCTCCTTCTGTTCGGCTCGACGCTGTTCAACTTTCTGGCGCTGCGCCATCTGCAACTTGCCGACACGATGTCGATAGCCTTCGCGCTGCCGCTCGTCCTGTCGTTGCTGGCCGGGCCGATCCTGGGCGAATGGGTGGGGCCGCGCCGGCTTGCGGCGATCCTCGTCGGCTTCATCGGCGTGCTTGTCGTGGTGCGGCCGGGCGTCGGCGCCTTGCAGCCGGGCATGATCTATTCGATCGGCAGTCTGTTCTGCTACGCTTTCTACAACATGTTCACGCGCATGCTGGCGGCGACCGATCCGCCAACCACGACGACTTTCTTCTCGTCGATTTCGGGCGTCGTTATTCTCACGCCGTTTCTGCCGTGGTTCTGGCGATGGCCGCAATCGTGGGACATGTGGCTGGGATTGGCCGCGCTCGGCGTCTTCGGCGGCTTCGGCCATTATCTGCTCATCCTCGCGCACGGGCGCGCGCCGGCGGCGGTGCTGGCGCCTTACGTCTATACGCAGATCGTGTGGATGACGGCGCTGGGCTTCATCGTCTTCGGCGACGTGCCGGGCTTCTATACGGCGCTCGGCGCGGGCATCGTCGTTACATCGGGGCTGTATCTTTTTTATCGCGAGCGGGCGGTGAAAGCGCAGGCCTGAGGCGGCTCCCCTTATCCGGCCATGCAACGGGAGAAGGGGCGCCGCCTATTCCTTCACGGCGCCCGTCATCGCCGACACGTAATATTCCACGAAGAAGGAGTAGAGGATCACCAGCGGCAGGGAGCCGACGAGTGCGCCGGCCATCAGCGAGCCCCAGCGGTAGATGTCGCCGTCGACGAATTCGTTGACGATGGCGACCGGCACCGTCTTGTTCTGCACTGACGTGATGAAGGTCAACGCGTAGATAAATTCGTTCCAGCAGAGCGTGAGCGAGAAAATGCCGGCCGAGATCAGGCCGGGCACGGCCAGCGGCAAGATGATCTTGGAGAGGATTTGCAGGCGCGTCGCGCCGTCGATCAGCGCGCATTCCTCGAGCTCGTAGGGGATGGTCTTGAAATAGCCCATCAAGAGCCATGTCGAGAACGGGATGAGGATGGTGGGATAGACCAGCACCAGCGCCATCGGAGAATCGAACAGGCCGTAGGCCTGCACGATGGTGGCGAGCGGGATGAACAGGATCGAGGGCGGCACGAGATAGGCCAGGAAGATCAGGCCGCCGACGAATTGTGCGCCGGAGAACCGCAGCCGCACGATGGCGTAGGCCGCCATGACGCTGGCGATCAGCGACACGAAGGTCGCGAGCACCGAGACATACATGGTGTTCCACAGCCACAGAGGGTAGCGCGTCTCGAACAGCAGCTTGTTGATGTGCTTGAGGGTGGGGCCGACAACCCAGAACGGATTGTAGGTGTTCATGTCGATCAATTGCTCGTCCGGTTTGATGGCGGTCAGCACCATCCAGTAGAACGGAAAGAGCAGGACGATCAGGATGAGGGTCAGCGGGAGCCAGGTCGTCACGACGCGATGCGGCAGGGTGTCGAGATAGCTCATGCCCTCGGAGGCGTCGGCGAGATTGGCCTTGGCCAGCGATTTCGAGAGATTGCCGGGGTCAGTCATTGTCGCCGCCCTTCAGTCATTGTCGCCGCCCTGCTGCCATTTGCGTTTCTGGAGACCGAACCACGACACCATGATCGCAGCCAGCAGGAAGGGGATCATGGCGGTGGCGATGGCTGCGCCTTCGCCGAGATTGCCGCCGAGAATGGCGCGCTGATAGGAGAGCGTGGCCATCAGATGCGTCGCGTTGACCGGGCCGCCGCGCGTCATCGCCCAGATCAACTGGAAGTCGGTGAAGGTGAAGAGCACCGAAAAGGTCATGACCACCGCGATGATCGGCGTCAGCAGCGGGAAGGTGACGAAGCGGAAGTTCTGCCAGCGCGTCGCGCCGTCGATGGTCGCGGCCTCGTAAAGCGAGGGCGAGACGGTTTGCAGGCCGGCCAGAAGCGTGATGGCGACGAAGGGCACGCCGCGCCAGATGTTGGCGACGACCAGACACCAGCGCGCGTTCCAGGGGTCGCCGAGAAAATCGATGTTCCGGTCGATCAGCCCGAGCCTTATCAGCGACCAGGAGATGATCGAGAATTGCGAATCGTAGATCCACCAGAAGGCGATGGCCGAGAGAACCGTCGGCACAATGTAGGGGATGAGAACGATCGAGCGCAGAAGCGCCTTGAACGGCAGGTTCTTGTTCAGCAGCAGCGCGAGATAGAGGCCGAGCGCGAATTTTATGACCGATGCGACCAGCGTGTAGAAAATCGTGAAGAAGACCGAGCCCCAGAAAATCTTGTCGTCGGACAGCCAGTCGTAATTTTCGAGGCCGATGAAGGAGCCGGCGCGGCCGATCTTGGCGTCGGTGAAGGACAGCCAGACGCCGAGGCCGAGCGGATAGGCCAGAAACAGAACGAGGATGGCGGCCGCCGGCGCCATGAACCACATGCCCGCCCAGTCGCGATGGGAGCGCAGGCGCCGCCAGGCCGATCTGGCGGGAGGAGGCGTTGCGAAAGCCGCGTCTGTCATGAACGTTTCCTGATCGGTTTCTTGACGTTCGCTGCACAATCCCCTCCCCCTTGCGGGGGAGGGAGCAGTTCCTTTGTCCGCCAGTTCACCTGAAGATGCGCTGGGCTGCGCGTTCGGCGGTTTTCATCGTGGTCTTCAGGTCTTCCTGCCCGGTGCAATAGCGCGCGAACATGTCGACGACGATGAATTCGGCCATGGCGGCGGCGACCTTCGGGCTCAAGGTTCCGATGCCGGACGCAGGCAAGGTGCGCTTGGCGGCGTCGCGGAACACGGTCGTCTTGGGGTCGGCCGTCCAGACCGGATTATTGTCGTAGGCGGCCAGCGGATGGGACAGATAGCCCTGCGCGCCTTCCAGCCATGGATTGTAGTTCTGCGCTTCCAGCATGAAGGCGACGAAGGCTTTGGCCGCGTTCGGAACCTTTGTGTAATTGAAGGCGAAGATCGGGAAGGCGAGCTGCAATTCCGCCGGCTTGCCGAGCGGGCCGATCGGCATGTAGGCGTGATTCATGTCTTCGGCGATGGCCTTCTGCTTGGCGTCGCCTGCCGCGCCCGCCGTCTTGGCTGCGACATAGATGGAAATGCCGTTGAGCGTCAGGTGGAGGTCGCCGGCCAGGAACGCTTTGTTGTTGGAGGAATCGTTCCAGGACGCGCAGCCCGGAATGAACGTGTCCGACAGCGCCTTGCAATATTCGAGCGCCTTGGCGGTTTCCGGCGAGTTGATGATGATCTTGTCGTTCTTGTCGACCAGCCAGGCGTTGTGGCTCCACAAGATCCAGTGCAGCCAGGCGTTGCCGTCGCCGGAGGCGTGACCGAGCGCAAAGCCGGCAGGCGTGTCGTTCTTCTTCATCGCCTTGCAGAGTTCGAGGAAGGCCGGCATGTCCTTGGGAATTTCCTTGAAGCCCGCCTTGTTGATCGAGGAGATGCGATAATTGATGTAGCCGCCGTTGACGGCGACGGGGATTGCGATCCATTTGCCGGCGGCCTTGCCATAAGCTTCGGTCGCGGGGAACCAGCCGCCGTATTTCTTGCCGAGATAATCGGCGACATCCTGCATGGGCAGGCATTTGTCGGGGAAAAGCTGCGGCGTCGAATGCAGGGACCAGATGAGGTCCGGGCCGGTGCCGGTGTTGGCGGCGACAGATGCCTTGGGCTGGATGTCGTCGAAGCTCTCGTTGGAAATGTTGACCTTGACGCCGGTCGCCTTGGAGAAGGCGTCGACCATTTTCATGAATGCGTCGTCTTCGGCCTGAACGAAGCGCTTCCAGCGCAGCACGTTGAGCGAGGCGCCGGCCTCCGGCTTCCACTGGCTTTCCTGCGCCCAGGCCCTGGCGAAATCAAGCAGCGTGGCGCCGGCGACGCCTGCCGCAGCCGCGCCTTGCAAAATCGAACGTCGCGAAATCAAGGTCATGTTTTCTCTCCCTCGGTTTTTTTGCTCGGGTTTCCTGTCAAACCTGCCTTGCGCGCCGATTGCCTTGCGCGCCTCGATTATCGTGGCGCCTGTCAGGCGGCGAGCGTTTTGCCGCTGTCTGCGTCGAACAGGTGGACGAGGTTCGGATCGCATCCGATCCTGATCGTGTCGCCCGGCCTGGGCATCACGCGGTCGCGGAACAGACAGATCAATTCCTGATTGCCCGATTTGGCGACGATCTGCGTTTCCGAGCCCATGGGCTCGACGACGACGACATCGACCGATCCGCCTTCGTCCGAACTTGTCAGGTGCTCGGGCCGCACGCCGAGCACGACAGGCCTGCCTTCGCTTGCAGCCGGCGCCCCGGCGATCGGCAGCGCGAGGCCGGAGGCGGATTTGAACACGGATCGCCCGCCTTCCGATCCCAGATTGCCGCGCAAGAAATTCATTGCGGGCGAACCGATGAAGCCGGCGACAAATATGTTGTCGGGGCGATCGTAGAGATCGAGCGGCGCGCCGATCTGCTCGACGATGCCGTCGTGCATGACGACGATCTTGTCGGCCATGGTCATGGCCTCGATCTGGTCGTGCGTGACATAGACGGTGGTCGTCTTCAGGCGCTGATGCAATTCCTTGATCTCGGTGCGCATGGCCACGCGCAGCTTGGCGTCGAGATTGGAGAGCGGTTCGTCGAACAGGAAGACCTGCGGCTTGCGCACGATGGCGCGGCCCATGGCGACGCGCTGGCGCTGGCCGCCGGACAATTGACGGGGATAGCGGTCGAGCAGGGGCGTGAGTCCGAGAATTTCGGCGGCCTGCGAGACGCGGCGTTCGATCTCTGTCTTGTCGGCTTTGCGCAGGCGCAGCGAGAAGCCCATGTTCTGGTAGACCGTCATATGCGGGTAGAGCGCATAGTTCTGGAAGACCATGGCGATGTCGCGTTCTTTCGGCGGCACGTCGTTGACGATGCGCCCGCCGATGTGAATCTCGCCGCCGGTGATGTTTTCCAGTCCTGCGATCATGCGCAGGAGCGTGGACTTGCCGCAGCCCGATGGCCCGACGAGCACTACGAATTCGCCGTCCTTGATGTCGACGTTCACGCCATGGATGACAGCCGTCGCTCCATAGGCCTTGCGTACGTCGCGGATTTCCACCGACGCCATCTATTTCCTCCCCGGCGTTTTGACGCGCCTTGCCCGGCGTTTTCACGCGCCTTGCCTGGCGTCTTCGTGCGTCTTGCCCGGCGTCTTCGTGCGCCTGTCAATCGGGGTTCGTTCGGCTTGTTGCCGTCGCCTGTCCCCTGCCGCATGATGCAGCCGGCGCAGTAAAATGCAAGCATGCAAATCTGCAATTATGGAAACGCCCGGCAATTGAAATGCGACGAGCGGGCCAGGCGCTCAAATCCGGAGGGGCGGAACGCGACGTGTCCAGATTTGAATCGATCATGTTCGCCCCGATGCCGCTGCTGGTGGTCGATGGCGTTTCCGCCGTTTCGCAATTGCACAAATTGTGGGAGGCGCCGGACCGCGCCGGGGCGCTCGCCGAAATCGCCCCGCGCGTTCGCGCGATCGTCACGGGCGGCGGCCATGCCAGGCTCGACAGCGCAATCATGGAGCAATTTCCCCGGCTTGAGATCGTCGTATCCTTCGGCGTCGGCTACGATCATGTGGACGCTGCATGGGCGGGCAAGAAGGGGATCGTCGTCACCAACACGCCCGATGTTCTCAACGACGAGGTTGCAGACACCGCAATCGGCCTCATGCTGTGCGCGGTCAGGCAATTGCCGCAGGCCGACCGCTATGTGCGCGAGGGGCGCTGGTCCAAGGCGCCGTTTCCGCTTACGGCGTCGCTGCGCGGCCGCACGCTCGGCGTTCTCGGGCTCGGACGGATCGGGCGCACGATTGCGGAGCGTGCGGCCGCGTTCGGGCTGAAGGTCGTCTATCACGGGCGCCGTCCGCAGGCCGATGCGCCCTATGCGTATTTTCCGACGCTGACCGGGATGGCGGAGGCCTGCGACATTCTGGTGGCGATTACGCCAGGCGGTCCCGACACGCGCCATATCGTCAATGCGCAAGTGCTCGAGGCGCTCGGCCCCAACGGCGTCTTCATCAATGTCGCGCGCGGATCGGTGTGCGATCAGGAGGCGCTTGTCGCGGCGCTGCGGGACCGGAAGATTCTGACCGCTGGTCTCGACGTTTACGCTGATGAGCCGAATGTGCCTGCCGAACTCGTCGAAATGGAGCATGTGGTCTTGCTCCCGCATGTCGGATCGGGCACGAAATACACACGCGATGCGATGGGGCGACTCGTCGTCGACAACCTGGGGTCTTTCATCGGCGGTCGCGGGCCGTTGACGCCCGTGGCCGAAACGCCCTGGCCGGCCACGCGCAAACCATCCTGAGGATGGAAGGAGGGAGAAGGTCAATATGAAGCGCCTGTCCGATTTTCAGGGGGGTTGTGCGGTCTTTCGGGCGATTGCGCCTGCCGCTGTTTTTGCAACTGCTTTTGCTGCGGCTCTTGCGACGACGCCTGCACGCGCGCTCGATGTCAAAAGCGAGAAGGCCGCGATAGGCGTGTGGCGGCTCAACCAGGGTGCGGATCGCGTCTGCATTATCCGTCTGCTCGGCGAAGAAAAGGGACGGATCCACCTCGTCGGGATGCCGTCGAGCTGCCGGCTGGCCATGCCGGCGCTCTCCAATGTGATCGGCTGGAAACTGGCTTCGCCCGGCCATATCGATTTCCTCGACCGGGACGGCGGCGCGGTTCTGTCTTTCGTCGCCGGGGACGGCGGGCTCGACGCAAAGGGGCCCAATGGCGAGTCTTTCGTACTGGCGGCTGTAAATGTCGCCGACAAGGGGCGGGGGCCTCAGGCGCGGGAAGGGCGGAGCGCGGCTTCGTCCGCCGGCCCGAGCGTATCGGCGCGCGAATTGCCCGGCCGTTATTCCGTGCTGCGCGACATCGACAAGGATACCGGCTGCATGCTGACCTTGCACGCCGGCGGCAAGGCGCAATTGGGGCCGGCCTGTCGCGACAATGGGATCGTGGTGTTCGATCCGGTCGGCTGGTCCTATGCAGGCGGCAAACTCGTGCTGCGCGCGCGAAAAGGCCATCACGTCAGTTTTGAATATACCTCCGACGAATCCTGGCAGAAGGATTCGCGCGAAGGCGGCAGGAAACTCGGCTTCCGCAAGATGTAAAACGGGGCGGCTTGCGCGCGCGCCGCAAGCCGGAGCCGGGGCTCAGCCCTGAGCGGTCTTTCTGTCGAGTTCGTCGGCTATATGCGCGCGAACAATCTCCTCGAACGAGCTTTCCGCGGCAAAGCCAAGTTCGCGCGCGCGCCGCGCCTCGAAGCGTTCGGGCCAACCGGAGACGATGCGCGCGATGGCCTCGTCCGGCCGGCGTTCGATCAGGGCGACGGCGGTTGCGCCGGCGACCTTGCGCAGAGCCTCGATCTGTTCGCCGACGGTCACGCAGACGCCGGGCATGGAAAGATTGCGGCGCGGCCCGATCTTTTCGCCGTCGAGTGTTGCCGCATGCAGCAGAAAGCCGACGGCTGCGCGCGGCGTGGCATGTGTATGGCGCACGGTTTCTGGCACAGGCAGGATCGCTTTCTGGCCGGCGAGCGGCTCGCGGATGATATTGGAAAAAAAGCCGGAGGCCGCCGCATTGGGCCGGCCCGGCCGCACGCAGATTGTTGGAAAGCGCAGGCCCACGCCATCGAAAAAGCCCTTGCGGGTGAAGTCGGCGAGCAATAATTCGCCGGCCGCCTTCTGCGCGCCGTAGCTGGTCAGCGGCGTCAGGTGGAATTCGTCGGGGATGCTCTCGGGAAAGGGCGCCCCGAAGACGGCGATGGACGAGGAAAACAGCACACGCGGCCTGTACTGGCCGCCGGACACGATGTTTTCCGTGCGAATGGCGTCGAACAGATGGCGCGTGCCGTCGAGATTGACCGCGTAGCCCTTGTCGAAATCCATCTCCGCCTCGCCCGAGACGATGGCCGCCAGATGGACGACCAGATCGGGACGGTCGGCGATCAGGCGCGGCGCGAGATTGCGGTCGGAAATATCGCCGGCCTCGCTGTATACGGCGAAGGCCGCGCCGGGCAGATCGCCGGCTGCGATCACGTCCATCATGTGCAGGGCCGAAATCTTGCGGCCGGCGATCGCGCCGTCGGCGGCGAGCCGCTGGCAGAATTTGCGGCCGATCATGCCGGCCGCGCCGGTGACGAGCACTTTCATGGATAACCTCCAATTTTCAAAGACATGTTGTAATTGCGCAACGAAATGTTTTTGCAGCGCACAAAATTCTGTATTTGTTGCGCAATTTCTGGATGGGCGACGCGCTTCCGGCGGGCGGCGGGGCCATCGGGGCGAAATCGGGCGGCCGCTGCCCCATTCTGCCCGCATCCGCCCTGCACCACGCGCGCTGGGTCCGGCCTCCCCGACTTAAAAGGAGAAAAAGTTGAAGAAGACCATGATTGCGCTTGGCGCGTCCATGTTTGGAATGACCCTGCTCGCCAGTGGCGCAGCGGAAGCCGGCTGGACCGGAAAGGCCTCTTATTATGGCGGCTCCGGCCGCACGGCCAGCGGCGGCCGGGTCGGCCATCTGACGGCGGCCCATCGCAGCCTGCCTTTCGGCTCCAAGATTCGCGTCACCAATCTGCGCAACCGGCGCTCGGTCGTCGTGACGGTCAACGATCGCGGGCCCTTCGTTCGCGGCCGGATTGTCGATGTGTCGACTGGCGCTGCCGGCGTACTCGGCATGAAGGGCTCGGGCGTCGTGCCGGTGCGCGTGGAGCTGGTGTCGCGCTGACGGGCGGCGCGACGGACCGGCGCGACTGCGCGATGTGTTTGGCATGAGAGCCCCCACGGCCTTGCGTCTCAGATCGTCATTCCCCCGTCCACCATATACATCTGCCCTGTCGTGAAGGCGGCTTCGTCGGAGGCGAGATAGGTTGCGATTGCGGCTATCTCCTGCGCCGTTCCAAGGCGTCCCATCGGCTGGCGCGCGACAAAGGATTCTCGCGCGGCCTGCTCCGTTATTCCGTTGGCTGCGGCGAGCGCCTTGATGCGTTCGTCGAGCGAGGGGCTCTGCACCGTGCCCGGGCCGATCGCGTTGCAGCGGATATTCTTGCCGATGTAATCGGCGGCGACCGCCTTGGTGAGGCCGATGACGGCGGCCTTCGATGCGCCATAGACGTAACGGTTGGGCAGGCCGCGCACGGAAGATGCGATCGAGGAAATATTGACGATGGAGCCGCCGCCGCGCGCGATCATGCCGGGCAGGAAAGCGCGGATCGTGCGGTGCATCGACTTCACGTTGAGGTCGAAAGAAAAATCCCAGTCCTCGTCGCTGGTGGTCAATGCCGCGCCGTGATGCACGAAGCCTGCGCAATTGAAGAGAATGTCGATGCCGCCGATCTCCCTGGCCATGGCATCGACCGCCTCGGTGGAGAGCACGTCGAGCTTGCGGCAGTCCGCGCCCTTGAGGACGCCGAGGGCTGCCGCATCGAGATCGGTTGCGATCACATGCGCGCCTTCGTCCAGAAAGGCCTGCGCCGTCGCCTGACCGATGCCGGCGCCCGCCGCCGTGCAAAATGCGATCTTGCCTTTCAACCTGCCGGCCATTTTCTCCTCCCTAATCCAGTTTCTTGATCATGTTGACCATGGTGCGGTCGGCCAGGGTCTCGCGCGATTCTTCTTCAAAGCCGTGGCGCGCATACCATTCTATGTTGGAGAGATAGACGCTGGCCGTATAGAGGCGGATGACCGGGCGCCCTTCTTGCCGTGCGCGTTTCTCGGCGAAAGCCAGAAGCGCGCGCCCGAGGCCGGCGCCGCGCGTGCGGGGATGGGTCGCCACCGACCAGATGAGCATGTCGCCGGTATCCGGCCGAAGTTCGGCATCGTCATGCGGAGCCTGCGCAGGCTGGAGGGCTCGGGAGCGCCCAGCCCGATGGCCGGGACGAAATTCAAGGATCAGCGCGCCTGCGGGATCGTCCGGCGCGCCCGCGAGCCAGACTTCTTTCTCGCACAAAATCCGCGCGTAATCGGCCTGCAAGGGAATTGGCGTCGCGCCAAGAATTCTGGCGTTGCCGGCATAGGCGGCGCTTTGCAGGGCGTGCAGCGCGGCGAAATCCTTTTCCGTGGCGCGCGAAAAATTCATCACACGCCGCCTGCGCCCATGAGTTCGCCGAGCCTTGCGCGCTGACGGCCCTGCGCGTCGAAATTTCCAGGCGAAAGCCAGGTCTCGAAGATCGCGCGGCGGGCAGGCCATTCCGTGTCGATCATGGAATACCAGACGGTGTCGCGGCTGGCGCCTTTCACGATCATGTGCTGGCGAAACAGGCCCTCGTAGGAAAAGCCGAGCCGGAGCGCGGCGCGTCTTGAGGGCGTGTTGAGATCGTCGCATTTCCACTCGAAGCGGCGATAGCCGAGGTCTTCAAAAATGTAGCGCGCCAGCAGATAGATCGCCTCCGTCGAGCCCGTCGTGCGCTGAAGCGGCGTTCCGAATGTGACGCCACCGATCTCGATTACGCGATGGGCGGGCTCGATGCGCATGAGGGTCAGCGCGCCGGCCGCGCGGCCGGATTTGCCGATGACCGCCCATGCCATGGGATCGGCGGATTGCGCGGCTTTTTCGCACCAGGTCTCGAAGCTCGCGAAATCCGGATAGGGGCCGGTGAAGAGATAGCGCCAGATGTCTTCGCGGTCTTCGCCATGGGTTGCGGCGTAGAGGTTGCGGGCATGCGCTGCTGCGAGCGGTTCGAGACGGATATAGTCGCCGTCGAACGTGCGGCGCTCTGGGCGTTGCGCGGGTATTGCGCCAAGAGGCGCTCCTGTGTGCGCAAGAGGCGCTCCTGTGTGCGCAAGAGGCGCGTCTGCGGACGGTGGTGTGGGGTTCATCTTGTTCGCCTCCCCGGCATTGCGAGAAGCGAAGCGACGAAGCAATCCCTCCTCTCGATCTGGCCTGGCTGGATCGTCTGGCTGCTGGATCGTCTGGCTTTACTCCCGATGACGGCCGTCGTGATTACAATTGCGCCGAACGCCTAGTGATTGTCGCGCGGGGCGGGCGAGACGCGGGCCACGTCCTTGAAGTCGACCGCCGGTTTCAACACCATGCCCTCGTCGAATTGCGCGACCATGGAGCGTTGGATTTCCTGCCAGGGCGTCTGGCTTCTGGGATAGGGGAATCCGCCGTTCTTCTGCAATTCGGCGCGACGCTGCGCGATCTCGGCGTCCGAAACCATGATATTGGCTGTGCGCTTTTTCAGATCGATACGCACGATGTCGTCGGTGCGCAGGAGCGCGAGGCCGCCGCCGACGGCGGCTTCGGGCGCGGCGTTGAGAATGGAGGGCGAGCCGGACGTGCCGGACTGGCGGCCGTCGCCGATGCAGGGCAGCGAGGTGACGCCGCGCTTGATGAGGGCGGCGGGCGGCTGCATGTTGACCACTTCCGCGCCGCCGGGATAGCCGATCGGCCCCGTGCCGCGGATGAACAGCAGGCAATGTTCGTCGATCTTCAGGGCGGGATCGTCGATGCGATGGTGATAGTCTTCCGGCCCCTCGAAGACGATGGCGCGGCCCTCGAAGGCCTCCGGGTCTTTCGGGTTGGAGAGATAGCGGTCGCGGAATTCCTTCGAGATGACGGAGGTCTTCATCACGGCGGAATCGAAGAGATTGCCGCGCAGGACGATGAAACCCGCATTTTCCAGCAACGGCTTCTGGATGGGCGTGATGACGTCCGTATCGCCGATCTCGCGGTCCCGGCAATTTTCGCCCATGGTCTTGCCGTTGACGGTGATGGCGTCTTCATGGATGAGCTTGCGCTTCATCAGTTCGTTCATCACGGCCGGCAATCCGCCGGCGCGAAAATATTCTTCGGCCAGATATTTGCCGGCGGGCTGCATGTTGACCAGCAGCGGCGTCTTGTGGCCGACCTTTTCCCAATCCGCGATGTCGAGTTCGACGCCGATGTGGCGGGCGATCGCATTGATGTGGATGGGCGCATTGGTGGAGCCGCCGATGGCGCTGTTGGCGACGATGACGTTTTCCAGCGCCTTGCGCGTGATGATGTCGGAGGGTTTCAAATCCTCCCAGACGATCTCGACGGCGCGCCTGCCGGTCTCGTAGGCGATCTGGCCGCGCTCGCGATAGGGTGCGGGGATGGCCGCACAGCCCGGCAGGCTCATGCCGAGCGCTTCGGCCAGCGCATTCATGGTGGATGCCGTGCCCATGGTGTTGCAATGGCCGATCGAGGGCGCAGACGATGTTGCGATGTCCATGAATTCGTTCTGGTCGATGAGGCCCGCCGCCATGTCTTCGCGGGCTTTCCATACAGCAGTGCCGGAGCCCGCGCGCTCGCCCTTGTACCAGCCGGTGAGCATGGGCCCGCCCGAAAGCACGATCGCCGGAATGTTGACGGTCGCCGCCGCCATGATGCAGGCCGGCGTGGTCTTGTCGCAGCCGGTGGTCAGCACCACGCCGTCGATCGGATAGCCGTAGAGCAGTTCGACCAGGCCGAGATAGGCGAGGTTGCGGTCAAGCGTCGCGGTCGGGCGCTTGCCGGTCTCCTGAATGGGATGGACCGGGAATTCAAAGGCGATGCCGCCCGAGGCCACGATGCCTTCGCGAACGCGCTTGGCGAGATCGAGGTGGTGACGGTTGCAGGGCGAGAGATCGGAACCCGTCTGTGCAATGCCGATGATCGGCTTGCCGGATTGCAGTTCGGCGCGGGTGAGGCCGAAATTGAGGTAGCGCTCGATATAAAGCGCGGTCATGCCGGGGTTTTCGGGATTATCGAACCAGAGTTGCGAGCGCAGCTTCCGCTTGTTTTGAACTTTGCTTTGGGCTTTGTTTTGAGCCTTGTCCTTGCCGCCGCCTGCCATTTCACGCTCCCCCGGGAATCCTCGGCTGCTAGAATGCTGCCTCGGAGGAAGGGGGTCAATCGAACTTGCGGGGGCTTGCGAAACAGAACGGCGCAGAAAGCAAAAGCGCGCGATCGGCCTTGCAGGGGGCGCCGATGACGGGCGCTAAAATTTCGGGCGCTAAAATTTCGGGCGCTAAAATGATCGACATGAAATGGTGGGCGCGACAGGGATTGAACCTGTGACCCCTACGATGTCAACGTAGTGCTCTCCCGCTGAGCTACGCGCCCTTTTGCCGGCCAGGCCGGCGAAAGTGAGCCGGGGTATAATGGCTCGAACCGAACCGCGCAAGCCGTCCGGACGATTTTCGCGCGGGATTGCGCGCCTCAAGGCTCGCTTTGGCTTTGGCGCGCCCGAAAACCCGCAGTCCGGTCCGGGCGCTCCTATGCCGCCAGAAGGCGCTGCACTTCGCTCACGAGGTCGCGCAGGTGGAAGGGTTTCGAGAGGATCTTGGCCTGCTTGGGGGCGTTATTGTCGGGGTTGAGGGCGACCGCCGCAAAGCCGGTGATGAACATCACCTTGATGTCGGGATCGAGCTCGGTGGCGCGGCGGGCGAGTTCGATACCGTCCATCTCGGGCATTACGATGTCGGTCAGCAGCAATTCAAAAGGTTCTTCGCGCAGGCGGTTGTACGCCGAGAGCCCATTGTCGAAGGAAATGACGTCGTAACCCGCATTCTGCAACGCCTTCACCAGAAAGCGGCGCATGTCGTTGTCGTCTTCGGCGAGCAGGATTTTCATTGGATTGATGGGCGTATCGGTCATCTCAACCTCGTTGCATGTGTGCCATAGAGCCCAAATTGTGTAAAAAACGAGTGAAACGGCACACCAAAATACAGGCAAATTCTTGCGCCGGAGGCGCCCCGCCCGCGCTTCTGATAGCACAATGCAGGGAGATCGGCCGCCTGCCGCCGCGCTCCGGCACAAGGCGCGCGCGCCTGAGATCGCCCGCGGCGCGCGTGGTGAGATCGCCTGCGGCGCGCGTGGGGAGATCGCCTGCGGCGCGCGTGGACAGGGGCGCTGGCGCTGGCGCATTGGCGCTGGCATATTGACGCTGGCGAAGCAGGCGAGGCGCTGGCAGGAGCTACGATGAGGAGCGTTCGCACGATCATTGCCGGGGAGCGGGGCGAGACCCTGCCGCTCGAACCGGAGCTGGCCACGCCCGTGGAGGTTGTCGCCCCGGTCGGGCGCGCGTGTCCGCTGGTTCTGTCCTCGCCGCATTCGGGCGCCGTCTATCCCGCGCGTTTTCTGGCGAGTTCCCGGCTGGACGACGCCACCCTGCGCCGGTCGGAAGACTGCTATGTCGACGAATTGTTCGCTGACGCCGTCGGCCTTGGCGCCCCCATGGCGCGGGCCGTGTTTCCGCGCGCCTATCTCGACGTCAATCGCGAGCCGTTCGAGCTCGATGCGCGCATGTTCGAGGGCAGGCTGCCCGCGCACGCCAATACGCGCTCGCTGCGGGTGGCGGCCGGCCTTGGCACGATCGCGCGGCTGGTCGCCGAATCACAGGAGATATATGCGCGCCGGCTGAGCGTCGCCGAGGCGCTTCACCGGATCGAGGCGGGGTACCGGCCCTATCACGCGGCCTTGCGCCGGCTGGTCCAGGGGCGGGTGAAGGATTTCGGGCTCTGCGTGCTCGTCGATTGCCATTCCATGCCTTCGCACGTGGTGGGCCAGATGGAGCCCAGAGCCGATATCGTTCTCGGCGACCGCTTCGGCACGAGCTGCGATCCCGCGTTGACGGAGGCGGCGGAGGCGGCGTTGCGGGCGCGCGGCTATGTCGTGCAACGCAACAAGCCCTATGCCGGAGGCTTCATCACCGAGCATTACGGCAATCCCGCCGCGCAGACGCACGCCTTGCAGATCGAGATCAACCGGGCCGTCTACATCAACGAGGCGACGTTTGAAAAGAACGCGCGCTTTGCGCAACTGGCCGGGGACCTGACCGCCGCCGTGCGGGCGCTTGCCGATTGCGCCGACGGGCTCGCCTCGTTCCGGGCGGCGGCGGAATAGTTTCGACGCTCTCCCGGACAAGACGCTCTCTTGGATAAGACGCTCTCCCGGACAAGACGCTTTCTTGGACAAGACGCTTTCCCAAATAAAAAGGCCGCCAGCACAAGACGGACGGCCAAGTCATGGGAGGAAACGCCCGCAAGGACGCAAAGAGGATTGTGCTCCTTTGCGGGCGCCGATTCAAGATTTTCAGCGCAATCTGCGCCGCGACAGTGCGACGCAGTTTATGCAAGGTTAAAGCCGCTCGGGGTGGAGGTCGGGGGCGCGCAGGTAAAAGTATGTCGCCACCATCAGTTGCAGCGCGAGAAGCCCGAAGACGAGCTGGAACGCCTGCGGCGGGTAAATCCGAACCCCTTCGACGATTTTCGAGCCGAACGCCTCGATGACGAAGCCGGTGAAGGCCTGCTGGACAAAGGCCCCGCCGATGACGCCGGAATTGATGAGCGTCATGCCGCGTCCGGTCAATTCCCTGGGAAACAAAGCCGTGCCTTGTGCGGTCAGCACCGGGGTGATGGCGAAGGCGAAGCCGAAGGCCGCCATGAACAGGGGCAGCGCCGCGCCGGGCAGAACGACGAGCGCGCCCGCCGCCAGCGTCGCCAGGGCAAGCACGATGCCGATGAGGGCGGGGCGGCGGTAACTGGCGAACCAGCGGTCCGAGGCGCCCCAGAAAAACAGGCCGGCGATCTGCGCGACCGCGAGAATCAGGGTCATGAGGCCGCGCTTTTCGATTTGCAGGCCATAGACCTGCGACAGCCAGGGGCCGACCCACAGGCCGATGATCGAGGCGAAGGCCGAATAGGTTGCGGCCTGAATGAAGAACATGCGCCAGAAGCCCGGCGCGCGGGTGGCGGCCGCAACGCCGGCTGCGGCCTGGGCCAGGGTCTCGGAGCGCTCCCGGCGACGCGCCAGCGTTTCGGGCGTCTCATGCGCGAACAGGAAGACGCAGACAGCCATGACGGCGGCGATCGCGGCTGCGGTCAGGAAGGAATTGCGCCAGCCGGCATGATCCGTCAGCCAGGCCAGCGGCGCTGTCGCCGCCAGCATGCCGATCGAGCCGCCGCCGATATGAATGCCGGTCATGGTCGAGAATTTCGCCGGCGGAAAACGCTCGGCGTAAAGCGCGAGCGGCGCCATAAGGAAGGAGCAGCAGCCCAGCCCCATCAGCATGCGCGCCAGCGCCAGTTCGGTATAATTGCGCGCCAGCGCGAACAGGATCGTCGAGCCGATCATGAGCGCCACGGTCGCCAGCATGGCCGGGCGCGGCCCCCAGCGGTCGATGGCTATGCCCAGGGGTATCTGCGCCAGAGCGAAGGACAGAAAGAAAATCGAGGATAAAAAGCCCAGTTGCGCCGCGTCGAGGTCGAATGCGCGGGCGATATCGGGGCCGATGACGCCGAGCGCATTGCGAAAGAACTGGCTGAGCATGTAAATGCCGACCAGCGCGGCCACGATCAAGGCGCCGGATGCAGCTTTTTCGCGCGTTGCGGACGTTGTTTCGTCCGATGTGGATGGCGTTTGCCCGCTCATGGCCGGGCGCCCGTCTTTGTCATGCGTTCGGTTCCGGCTGGCCCGCGATAGCGCTGTGTCGGGCAAGGTGTTAGCACGGCGGGGCGCACGCGCAATATTGCAGCCGGCCGCGCGACGCAAAAGACGAGGACAGGGCATGAATGCGGTGGATTTCGAGGCTTTTGTCGCGCAGCTCGCCGATGTCGCGGGGGAGGCGACATTGCCGTTCTTTCGCTCGGCCCTGAGCGCGCAGAACAAGGCGGACACTGGCGCATTCGATCCTGTAACCGAGGCCGATCGCGCCGCCGAGGTCGCCATGCGCCGGCTGATCGAGGCGCAATTTCCCGGGCATGGCGTCGTCGGCGAGGAATTCGGCGCAACGCGCGAGGATGCGTCCTATGTCTGGACGCTCGACCCGATCGATGGCACCAAAAGCTTCATTTCGGGCCTGCCGATGTGGGGCACGCTGATCGGCCTCAAGCACAATGGCCGCCCCTGCTACGGCATGATGAGCCAGCCCTTCACGCGAGAACGCTTCTTCGGCGACGGGCAGGCTGCGTTCTGGACGGGGCCTGCGCATCGCGGCCCGGGCCAGGAGCGGCGCAAGTTGCGCACGCGCGCCTGCGCCGATGTTTCCGAGGCGACGCTGATGACGACCTCGCCGCTTCTGTTTTCGGAAGAAACCCGCGCAGCTTACGAGCGTGTCGCAAAACTGGCGAAAATCCCGCGCTTCGGCGGCGATTGCTACGCCTATTGCGCGCTTGCCGCCGGCCATGTCGATCTTGTGATCGAGGATGGCCTCAAGCCCTATGACATTGTAGCGCTCATTCCGATCATCGAAGGCGCGGGCGGCGTCGTCACCACCTGGAACGGCGGCGATGCGTCGGAGGGCGGCTCGATCGTTGCGGCGGGCGATGCTCGCGCGCACGCCCAGGCCATGACATTGTTGCGGGGCTGAGCGGTGGCTGGAAATATCGGACGCGCCCTTCTCGCGCTTTTCGTGCTGGCGCCGGCAGGCGCCTGGACCGCGCTGGCCTTGTGGTTTCGCGCGCCTGCGCCGGAATGGCTGCGCTTTCTGCTGGCGGCGGCGGTCGGCCTGCTGGCGCTTGCAGCGATAGCGGCCTTGTTGTGGCGCAGACGCTGGCGGCCGGTCGCAGCCTTCGGCGCGGTCTTTGTCTGCGCGCTTGCGTGGTGGAGCACGATCACGCCACCGACCGATGTGGATTTTGCAGCCGACGTCTCGCGGCAGACGACCGGCGTTTTCGATGGCGACATGCTGACCTTGAGCGATGTGCGCGACTTCGACTGGCGCAGCGACAACGATTTCACGCCGCGCTGGGAGAAGCGGACCTACGACCTGAAGAAGCTGCGCACGCTCGATCTGTTCCTGTCCTATTGGGCGGGACCGGAAATGGCGCATGTCATCACCAGTTTCGGCTTCGAGGACGGCGAGCATCTCGCCTGGTCCATCGAGGTGCGCCGCAGGAAGGGCGGCGAGTTTTCGCCGCTTGCCGATCTCTTCAAAAGCAATCCGCTCGTCATCGTCGCCGCCCGCGAAACCGATGTGGTGCGCGTGCGCTCGAATGTGCGGGGCGAGGATGTGCAGATCTATCGTCTCGATGTGTTTCCTGCGACCATGCGCGCGCTTCTCCTGCAATATGTGCACGACGCCAACGCCCTTGCCCGGCGGCCGGAATTCTACAATTCGCTGACCACCAATTGCACGACGACCGTGGCCGGTCTCGTCAAGGCCATCGGCAAGCCGGCGCCGCTCGACTGGCGTCTTCTCGTCAACGGCTATCTGCCCGGCTATCTCTACGAGAACAATGTTCTGGTCACGCGCGTTCCGCTTGCCGAATTGCAGCGTCTCTCGCATATCGGGAGCGTTGCGAAAACCGCCGATGCGGCGGATCTCTCGCAACGTATCCGCGAGGGCGCGCCGGCGCCTTAGAGCGCGCCGGTCCGCTGCAAGCCGCGCCGGATCGTATTGCCGCTGGACCTTGATGCGTCCATGATCGGTCCTGCGCGGGAAAATCGCGCCGGGACAGGAGGATGCGATGAGCGCGGAACAGAAGATTCATAGCCTCGGGCTGCAATTGCCGCCCCCGGCGCAGCCCGCCGGCAATTACGTTCCCTACAAGCGCACGGGCAATCTTCTGTTGTTGTCGGGCGTGGGACCGCACCGGGCGGACGGAACTTTCATGACCGGCGTCGTCGGCGGCGACCTCTCCGTGGAGGAAGGCTATAACGCTGCGCGCCAATGCGGGCTCGTGCTCCTTGCCAATATGC
>JBKDZW010000164.1:0-6811 GCA_047971685.1 Rhodoblastus sp.
GCAGTGCCATGGGCGCCGGAAAAGCCGGCGCCTGGCTTGACGATGGTGCCGATGAAAAGGCCGATCGCCAGTGCGAAAGTAGAGACGATCTCGAAATAGACAAGCGCCTTGACGGCCACGCGCCCGACTTTCTTGGCCTCCTGAATATGCGAGATCCCTGAGACCACCGTGCAGAAAATGATGGGCGCGATCACCATCTTGATGAGCTTGATGAAACCGTCGCCCATCGCCTTCACCCATTCGTTCGTGGCGAAGGCAGGAAACAGCCAGCCGACGAACACGCCAAGCACGATGGCCGTCAAGACCTGGACATAAAGCAGTTTATAGAGCGGTTTGCGCTCTGCGGGCGCAGGCGCGGCGGCGACTGAACTGGCCATGGGGGTTCCTCAATGTGACCGCGCTTTTTTGGTGCGTATTTTAAAATGTATACGCGAGCGCTTTGTTTTCTATCCTGTTTCTTAACACCGCCGAAGACCCATATCAAGCAGACCGGGGGCTTTCCGCCCTCCTCCGCCTGGGGATATCTCAGGCCCCCTCGACCCGGCCGGGAGCTGCTCCTACATTAACGGTCAATCAGCCGACCCGCCCGAGACCATGAAGACACCCAAGCCGAAGAAGGCCGCCGCCACGAAGAAGGCAGCGGGCAAGACGAGCGTTTCCCCGCCCGCCCCCAGCCGCCAGCGCGAACTCGCCCTGCCGAAATCCGTTCCGCCCGCGCGGGCCGCCGATCTGCGCACGATTTCCGTGCGCGGCGCGCGCGAGCACAATCTCAAGAACGTCGATCTCACCATCCCGCGCGACGCGCTGTCGGTGTTCACGGGCCTGTCGGGTTCGGGCAAGTCGTCGCTGGCCTTCGACACGATCTACGCCGAGGGACAGCGGCGCTACGTGGAATCGCTTTCGGCCTACGCCCGGCAATTTCTCGAAATGATGCAGAAGCCGGATGTCGACCAGATCGACGGTCTCTCGCCGGCCATTTCCATCGAGCAGAAAACGACCTCGAAAAACCCGCGCTCGACTGTCGGCACGGTCACGGAAATCTACGATTACATGCGCCTGCTCTGGGCGCGCGTCGGCATTCCCTATTCGCCCGCCACCGGCCTGCCGATCGAGAGCCAGACGGTCAGCCAGATGGTCGACCGCGTACTGGGCCTGCCGGAAAAGACCCGGCTCTATCTGCTCGCGCCGGTCGTGCGCGGCCGCAAGGGCGAATATCGCAAGGAAATCGCCGATTACATGAAGCGCGGCTTCCAGCGGCTGAAGATCGACGGGCAATATTACGAAATCGCCGAGGCGCCGGCGCTCGACAAGAAATTCAAGCACGACATCGACGTGGTGGTGGACCGCATCGTCGTGCGGCCCGACATTGCGGCGCGTCTGGCGGAAAGTTTCGAGACGGCGCTGGAGTTGAGCGGCGGCCTGACTGTCGTGGAATTTGCGGACGCGCCGGCGGAACCGGCAAGCAGCGAGACGGCAAGCAACGAGACGACAAGCAGCGAGGCGGCGGACGCCGACAAGAAAAAGGGCGCCGCCAATGTCTCGACGCATTACGGCGCGCACATCGTCCTGTCGTCGCAGTTTTCCTGCCCGGTGTCCGGTTTCACGATCCCCGAGATCGAGCCGCGCCTGTTTTCGTTCAACAATCCCTTCGGCGCCTGCCCGACCTGCGGCGGGCTTGGTTCGGAGCAGACGATCGACGCCGATCTCGTCGTGCCCGATCCCAAACTCACCCTGCGCAAAGGCGCCATTGCGCCCTGGGCACGCTCGACCTCGCCCTATTACGCGCAGACGCTGGAAGCCCTGGGCAAGCATTACAAATTCCGGCTGGACACGGCCTTCGAGGCCCTGCCGGCCAAGGCGCGGGACGTGATCCTGCATGGCTCCGGCGAGGAGGCGATCAAGTTTTCCTACGACGATGGCTTGCGCGCCTACGACGTGAAAAAACCGTTCGAGGGCGTCGTCACCAATCTCCAGCGCCGCTATCTCGAAACGGAATCCGAATGGGCGCGCGAAGAAATCGGGCGCTACATGTCGGCTACGCCCTGCAAGGCCTGCAACGGTTTTCGCCTGAAACCCGAGGCGCTGGCGGTCAAGATTGACATGCAGCACATCGGTTCCGTCTGCGATCTCAGCGTGAAGGCGGCTGCCGACTGGTTTGCAATTCTGCCCGAAAAGCTCGATTCCAAACGCAACGAGATCGCGGTGCGCATCCTCAAGGAAATCCGCGACCGCCTCGAATTTCTGGTCGATGTCGGCCTCGATTATCTCACCCTGTCGCGCGGATCGGGCTCGTTGTCGGGCGGCGAAAGCCAGCGCATCCGGCTGGCTTCCCAGATCGGCTCGGGGCTGACGGGCGTTCTCTATGTGCTGGACGAACCTTCCATCGGCCTGCATCAGCGCGACAACGCCCGCCTGCTCGAAACGCTGCGCCGCCTGCGCGATCTCGGTAATACGGTGATCGTCGTCGAACATGACGAGGACGCCATTCTGGCCGCCGATCATGTGGTCGATGTCGGCCCCGGCGCCGGCATTCACGGCGGCGCGATCGTGGCGGAGGGAACCCCGGCCGACATCATGGCCAATCCGAAATCGCTGACCGGCCAATATCTGACCGGCGCGCGCGAGGTCTCCGTTCCCCGCAAGCGGCGCAAGGCCACGCCAGGCCGGCGCCTGAAGCTGACCGGGGCGAGCGGCAACAATCTCAAGAATGTGACGGCCGAGATTCCGCTGGGCCTGTTCACCTGCATCACCGGCGTCTCGGGCGGCGGCAAGTCCACGCTGGTCATCGACACGCTCTACAAGGCCGTGGCGCGGCGTCTCAACGGCGCGCTCGAACACGCCGCTCCCTTCGAGAAACTCGAAGGGCTCGAATTCATCGACAAGGTGATCGACATCGACCAGTCGCCGATCGGTCGCACGCCGCGCTCGAATCCGGCGACCTATACGGGCGCCTTCACGCCGATCCGCGAATGGTTTGCAGGACTGCCCGAGGCCAAGGCGCGCGGCTACCAGCCGGGCCGCTTCTCGTTCAACGTCAAGGGCGGGCGATGCGAGGCCTGCCAGGGCGACGGCGTCATCAAGATCGAGATGCACTTCCTGCCCGACGTCTACGTCACCTGCGACGTGTGCAAGGGCAAGCGCTACGACCGCGAAACGCTGGAAGTGAAATACCGCGAGAAATCCATCGCGGACGTTCTGGACATGACGGTCGAGGAAGCCGCCGCGCTCTTCAAGGCCGTGCCCTCGATCCGCGAAAAGATGGAGACGCTGAAGCGCGTCGGCCTCGATTACATCCATGTGGGACAGCAGGCCACCACGCTGTCCGGCGGCGAGGCGCAGCGCGTGAAACTCTCCAAGGAACTGGCGCGCCGCTCCACGGGGCGCACGCTCTACATTCTCGACGAACCGACGACCGGCCTGCATTTCCACGATGTGAAGAAACTGCTGGAAGTGCTGCACGAGCTGGTCGATCAGGGCAATTCGGTCGTTGTCATCGAGCATAATCTCGAGGTCATCAAAACCGCCGACTGGATCATCGACATGGGTCCGGAAGGCGGCGACGGCGGCGGCGAGATTGTCGCGCAAGGCGCGCCCGAGGATGTGACGAAGGTTTCGCGCAGCCATACCGGGCGGTTTTTACGCGAGGTTCTGGCGCGCCGCCCGATAAAGGCGCCACCGAGCGAAGCGGCTGAATAATCCGGCGATTTTCGTGACAAGCATTTTACACCGCAGCGTATTCCGCGCCGAGCGTCTACAAAAACTGTCCGGTGCGACCTTGGCCCCAGCGTAACGGCGACGCGAACCCGTCAAAAATATTATCGCCGCTCATTTATCATACGACAAGTATTCAAACACGCGCAGAGCCGCACATAGTATAATACTTTTTTAATTTATCGAAACGGATGCTCCGCAATTACGGAGAACACGGACGTGGAGAGCGGCAGCCGCACAGCCTGGGTCGATGCCGCCAAGGGAATTTCCATCCTTCTGGTCGTTGCGATGTATGCCGCCTACAGCACGGGCGAGGTAACGCACGGGATCGGGTTTCTGCATTATCTCGTCGGCTTCGCCACGCCGTTCCGGATGCCGGAATTTTTCCTGATCTCCGGGCTTTTTCTGTCCAAAGTCATCGACCGGCCCTGGGCGCGTTACGCGGACCGGCGCGTCGTCCATTATTTTTATTTCTATCTGCTGTGGGCCTTCGTTCTCGTCGGGCTCAAACACGTTTCCGCAGGCGAACCGGCGGGCGAGATCGCGCGCCAACTGGCGCTGGCTCTCGTTTATCCCTTCGGCGCCTTATGGTTCATCTATGTGCTGGGATTGTTCGGCATTGCCGTCAAACTTTGCCGGCAGGCGCATATTCCGCATTGGGCGGCGCTTGGAACAGGCGCCCT
Organism: Rhodoblastus sp.; assembly: GCA_047971685.1. Taxonomy (GTDB): domain Bacteria; phylum Pseudomonadota; class Alphaproteobacteria; order Rhizobiales; family Beijerinckiaceae; genus JAJXWB01. Next base: position 4,395 of record JBKDZW010000164.1, read on the forward strand.
GCTCCAGATGGCCGACCCCGTTTCGTCCATCTATGTCGCGAACCAGTGCGCCATTTATTTCGTCTATTTCTACGCGGGCTACGCCTTTGCCTCGTTTGTGTTCGACCTTGCGCATCGGGCGCGAGAAAACGCAGGCAAGGCCACGCTTGGCCTTCTCGCATGGTCGCTCGTCAATGGCGCTCTGGTGTTTTCCGACGGCTATCAGGTTCTGCCCGACCGAACGCAGATGGGCTATGCCGCCTTCCCGCCTCTCAGGCTGGCGCTGGCGCTGAGCGGCTCGCTCTGTCTGTGCGTTCTGGCGGCGATGATCGCGGAGCGGCGCGGCTTTGGCTGGCTGCAAACAATCGGGCGCCATTCGCTCGTCATCTACGTCTCCTTTTTCATTCCCATGTGGGCCTTGCGCACGCTGGCGCTGAAAAGCGGCGTTCTGACAGACACCGGCCTGCTCAGCGCGGTCCTGCTGGCGTTTTCGACCGCAACGCCGCTTGCGCTCCACGCGCTCGTCAACCGGACCGGATTCGGCCGCTTCCTGTTCGAGCGCCCGAACTGGGCGCATATCGGACCGAAGCGCTAATCCAGCGTTGCCAAGGGCGCGGGCTTTGTCGCCCCCGAAGCTCAGGCGCAAAACGCGCCAGCCGCCACATCCGGGCATCGAGGCCGGCGCCATCGAGCCTGCGCGCGAAAACGCCGCGTCGTTTTGTGCACCACAGCAACAGGCATGTTTACCCTGCCGGAAATGCCGCTCCGGCCGCGCCAAAAATTGTGCGTCGCACAATTTATTGATTTCGCTATGCGATTGGCCCCATGCGTCGCGACGCATTTGTACGACGATTTTTGCTGATTACCCCGTCATTTATGCTAATAACGCATACCTCGATTGATTTATTTCATCTGGTTGATTGTTCGCAGGCACGCTATGTTGCACTGCATCATGAGCGACGGAAATCTACGCCGCGCAACGTGTTGGGAACAAAGCCATGTCGATCAAAGAGATCGCCCACAAAATTCAGGAATGGCGCCGCTATCGCGCCTCGGTTCGCGAATTGTCGCGCCTGTCGGATCGTGAACTGCACGATCTCGGCATTATCCGCGCCGATATCGAGCATATCGCGAAGAAAACCGCGCATTTCTGAGTTTGCATTTCGAGTTTGCATGACGCAGAGGCCGGATATCCTCCCTTTCGGCTGAACTTCATGCCCAGCGCCCGTCGGATCCTCCCTCCGGCGGGCGCTTTTTTTTTGCAGCATGGGGAATAGCGGGCACGAATAGAGGCTTGCAGTCCATCCGCAATCCGCTACTCGCTAAGCCCATGAACCCCGTTCGCATCACATGAAACCCGTTCACATCATCGGCGGCGGCCTCGCCGGCTCCGAGGCAGCATGGCAGATCGCCAATGCCGGCGTTCCCGTCATCCTGCACGAAATGCGGCCCGTGCGCGGCACCGACGCCCATCGCACGCAGGGGCTCGCCGAGCTTGTCTGCTCCAATTCCTTTCGTTCGGACGATCCTGCCAACGCCGTCGGCGTACTGCATCGCGAGATGCGCGCCATGGGCTCGCTCATCATGCGGGCGGCAGACGCCAATCAGGTGCCCGCCGGCGGCGCCCTGGCGGTCGACCGCGACGGATTTTCGGATGCCGTGACGCAGACGATCCATGCTCACGAATTGATTCAGGTTGTTCGCGAAGAGATTCAGGATACGCCACCAAGCGATTGGGATAACGTTATAATTTCAACCGGGCCTCTGACATCGATTCCGCTGGCGGAAGCCATCGGCAAGGCCACGGGCGAAGCCGGCCTTGCCTTCTTCGACGCGATCGCGCCCATCGTCCATCGCGATTCCATCGACATGTCGAAGGCCTGGTTTCAGTCGCGCTACGACAAGGCGGGCCCAGGCGGCAGCGGCGCGGATTACATCAATTGCCCGCTCGACCGCGAGCAATACATGGCCTTTGTGGAGGCGCTGATCGCGGGGCCGAAAACCGAATTCCGGGAGTGGGAGGGCACGCCCTATTTCGACGGCTGCCTGCCGATAGAAGTGATGGCCGAGCGCGGACCCGAAACCCTGCGCCATGGCCCCATGAAACCGATGGGCCTGACCAACGCCCATGACCCGACCGTCAAAGCCTATGGAATTGTCCAATTGCGTCAGGACAATGCGCTAGGCACGCTCTACAACATGGTCGGCTTCCAGACGAAGCTGAAGCATGGCGCGCAGATCGAAATCTTCCGCACGATACCGGGACTCGAAAACGCCGAATTCGCCCGCCTCGGCGGCATTCACCGCAACACCTATCTGACCTCCCCGGCCCTGCTCGATTCGCACTTGCGGCTGAAGGCCGATCCGCGCCTGCGCTTTGCCGGGCAGATCACGGGCTGCGAGGGCTATGTGGAGAGCGCCGCCGTCGGCCTGATCGC
>JBKDZW010000165.1:0-6031 GCA_047971685.1 Rhodoblastus sp.
GCCGCACGCGCCAGGCCATGCTCAGGGATTCGCACAAGGCGAGCGACGCCTCATCTATCAAGGTCGGATCGAGCGCAGCCGATGCGCTCAGCCGCATCCATATCGCGCCCGGCACGGCCGCCCGGCTTGCCGGCATCGTTGGCCCCGGCGCAGTCTTCATCATTTCCGACGAAGGCGCAGGCAACAAGGAATCCTGGGACGGCACGAATTTTATCGCGCTGGTGGATTGAAGCGCTGGTGGGGTGAGGCGCTGGTGGGGTGAGGCGCGAATTTTGAAGCCGCGCCTCGATCCGTAGCAATTGCACGGGCGTCAAGACGCCCAGTTCGGCCGGCGCTTTTCCAGGAACGCCGTTATGCCTTCCCTGAAATCCTCGGATTTCACGCAAAGAATCTGATTGCGGTCCTCCATCGCCACCACCTGTTCGATGGAACCCGCATCCACGCTCATGTTGAGACATTCCTTCGACAGCCGCAAAGCCAGCGGCGCCGTCAAAAGAAGATCGTCGACATAGCTTTGCGCGGCCTTGTCGAGGTCGGCGCGCTCGACCACCTCGGACACCAGACCGACCGCGAGCGCGCGCGGCGCATGAATGAAGCGCCCCGTCAGTACAAGCTCGGAGGCGACCGACACGCCGACGAGGCGCGGCAGAAAATAGCTGGAGCCGATGTCGCAGCCGCCGACGCCGAGCTTGATGAAGGCGCAGTTCATGCGCGCATCGGTCGAAGCGATGCGGATGTCGGAGGCCAGCGCCAGCGCAAAGCCGCCGCCGGCGGCGGCGCCCTGCACGCAGGAAACGATCGGCTGCGGGCAGCGCCGCATTTTCATAACGATGTTGGCGATGCGGCGCTGGCCGTCGAGCGAGGCCTGCGTGTCGGCGCCAAAGCCGCCTTCGGTATTGCGCTTGGCGCTCGCCTTGATGTCGAGGCCGGCACAGAAATTCTTGCCTGCGCCGCGCAATACGACGACGCGCGTGTCGTAATCGCGTTCGAGCCCCTCGAAATAGGCGTTGAGCGCATCGACGAGCGCGGGATCGAGGGAATTGAATGCGTCGGGCCGGTTGAGCGTCACCCAGTCGACGCGACCGCGTTTTTCGATTTTAAGGACGGGCTCGCTCATTGATTGCTCCCAATGTCGGGGCCGTCCTTGCAAAAAGCGGAGACGAAACCGCCAAAGGCGGTTTCGTCAGAGCGGCGCGCATCAGGATGCGATTGCCGCGCCGGCCTTTCAGGCCTCCTGGCAATGACGGCCAGAGTTAATCAGCGCGGCGCCATGCGGATCGCGCCATCGAGGCGGATCGTTTCGGCGTTGAGCATGGGGTTCTCGACGATCGCAACCGCGAGCATGGCGTATTCCTTGGGATCGCCGAGACGCGGCGGGAAAGGCACCTGCGCGCCGAGGCTGCGCTGGGCTTCTTCCGACAGGCCCTGCATCAGCGGGGTGAGGAACAGGCCGGGCGCAATCGTGTTGACGCGAATGCCGAAGCGGGCGAGATCGCGCGCGATCGGCAGGGTCATGCCGACGATGCCGCCCTTGGAGGCCGAATAGGCGGCCTGACCAACCTGACCGTCGTAGGCCGCAACGGACGCCGTATTGATGATGACGCCGCGCTCCTCGCCGAGCGGGGCTTCCTTCGACATGCGCTCGGCCGCCAGACGCAGCATGTTGAACGAGCCGATCAGATTGACGTCGATGATCTTCTTGAAGGCGTCGAGCGGGAAGGCGCCGTTCTTGTTGACCGTGGTGATGGCGTTGCCGATGCCTGCGCAATTCATCAGCACGCGCGGCACGCCGTTGGCCTTGGTCGCCACGTCGAGCGCGCTCCTGGCGTCGTCCTCGCTGACGACATTGCCGCCGATGCCGAGGCCGCCGATTTCCTTGGCGACCTTTTCGGCGTTTTCCTTGTTGAGATCGAAACAGGCGACCTTGGCGCCCTTGGCCGCCATGAGACGCGCGGTCGCCGCGCCCAGGCCCGAGCCGCCGCCGGTGACGAATACCGAGATACCGTTGATATCCATATGGTGTTCCTTTGGTTACAGGTGATCGAATGGTTGGGTGATGGAATTCGGATATTTGCGCCGGTCCCGGACGCCTTGCCTCCCCTTATGGGAAAGCCATATCGCGAGGCGATGCGGGCGGCGTCCGGACGACCGGAATCTTTCCAAGACCGGGGCGGCGGCCTGAACCCCGCCCCGTCTTCCCCTTAAAGGGGAAGGACAATCCCCATAAGGGGCAAGGACCGCGCGCCCGATGCCGGTCAGTTCCAAACGGCGCCCCGCGCCGGTCAGTTCCAAACGGCGCCCCGCGCCGGTCAGGTCCAAGCGGCGACCGCCGCCGCCGGTTCGATTTTTCCCTCCATCGGCGCCGATTGTATCTGGGAGGGCGTGCGGGAGAAACGGGGCGCCGGGGCGGGCTGCACGGCGCCGTCGAATTCGACGAACGTCTTGCGCGCCACGAGATGGGGGTGGGACTTCGCCTCCTCCATGGTCTGCACGGCCATGGCGCAGGCGTCCGTGCCCTCCAGCAGCTTGGACCATTCCCCGCGCGTCTTGGTCTTGAAGAACGCTTCCATCTTTTCGCGCTGGGCCGGCCATTTGGCGCGGTTGTTCTGATCCTTGAAATCGGGATCGTCGAGCCCTGCGCGCTGCAGGAACTCCGCGTAGAACTGCGGTTCGATGGCGCCGATGGTGAAGAACTTGCCGTCCTTGCACTCGAAGGGGCCGTAGAAGGGCGCGCCGCCGTCGAGCAGGTTTTCGCCGGGAGCGTCCGTCCACACGCCCATGGCCTTGAGCGCATGGAACATGGTGATGAGACTGGCCACGCCGTCGCACATGGCGACATCGACCACCTGCCCCTTGCCCGAGGCGCGCGCCTGAATAAGCCCGGCCAGCGCGCCCATCACGAGGTAAAGCGCGCCGCCGCCGTAATCGCCGATGAGATTGAGCGGCGACACCAGCCCGCCCTTTCGCGCACGGAAGGAATCGAGCGCGCCCGTCACGGCGACGTAATTGATGTCATGGCCGGCCGCCATGGCCAGCGGCCCTTCCTGCCCCCAGCCGGTCATGCGCGCGTAGACGAGCTTTGCATTGGACTTGAGCATGTCGTCGGGGCCAAGGCCGAGCTTTTCCATGACGCCCGGACGAAACCCCTCGACCAGAATATCGGCCTTGGCGACGAGCGCTTTCGCCGTCGCGACATCCTCGGGCTTCTTCAGATCGAGCTCGATGGTGCGGCGGCCGCGGTTGACGAAATTGCCGGGATGATTGCGGCCATGTCCTGGACGCTGAATGGCGATTATGTCCGCGCCCATGTCCGACATCAGCATGCAGGCGAAGGGGCCGGGCCCGATGCCTGCGAACTCTACGATGCGCACGCCGCTGAGCGGCCCTGTTGCTTTGCTCATTTTGCTCCCTCGGAATTATTGGTTCGACATAGGCTGGCGCGCCGGCGCCGGCAGGTCAGCGTCCGGTCCATTTCGGCTTGCGCTTTTCGGCGAAAGCCTTGGGGCCCTCGATCAGATCGGCGGAACCGAACATGGCCTTGACGGCGGGGAAATCGTTCTGCGCGACGAGCGCATCGGCCAGCGACAGTTCCGCGCCGCGCATGGCGACCTGCTTGGAGGCGCGGATCGACATGGGGCTCAAGGTGCAGATGTGATTGGCGATGGTGCGGGCTGCGTGCATCACTTCGCCAACCGGCGTCACCTCGTGCACAAAGCCGAGCGCCACGCCTTCCTGCGGGCTGACGCGGCGAGCGGTCAAAATCATGCCCATGGCGCGCTTCATGCCGATGGTGCGCGGCAGGCGCAGCAGACCGCCGGCCATGGCGGCAAGGCCGACGCTCGGCTCGGGCAGGGCGAATATCGCGTTTTCAGCCGCCACGATGATGTCGCAGGCCAGCGCCACCTCGAAACCGCCGCCCATCGCAAAACCGTTGACCGCCGCGATGATCGGCTTGTCGCAATCGAAACGCGAGACAAGACCGCCGAAACCGCTCCTGCCCCAGCCGCGCTCGCCGCCAGCCGCCTGGTATTTGAGATCGTTGCCGGCCGAAAAGGCCTTGTCGCCGGCGCCGGTGACAATCGCCACCCATTGATCGGGATCGGCGGAAAATTCGTCGAACGCCTTTTCAAGCTCCATATGCGCGGGCTTGTGCAGCGCGTTGAAGACTTCGGGACGGTTGAGCGTGACGACCGTGACCGGCCCCTCGCGCGAGACCAGAATGTATTCGTAGGCCATGGCCGAAACTCCTCCCGATGTTGCGCCGGCGCGCCCGGCGTAATGACGACGCTTTATGGCGCCGCTTTGCGCCCGGCTAACGCCGTGCGAGGCTATCGCAGGCGGCAAGGCGTTGTCCTTTGCACTTATCGCATGGCGGGAGTGCGGGCAAGATTTAGTTAGTCGATTGACTAAATCACCCACCGCCCCATAAACTGTCCGACAATTCCATAGGAAAACGGAACAAGGGAGCAGAGAATGGCTGAAGCTTATATCGTTGCGGCTGCGCGCACCGCTGGCGGGCGCAAGGGCGGCAGGCTTGCGGGATGGCACCCGGCCGATCTCGCGGCGCAGGTTCTGGACACGCTGGTTGCCCGCACAGGCGCGGATCCCGCGCTCATCGACGACGTTATAATGGGCTGCGTCGGGCAGGCCGGCGAACAGGCGGTCAATATCGGGCGCAACGCGGTGCTGGCCTCCAAACTGCCGGAAAGCGTGCCGGGCACGTCGGTCGACCGCCAGTGCGGCTCCTCGCAGCAGGCGCTGCATTATGCGGCGCAGGCCGTGATGTCGGGCTTTCAGGACATTGTGATCGCGGCGGGCGTGGAAAGCATGTCGCGCGTGCCGATGGGCCTGGCGGCTGCTCTGCCGGCCAAGCACGGCTTTGGCGGCTACAAGAGCCCTAACATGGAAGAGCGCTATCCCGGCGTGCAGTTCAGTCAGTTCCCCGGCGCCGAAATGGTCGCCAAGAAATACGGGCTGACCAAGGACCAGCTCGACCAGTTCGGTTTCGACAGCCACCAGAAGGCGATTGCGGCGACCAAGGCCGGCGCGTTCGACAAGGAGATCGTGCCGGTCGAAGTGACAGTCGATGGCGCGAAACAAATCCACAAGGTGGACGAGGGCATCCGCTTCGACATTTCGCTCGAGGGCATGAAGGGTGTGAAGCTGATCGCCGAGGGCGGCATGATTACGGCTGCGACGTCGAGCCAGATCTGCGACGGCGCCTCGGGCGTCATGGTCGTCAACGAAAAGGGCCTGAAAGCGCTGGGCGTGAAGCCGCTTGCGCGGGTCCACCACATGTATGTGATGGGCCACGATCCCGTCATCATGCTGGAAGCCCCGGTGCCCGCCACCAACAAGGCGCTGGAAAAGGCCGGCATGAAGATCGACGACATCGATCTCTTCGAGGTCAACGAGGCCTTTGCGCCGATCCCGCTCGCATGGCTGAAGGGCACGAAGGCGGATCCCGCGCGCCTCAACGTCAATGGCGGCGCGATTGCGCTGGGGCATCCGCTCGGCGGCTCCGGCACGAAGCTGATGACCACGCTGCTGCATGCGCTGGAACAGCGGGGCAAGCGCTTTGGCCTGCAAACCATGTGCGAAGGCGGCGGCCTCGCCAATGTGACGATCGTCGAGCGGCTGTAAGAGGCAAGGCCGCCTCTTAATCCAGACGGCCTCTTGATCCAGGGCCGCCTCTTGCCCTTGTGGAGAGGGCTGGGAAGGAAGATCGCACGGTCCGGCGACGCCGGGCCTCCCTCTTTCGGGACGCTGTCTCCTTCGGGACTTGCGCCCTGCCCTGCCCCTCCCCTCCCGCCCCTCCCCCTGCCCTCCCTGCAAGGGGAGGGGAGAGCGCCAATGTCGGCGCATTGTGTGCGGCATCCACAATGGCGAAATCCGCCGATACGAAATCAAACGCCGCATCCGCCGGCGACCTCCCCTTCTCCGAGCGCATGCTTGCGGTCGTGCGGAAATTTGCGCCCGATGTGGAACGTCTCGACAAGGTCGTCCGCCTGTCGGGCGGGGCGAGCCAGGA
>JBKDZW010000166.1:0-6818 GCA_047971685.1 Rhodoblastus sp.
AGCGCAGCGCAATCGCCACGGAATTGTCGGTCGCCTCGGGGAGATCGGCAAAGAGCGTGCGCATTTCGGCGCGCGTCTTGAAACGATGCTCCGGCGTCAGGCGGCGGCGGTCGTCCTCGCCAAGCGTCGCGCCCTCGGAAATGCAGAGCAGCGCGTCATGCGCTTCGAAATCGGAGCGCGCGGCAAAATAGGGTTCGTTGGTCGCCACCAACGGCAAGGAGGCGCGATAGGCCATGTCGCGCAGATAGGGCTCGGCGGCGCGACCCGCCTCGTCGCCGTGGCGCTGGAGTTCGATATAGAGCCGGTCGCCGAACATCTCCCTGAGCCGCCCGAGCCGCCTCGCCGCCAGATCGAACGCCCCTTCGCGCAAGAGCGTGTCTAGAGGCCCCGCAGGGCCGCCGGTCAAGGCGATCAGGCCCGCCGTATCCTCGGCGAGCGCAGCGACATGGGCGCGCGGGACGCCGTCGGCGCTGCTGTCGAGCCAGGCGCGCGAGACGAGCCGCATCAGCGCCTGATAGCCCGCCTCGTCGCGCGCCAGCAGCACGAGGCCGCCATTGCCGCCGGGACGCTGGAGCCCCGATGTGGGCGTTGCGACATCGTCGAAATCGACGCCGATCTGGACGCCGACGATCGGCTGCACGCCTTCCTTGGCGAGCTTTTCGGAAAATTCCAGCGCGCCGAACAGATTGTTGGTGTCGGTGATCGCCAGCGCCGGCTGGTCGTCCGCCTTGGCGTGCTTGACGAGGGCGGCGATGGTCAGCGCCCCCTCGCGCAGCGAATAGGAGGAATGGACGTGCAGATGCACGAAGCCAACGTCGCGACAAATATCCAAAACGGCCTCCGCAGCGGAGGACGGATTTTAGGCGGAGTCGGGACACGGTTGAAGGGCGATCGTCAAAACGATCACAGGTCAATTGGATATCGCCCCGGGTTCGCTTTCCGCCAAAGCGCTGACTGCTGCTTCACGCCAAAGCGCCCAGCGCAGCCCCTATGGCGCTTATGCCCGCCACAAAGAGGCCGATAGCCAAAATCTCGATCATATCGCTCATCGCCATACGCATGACACCTCCAGACACAAACGCAGGATGGCTATTATATGTTCATGTTTTGTTCTTTTCAAGAAAAATACGACTATTGGCGGAGGCGCCGATGAACTAAAAGCCATGCTTTTGTTTGGATTGTGAATATTGGCCCCGACGCTCAAATTGGGGGGCAGCGCCGGGGCCTGTCACATTGAACTTGCGTCCAATAATTGTGACTCTCGATACCTAGCCTATTGGCCAGGCGCCCACAATGCCGGCATCTGAAATTTTGCATAGCTCACACCCAGCCCACGTCGTGCGCAAGGTCGCTTTTACACGAGCCCGAGATACATGAGTCCGAAACCACGGCTCATGAGATATTAACCGGCCAAAGCTATGTTGAATTTAAGAAAATTTCGTCATTCCAAACTCTGTACATGAAACCTCCCCCCATCTTGGGCCAGCAAGACGGAACCACATAAATGGAAGAAAGCCGCAAATCAGAGCGCGTACGCAGCTTGTACAGGGCGCAGATAATGTTTGGCTCCATTGCTGCTGTCGAATGCCTGGTGAAAAACTTCTCGTCGACCGGCGTTCGGCTGGAAATCGCCGATGGCACGCCCTTGCCGAAAGAGTTCAAGCTGAACATTCCGCATAAGGGCCGCATTTACGACGCGCGCATCGTCTGGCGTGCGGAGGGAATTGTCGGCGCGGAATTTATCGACCCGCACACTGAACCGGCCGGCAGTGAAGGCGACGCCCGCTCCACGGCCGATGAGCCCGAGGGCGACCGCATCGACAGGCTGCTCCAGGAAAATGCACGGCTGCGGCAGCAGATTCATTTGCTCAAGCTGCGCGTGGCGGAACTTTCGGGCGAGGCCTGAGATTTCCCGCAAGCAGCATGCGTCCTGCTCGCGCAGGATGCTCCGTTTACCCTTGGAGCGCGTCACATTTTCACGAAAATCGTGCGACGCGCGCTATTGCTTTCACCGCATATCCCCACCGCAAAAGTCTCCAACTTTTGCGGGATATGCTGGTTCTTTCACCGCATATCCTTATCGCAAAAGTCTGCAACTTTTGCGGGATATGCTCAATCCAGCTCCACGATCAGGCCGTCGCGCAATGTGATGCGGCGGTCCATGCGCGCTGCAAGCTCGAAATTATGCGTGGCGATGATTGCGGCAAGCCCGGTCGCGCGCACCAGCGTCATCAGGGTCTCGAACACATGATCGGCCGTGCGCGGGTCGAGATTGCCGGTCGGTTCGTCGGCAAGCAGAATGAGCGGCGCATTGGCGACGGCGCGCGCAATGGCGACGCGCTGCTGCTCGCCGCCCGACAATTCGGCCGGACGGTGCGCGCCGCGCGGGCCAAGCCCGAGATAGGCGAGCAATTCGTCGGCCCTGTGGCCCGCCTCCTTCTTGTCGAGGCCGCGGATCATCTGCGGCAGCATGATGTTTTCACGCGCCGAAAACTCCGGCAGAAGATGATGGAACTGATAGACGAAGCCGATGGACGACCGGCGCAGCGCGGTGCGCCCGTCGTCCGACATGGCGACCGTCGAGGCGCCTTCTATGAGCACGTCGCCGGCGTCGGGGCGCTCCAGCAAGCCTGCCACATGCAGCAGCGTCGACTTGCCGGCGCCCGAAGGCGCGGTCAGGGCGGCGGCCTCTCCCGCGCGCAGCGTAAAATCGGCGCCGCGCAGAATTTCGAGCGTCGCTGCGCCCTGCATATAGCGGCGCTGCACGCCTGCCAATCGAAGCGCGTCGGTCATGCGCTTGCGCTCGCAGCGCGCAAGGCTGCGCCTGTCCGCCCGCGCGGCGCCTGAAAGGTCTTGCCGGCCACGTTCATTCGTACCTCAACGCTTCGACGGGATCGAGGCTGGCCGCGCGCCAGGCCGGATAGAGGCTCGCCATTATCGACAGAACCAGGGTCATGACGACCACCGCGACAACCTCGCGGGGATCGACGACCGATGGCAGATGCGAGAGAAAATAGATTTCAGCCGGAAAGAGATCGGCGTGCAGCAAGCGGTTCAGCATGGTGCGGATCGCCTCGAGATTATGGGCAAGGACAAGTCCCAGAATCGCGCCTGCGATCACGCCGGCGACGCCGATCGAGGCGCCCGTGATGAGGAACACGCGCATGACCGAAAATCTGGTCGCGCCCATGGTCCGCAGGATCGCGATGTCATGGGACTTGTCGCGCACCAGCATGATGAGGCCGGAAATGATGTTGAGGGCCGCCACCAGCACGATCAGCGTGAGGATGATGAACATGACATTGCGCTCCACCTTGAGCGCATTGAAAAACGTCTCGTTGGCCTGCCGCCAGTCGGTCAGGATGACCGCGCGGCCCGCAGCCTGTTCGATCTTCTTGCGCATTTCGTCGATCTTCTCGGGATTGTCGAGAAAGACCTCGATGACCGAGACATCGCCGTCGCGATTGAAATAGGCCTGCGCCTCGCTCAGCGGCATGTAGACGAAAACGCCGTCGAACTCGGCCATGCCCATCGAGAAGATCGCGCGCACGGGATAGGCTTTGATGCGCGGCGCGACGCCGAACGGCGTGGTCGCGCCGCGCGCGGTCAGAATGCTGATCGTATCGCCGACGCGCACGGACAATTTGTCGGCCATGCGCCGGCCTATGACCACGCTGGCCGGATGATCCTCGTCGACCTTGTCGAAACCGAAGATTTCGCCGGTTTTGATATTGCCGGCGACGCCCGGCAGCTTCTCGAGATCGGCCTCGCGCACGCCGCGCACCAGCGCGCCGCTCTGGCCGAACGGCGAGGAAACGCCGGCCGCGCCCTCGATCATCGGCAGCGCCATGGCGACGCCCTTGACCTTGCGGATGCGCTCGGTCATCGCGTCGTAATCCTTCATCGGCGCGTCTGCGGACTGAACGAAGATATGGCCGTTCACGCCAACGATCTTGTCGAGCAATTCCTTGTGAAACCCGTTCATCACGCTCATGACGACGATCAGGGTCGCAACGCCAAGCATGATGCCGAGAAAGGAAAAACCGGCGATGACCGAAACAAAGCCGCGTGCGCGCCGCGCCCGCAGGTAACGCAACGCCAGGGTCCATTCAAAGCGCGCAAACGGCTTTGTGCGCGCGGGCGCTGCGGCTGCGGACCTTGCCAGGACTGCGTCGGTCATTCCGCAAAATTCCTTCGCTTCATCCTGCGATCCGTTGCAGCGCGTCGTCGGCCGACAGCATGGCGCGCTCGCCGGTCCGGCGATTCTTGACCTCCACCTTGCCCTCCGCCAGGCCTTTGGGACCGACAATGACCTGCCACGGCAGGCCGATCAGATCGAGTGTCGCAAATTTCGCGCCGGGGCGCTCGTCACGATCGTCATAGAGCGTGTCGAGACCGGCGCGCTCCAGCCTGGCGTAGAGATCGGCGCAGGCAGCGTCTGTGGCCGCATCGCCGACCTTGAGATTGGCGAGGCCGACCGCAAAGGGCGCAACCGAATCCGGCCAGATGACGCCGGCCTCATCGTGGCTTGCCTCGATGATGGCGGCGACCAGCCGCGACGGGCCGATGCCGTAGGAACCCATGTGCACAGGCGTCTCCTTGCCGTCGGGCCCGTTGACCGTCGCCCGCATCGGCTCGGAATATTTCGTCCCGAAGTAGAAAATATGGCCGACCTCGATCCCGCGCGCAGAAACCTGGGCGTCCTGCGGCAGCGTGTGGAATTTGGCCGCGTCGTGCATTTCCTCGGTCGCTGCGTAGCGGCTGGTCCACTTATCGAATACGCCTTGCATGATTTTGGCGTCGTCGAAGTCGACAGAAGCGTCGGGCGCCTCGAATTCGAGAAAATCCTTGTGGCAGAAAACCTGGCTTTCGCCGGTCGAGGCCAGCACGATGAATTCGTGGGAGAGGTCGCCGCCGATCGGTCCGGTGTCGGCGCGCATCGGAATGGCCTTGAGGCCAAGGCGCGCAAACGTGCGCAGATAGGCCGTAAACATCCTGTTATAGGAATGGCGCGCGCGCGCCTCGTCGAGATCGAAGGAATATGCGTCCTTCATCAGAAATTCGCGGCCGCGCATCACGCCGAAGCGCGGGCGCACCTCGTCGCGGAACTTCCACTGGATATGATAGAGATTGAGCGGCAGATCCTTGTAGGACTTCACATAGGCGCGAAAAATCCCGGTGATCATTTCCTCATTGGTCGGCCCAAACAGCATTTCGCGCTCGTGCCGGTCCTTTATGCGCAACATTTCCTTGCCATAGGCGTCGTAGCGGCCGGATTCGCGCCAGAGGTCGGCGGATTGAACCGTCGGCATCAGCAATTCGACGGCGCCGGAGCGGTCCTGCTCCTCGCGCACGATGGCGTTGATCTTGTTCAGCACACGCAGGCCCAGCGGCAGCCAGGCGTAAATGCCGGCCGATTCCTGCCGGATCATGCCGGCCCGCAGCATCAGCCGATGCGAGACGATCTCCGCCTCCTTGGGCGTTTCACGGAGAATGGGCAGAAAATAACGGGATAGGCGCATCGGACGTGTCTCGAATCTCGCAGCGGCGCGGTTTGCGTCAGTTCAAACGCAAGGCCCGTCAAAACACAAGGGAAGCCAGCGATATAAGAGACAGCCCGCGTGGCCGGCGCTTGTCCGGCCCGGGCAGAAATCCTGAAGGCAATTATATTATAATATATAACTATATCATAAATGAACTATTAATCATCCGTTTGCGTCTCGCTTGGGTCGCAAATGGCCACTTATGGCCAAAATTGGCCGTCTGGAGCCGCAAATCGCCGCTTGAGGCCGCAAATGGCGGCTTTGGGCCGCAAATGGTCGCCCTGGTCCACAATAGATATTACGCATCGCACAAGATTATTTTGTGCTCTGCAATGCGAAATAATGCATGAATTTCAATTTGTGAGGTCGACAGAGAGAAAATGCTCGTCTAGGGTCCGCATCCTACCGTAAGGGTTACATCCGGATGTCTGGATGCAGCCGTCCAAGTCGAGGGAGGACGCTGGAAACCGCACGATGCCAAGGCGTTGTAGACACGATGCCAAAGCGTTGTAGAGCTGAACAGCCAGCGGAGACCGGTTCAAGGACGCGGGCAGAAAACGGGAGCGGGCGCAGCGATAGCTGCCCCGCTCTTTGTATTTGGCGCCTCTTTGTATTTGGCGCCTCTCATGCTGGCGCCCGTCGCTGTTGGCGGACCGGATCGATCTGGCGGAAAAGCAACGTTTAGTTACTTTTTCGTTCAAGCCCTTTGCATCGAACCGACGCTTCGCCGGGCAATGCTCCGTCGAACGACCACGCCGGCAACATACCAATATGCGCTTGTTTTACATAATTTTATTTCAACAATTCATCCAGTCTCAGACTGTATCGCCTCTTGCTCGGCCTGCATGACGCACGGACCTTCCGAAGGGGCATTTTCTCTCATCAATCAACAAGCTGTCCGCGTTTCTGCAATCGTTGCAAGGAATCCGCAACATCTGACCGGTATCTAAGACGAATTGTCCTCCGTTCACGGAACAGGCAGAGCGTTATGCGTTATACACACCCCCTCTTGATCCGGAATTTCGGTTCACGCGCCGCCAAGACGGCGTCCTCCGCTCAAACGACGGCGTCCTGCGCCCAGCCACCAGCGATCCCCGCCGACGATAATCGGCGCAGACGCGAGCGCGGGCTGTCAGCCTTCGCGCAGAACCAGTCCGGCAACATCATGGTGCTGGCGACGCTGCTGGCGGTGCCCGTCTCCGGCGCCGTTGGCCTGGCCGTCGACTATGGGCGCGCCCTCTACGCCAAGCAGCAATTGGACTCGGCCGCCTCGGC
>JBKDZW010000167.1:0-20192 GCA_047971685.1 Rhodoblastus sp.
CACCAGACGGGCAAGCTCTACAAGCGCCTGGTGCGCGACGCCTATTGGGGCAAGAAGTCGACGATCGTGTAACGAGCCGATCGCCGGCCGATCAATGACGATGGGCCGAGAGTTCGCTCGCGCGCGCGCGCCGGTCAAGCCCGCCTTTTGCGATCCACCGGCGGGTTTCGGCGGTCGCGCGTTCGATCAGGCTGGGCGCGGCGGAGAAATCATAGGGCGAGACGTCGAGCGGACAGAGAGCCGGCGCCATATGCACCTGAATTTCTTCCGGCAGAGCCTCCAGTTCCTGCATCAACTGCCACGCGATCAGCAGGGTGATCGCGTGCAGGGTTCTGCCGATCACTCCCTTCGGCGGCTTCTGGAGCGCGCAGGCATAGCCCGTCGGAAGGACTATGATCCGCATCGCGCCGAGTTCGACTGCAAGGCGCAGGGGCGTGTTTGCGGCAATCGCGCCATCCATCAGATGCCGGCCTGCGATCTGCACGGTGGGAAAGACGCCGGGGACGGCGGCGCTTGCCAGAATCGCCTCGATCAGGGGGCCGCTCGACAGCCGCACGCTCATGCCCTGCTGGTCGGTCGCCATAACGTGCAATGGAACGCGCGCGTCTTCAAAATTCCTAAACCCGAGATGCGTCTCGATCAGCCGGCGAAGGCCTGTCAGATCCATGATGTAGTCGGGATGGCGCAGCAGCCCGAACATGCGCGCAGCCGACATCGGAAAGATGTCGGCGCGTTTCAGGCCGGACCAGATTTTCTCCAGCCGGGACACGCCGTCGAGATCGGGCGCTCCGGCAAAGTACGCGGAATTTATGGCGCCAACCGAAGCGCCGACGACGAAATCGGGGTGGACGCCGGCCTCCAGTAAAGCGCGGAGCATTCCGACCTGAACAGCGCCGAGACTGCCTCCGCCTGCGAATACGAAGCCCGTCGGCGTTTTGTTCATGTCCGCAGCCTCCGCCGCGACCTGTATGATCGCGTCCGCGCCGTCACAGGGAACGCGCGCCTTCCGATCCATCGGCCTGCCCGCTATCCTGCCCGCAGACGCCGCATCGGCGCAACCCGTACGATTGGCTCCGCCAGAGGCGCGTTGTCGCGGCGGGGCCTACGACGAAATCGTCACGCCGCCGTCGGCCACCAATATCTGGCCGGTGACGAAATTTGCGGCCTTCGAGGCAAGAAAGGCGACGATGCCCCCTATTTCCTCGGGTTCGCCGATGCGTTTCAGCGGCGTGGTTCGCGTGCGCTTTTCGAGAAAATCCGGATTTTCCCACAGGGCGCGCGCAAAATCGGTTTTGACGAGGCCGGGCGCGATGCAATTGGCGCGCACGTTCTTCGGCCCCCATTCGACGGCGAGATTGCGGGCGAGCGCAAAGTCGGCGGCTTTGGAAATGCCGTAGACGCCGAGCTTGTCGGTGCCGCGAATGCCGCCAATCGAGGATACGATGATAATGGCGCCGCCGCCCTGTTCGACCATGATCGGCGCAACGAGATTGGACAGCCAGATGTTGCTCTTGACGTTGGAGCCCATCACCTTGTCGAAGGCCTCGTCCGGCAATTCGCTCAGAGGTCCGTAAACGGGATTGACGGCGGCGTTGCAGACCAGAGTGTCGATGCGGCCCCATTTGTCGAGTGCGCCTTTCACGAGCGCTTCGATGTCGCCTTTGCGCGAAATATTGCAAGGGATGACGATGGCCTCGCCGCCGTTCCGGCGAATGCCCTGAGCGACCTCCTCGCAGGCCTCGGCCTTGCGCGAGGAAACGACGACCTTGGCGCCCATCTGCGCCATGATTTCGGCGGCCGACCTGCCGATGCCGCGGGAAGAACCGGTGATTATGGCGACCTGGCCGGAGAGATCGAAGGGATGGGTCATGCTGGCTCCAGGCCGCCGGCCCCAAGCAGCGGGCTCCTGGCCAAATATGTCTGGTGTATTTTCTCCCGGACGCCCGCTCATGCAGGCCTCCGGGATGATGGTTTGCGATCGGGCCGGACCGCGATCAGGCCGCGATCAGGCCGCCCATGGCCGACAGCTTTGCAAGATGATGGTCGGCGTCGCCAAACAGAGCGTCGATCGTCGTGCCGCGCTTGAAATAATGACCGACGCGCAATTCGTAGGTCATGCCGACGCCGCCATGCAACTGGATGGACTGCTGGCCGACGAAGCGCAGGGACTTGCCGATCTGGATTTTCGCCGCCGACATGGCGCGCTCGCGTTCGCGCGCATCGTTTTCGCTCGCCATCATGGTCGCAAAAAACGTGATCGAGCGGGCTTGTTCGAGAAACACGAACATTTCGACCGCGCGATGCTGCAACGACTGGAAGGAGCCGATGGTGACGCCGAATTGCTTGCGCGTCTTGAGATATTCGACGGTGTCGGCGTGCGCCACGCTCATGCCGCCGACGGCTTCCGCGCAAAGGGCGGCGATCGCCTCGTGGACGACGCGCTCGATGACCGGCAGCGCCTTGCCCGGTTCGCCCAGCGCATGGGCGGCGGAGACCTTGACCTTCGACAGCGTGATTTCGGCTGCGCGCGTTGCGTCCTGGTTGCGGTAGCCGCGGCGGGTGACGCCGGGAGCGCGGGCGTCGACCAGAAAGAGGCCGATGCCGTCGGCGTCGCGGTCGCCGCCGGAGATGCGCGCGCTGACGACAAGCCAGTCCGCCGCATCTCCATTGAGCACGAGCGATTTCTCGCCGTCGAGCACATAGCCGTCGCCGTCCTTCTTCGCCTTGGTGGAAACGCAGGCGAGATTGTAGCGGGCGGCGCGCTCATGATGGGCGAAAGCGAAAATCTTCTCGCCGCCGGCGATCTGCGGCACGAATTCGGCGCGCTGCGTCTGGCTGGCGGCATGGCGGAGCGCGCCGCCGGCGAGCACGACGGTCGCCAGATAGGGTTCGACCGCGAGCGCGCGCCCCAGCGATTCCATGACGATCATGGTCTCGACCGGGCCGCCGCCAAAGCCGCCGTCCGCTTCAGAAAACGGCAAGGCCAGCAAGCCGAGTTCGGCGAACTGCCCCCAGATTTCGCGCGAGAAACCGTGCTCGTTCTTGAGATAGGCCTTGCGCTTGTCGAAGTCGTATTTGTCGGCGACCAGACGGTCGACCGAATCCTTGAGCATGCGCTGTTCTTCGGAGAGATCGAAATCCATGCTTTTAAGTCCCGTTTGTTTCTGAGTCGCCGCGCTGCCGGCGAAGACTATCCATCCCCGGCCTGCCCCGGTCCTGCTGGATGGATTGCTTCGCTACGCCCGCAACGACGCCCGCGTTGCGATGTTCAAAGACCCAGAATGGCCTTGGCGATGATGTTCTTCTGAATCTCGTTCGAGCCGCCGTAGATCGACACCTTGCGGTAGTTGAAATAGGCGGGCGCAAGCGGGGAGGCCCAGTCGGGGCCGACCGGCGGCTCGTTCCAGCCGTCGTGCGTCTCCTCGCGATAGGGCGCGATATAGGGGCCTGCGACTTCAAGCGCGAGCTCGGTGATCGCCTGCTGGATTTCCGAGCCCTTGATCTTGAGGATCGAGGAGGCGGGATCGGGCTTGCCTTTTTCGCGCGTGCGTTCGGCGGCGACAACGCGCACTTGCGTCATTTCCAGCGCCTTCAGCTCCACCTCGATCGAGGCCAGTTTTTCACGGAAACGCTGGTTTTCGATCAATGGCGCATCGCCGTCGAGTTCGGCGGTCGCGAGCTGCTTGATGCGGCGGATGCGTTCCTTGGAGGCGCCGACGCGCGCGATGCCGACGCGCTCGTTGCCAAGCAGGAATTTGGCGTAGTCCCAGCCCTTGTTCTCTTTGCCGACAAGATTCTCGACAGGCACTTTCACGTCGTCGAAGAAGACTTCGTTGACCTCGTGGCCGCCCTCGATGGTGATGATCGGCTTGACGACGATGCCCGGCGATTTCATGTCGATCAGCAGGAAGGAAATGCCCTCCTGCTTCTTGGCGGTGGGATCCGTGCGCACGAGCATGAAGATCATGTCGCCGTGCTGGCCGAGCGTGGTCCAGGTCTTCTGACCGTTGACGATGTAGAAGTCGCCTTCACGCTTGGCGGTGGTGCGCAGGCCCGCGAGATCGGAGCCGGCGCCGGGTTCGGAAAAGCCCTGGCTCCACCATGTGTCGAGATTGGCGATGGCGGGCAGATATTTCTTCTTCTGCTCCTCCGAGCCGAATGTGTAGATGACCGGCCCCACCATGCTGACGCCGAAAGCGAGCATCTGCGGGGCTGGCGCGAGCATCTGTTCTTCGAGGAAGATATATTGCTGCACGGGCGTCCAGCCTGTGCCGCCATATTCGACCGGCCAATGCGGCACGGCCCAGCCCTTCTTGTTGAGGATACGCGTCCAGCGGATCATGTCCTCCTTGGAGGGGTGCAGGCCGGATACGAGCTTCTCTCTGATGTCCTTGGGCAGATTATCGTTGAAGAAGCTTCGCACTTCCTCCCGGAAGGCAATTTCTTCGGGAGTGAAACTGAGGTCCATGGGTAGCCTCTCATGTCAAACGGGATAGGGGTGAACGATCTTCACGCAAAGTCGGCGTCCGCGCAATGCGTGTCCGGCGCTTAGGCGCCGCTTATCGCAGCGATGCCGGAAAGCGGTGATGTGCTGCGCTAATCGGTTCGGGATGCGAAATAATGGATGCGCGCATTGCCGCATGTGCGCTCTGAAGCGCTCCATCGCCGCCGCCGCAGGCATCTTCGCGGCAATATCGTGCGCAAACAGCCATTACAGTGTGAATGTCCGACAATTTTGCACCGCATTTCTCACTTTATCGTTTGACCGAGACGCTAGATTGTGGTCGATTTCAAGTCAATGAGAACGCGGGTTGAGCGCGCGGACGTTTCGCATTTACGAAAAATGTTTCGGGATGCGAAATTGAAACCGGGGTCGTAGCGATCAGGTTTTGCGATGTTTTTCGTTGTGGCGCCAAGGGCGTTGCAATGTGGGCCGTCGCAACGCCGATCGCAACATTGCTGATGGCGACAAGCTGATCACAGCGGCGTCGGATCAGCGGCGTCGGGATCGTGGTGGCGAGGCGAAGCGTCGTGCGCCGCTCTGTCGTGGACAGGGGTCGCGCGGATGTTTGCTTAAGAGGAAAGCGGACCGAGGGTGGGAACTGGATGATTGGATTTTCTGGAAAAGAGCGCGGCCTTGAGCCTTGCGCGCTTGATAGGCGCCGGGCGAACGTTCTGCGCGCTCGTTTTTGTTTCGCGAAGGCGTGCTGTGTGGAGACGGGAGGTTGGGTATGAACGATGCGGCAGGCGGCGCGCCGCTTCTGGAAGTGCGCGATGTGGCGGTTCGTTTCGACGGCATCGTGGCGCTCGACGGCGTGTCCTTCAAATTGCAGAAGGGGCAGGTTCTGGGGCTGATCGGCCCGAACGGCGCCGGCAAGACGACAATGTTCAATTGTCTGAGCCGGCTTTATACGCCGACCGAGGGCGATGTGCTGTTCGAGGGCAGGAGCATTCTGCCGCGTTCCGCGCATGAGATGGCGGCGATCGGCATTGGCCGCACCTTCCAGAACGTCGCGCTGTTTTCGCGC
Organism: Rhodoblastus sp.; assembly: GCA_047971685.1. Lineage (GTDB taxonomy): Bacteria > Pseudomonadota > Alphaproteobacteria > Rhizobiales > Beijerinckiaceae > JAJXWB01. The sequence goes on from JBKDZW010000167.1 coordinate 5,529, forward strand.
CTTACCGTGCGCGAAAACGTGCTGATTGGCGGGCATTCGCACACGAACAGCAATTTTTTCAACGATTCCCTGCGTCTTCCGAGTTCCCGTTCGGTCGAGCGCGATCTGGAAAAGACGGCGAACGAGCTGATCGACTATCTGCATCTTGGCGATGTCGCCGACCGCCCGGTCGACGGCCTGCCGTTCGGCACGCAGAAGCGCGTCGAGCTTGCGCGCGCGCTGGCGGCTTCGCCGAAGCTGCTGCTGCTCGACGAGCCCGCAGGCGGTCTCAACCATGACGAAGTGTACGAATTGGGGCGGCTGGTGCAGCAGATTCGCGACGACCGTCATGTCACGGTTCTGCTGGTCGAGCATCACATGGGTCTCGTCATGTCGATCTCCGACAATGTGGTGGCGCTCAATTTCGGCAAGAAGATCGCCGAAGGCCCGCCCGACGAAGTGCGTCAGGATCCCGAATTGATCCGTGCTTATCTGGGCGGAGAAGCTGCATGACCAAACTGCTTGAAGTCAAAGGCCTGACGGCGGCCTATGGTCAGGTGCGCGTGCTGCACGGACTGGATTTCTCACTCGAGGAAGGCGGCGTGACGACGCTGCTCGGCGCCAATGGCGCGGGCAAGACGACGACCCTGCGCGCCATCTGCGGGATGGTGAAGTCGGGCGGGGAAATCCTGTTCGAGGGCAAGAATATTCTGGGGCGTTCGACGGAAGACGTCGCGCGCCTCGGCGTTGCGCATATTCCCGAGGGGCGTGGCACTTTCACGCGCATGACGACGGAAGAAAACCTGCTGCTCGGCGCAATCACGCGCAAGGACAAACAAAATATCCAAAAAGACCTCGACAAGATGTACGACCATTTTCCGCGGCTGAAACAGCGGCGCATGCAGCAGGCCGGCACCCTGTCGGGCGGCGAGCAGCAGATGCTGGCCATAGCGCGCGCCTTGATGCTGCGCCCGCGCCTTATGCTGCTGGACGAGCCGTCCTTCGGCCTTGCGCCGCTTGTCGTGAAGGAGATGTTCGAGATTCTCACCTCGCTTAATCGAGATGAGAACGCCTCCATGCTCATCGTCGAGCAGAATGCCGCGCTTGCGCTCGGCATTGCGGACGAGGCCTATCTCCTGGAAACCGGTTCGATCGTTCTGTCGGGCCCTGCGAAACAAATCGGGGCGGACGAGAACGTGCGTCGCTCCTATCTCGGTTATTGAGGGGCCTCTGACATGGAGCTTCTTATTCAACAAATTCTGGCGGGCATTTCAACGGGCGCGATTTACGCCTGTATGGCGCTTGCCGTCGTCATGATCTATCAGGCGATCGACCATCTGAATTTCGCGCAAGGCGAAATGGCGATGTTCTCGACCTTCATCGCCTGGCAATTGATCGAGTATGGCGTGCCTTATTGGCTGGCCTTCCTCATCACCCTCGTCGTCTCCTTCATCGGCGGCGTCGCGATCGAACGCATCGTGTTCAAGCCGATCGAACACGCCCCGGTGCTCAGCCATGTCGTGATCTTCATCGCGCTCTATTCGGTCATCAATTCGATGGCGGGCTTCATCTGGGACTTCACGGTCAAGAGCTTCCCCTCGCCGTTCGGCTCCTCGCCCCTGTTCGGTTCGACGCTGATCTCCTCTCACCAGGGGGGCATGATCGCCGTGACATTAGGGCTTCTGCTTCTGCTCTACCTGTTTTTCAGCTACACGAGCGTGGGTCTCGCCATGCGCGCTGCGGCTGCAAATCCCGCGTCCGCGCGGTTGGTGGGCATCCGGGTTTCCTGGATGACGGCGCTTGGCTGGGGCATGGCGTCCGCGATCGGCGCGATCGCGGGCATGCTGATCGCTCCGGTCGTGTTCCTTGAACCGAACATGATGATCTCGATCCTGCTCTATGGTTTTGCGGGCGCCGTGCTCGGCGGCCTGACGAGCCCCGGCGGCGCCGTGCTCGGCGGCTTTGCCGTCGGCGTGATCGAGAACCTTGCCGGCACCTACATTCCCGTCATAGGCGCGGAACTCAAGCTGCCGATCGCGCTGGTTGTGATCGTGGTGGTGCTTGTCTTCAAACCTGCCGGCCTGTTTGGCCGCGTCGTCGTCTCGCGAGTCTGACATGTCCACACATGATGATACCGTCGAACATCACGACATCGGTCAATCGCCGGAAGGCGAGAACCGTCCACTCGCACGCCCTGGCGTCCCGCAGGCGGAAACCGGCGCAGGCGTGCGCCGCGCCATATTCGTCGGCCTTCTTGCGATCGCGCTGGTTCTGCCGATGTTCACAAAGAACTTCGTCGTGTTCCAGTACACGCAGACGATGGTCTATGCGATCGCCATTCTCGGCCTGAACCTGCTGACCGGGTTCAACGGGCAGTTTTCGCTCGGCCATTCGGCCTTCTACGCGGTTGGCGCCTATACGGCGGCGATCATGATGGAGCATATGGGCGTCAACTATATCTGGACGCTGCCGGCCGCAGGCGTCATCTGCTTCGTGCTCGGCTTCCTGTTCGGCCTGCCGGCGTTGCGGCTCGAGGGCATTTATCTCGCGCTTGCAACCTTCGCGCTTGCGGCGGCGACGCCGCAGATCCTGAAACTGTCGCCGCTCGAGCACTGGACGGGAGGCGTGCAGGGCATTGTCATCACCAAGCCCAATGCGCCATTCGGCCTGCCACTCAATCAGGATCAATGGCTTTATTATTTCACTCTGCTTGTCGGCGTCATCTTGTATATCTGCGCGACAAATCTGGTGACGAGCCGTGCGGGCCGCGCGATGATGGCGATCCGCGACAATCCGATCGCGGCGCGCTCGATGGGCATCAACACCTCGCTCTACAAGGCGAGCGCGTTCGGGCTCTCGGCCTTGTATACCGGCATCGCCGGGGCGCTCGGCGCGATCATCGTGCAGTTCGTGGCGCCCGATTCCTTCACACTGACCCTGTCGATCGGCTTCCTTGTCGGTCTCGTCGTGGGCGGCGTCGGCTGGCTGCCGGGCGCGCTGTTTGGCGGCGCCTTCCTGCTGTTCGTGCCGAATATCGCGGAAAGCGTGTCCAAGGGCCTGTCCGGCGCCATCTACGGACTGCTGCTGATTGCGATCATCTATGTGATGCCGTCGGGGCTTGCCGGCTTCGTCCAGATGATTGTGGAGAGGGTGCGCGGCAAGAAAGCCTGAGAAGATGAAGACAGGGAGTGGCGAATAGGGGGCAGGAGGAATAAACTCCACTCCCTACTCTCTACTCTCTATCAGCAGACCTCTCATGACTCGCTGTTATAAGATCGCCGTCATTCCCGGAGACGGTATCGGCAAGGAGACGGTTCCAGAAGGCGTGCGCGTGCTTGAGCGCGCCGCCAAAAAGTTCGGCTTCCGGCTCGAACAGGACTGGTTCGATTTTTCTTCCTACGATTATTACGCCAGGCACGGGCGTATGCTGCCGGAGGACTGGAAGGACAGGATCGGCAAGCACGACGCCATCTTTTTCGGCGCGGTCGGCTGGCCCGAAAAGATCGCCGACCATGTCTCGCTCTGGGGCTCGCTTCTGTTGTTCCGGCGCGAGTTCGATCAGTTCGTCAATCTTCGCCCCGTGAAGCTCATGCCGGGCGTGCCGTGTCCGCTGGCCGGCCGCAAGCCCGGCGACATTGATTTCTATGTCGTGCGCGAAAATACCGAGGGCGAATATTCCTCGATTGGCGGACGCATGTTTGCGGGAACCGAGCGCGAACTGGTGGTGCAAGAGACCGTGATGACGCGCACGGGCGTCGACCGCATTCTCAAATTCGCTTTCAATCTCGCGCAGAGCCGGCCGAAGAAGCATCTGACGTCGGCGACCAAATCCAACGGCATTTCCATCGCCATGCCTTATTGGGACGAGCGTGTGGAGGAGATGGCGAGAGCCTATCGCGATGTGAAATGCGACAAATATCACATCGATATCCTGACCGCGCATTTCGTGCTGCATCCCGACTGGTTCGACGTGGTGGTGGCGTCCAATCTGTTCGGCGACATCCTGAGCGATCTGGGGCCTGCCTGCGCCGGCGCCCTCGGCATCGCGCCTTCGAGCAATATCAATCCGACGGGTGATTTTCCGTCGCTGTTCGAGCCGGTGCACGGGTCTGCGCCCGACATAGCGGGGCAGGGGATCGCCAATCCGATCGGGCAGATATGGTCGGGCGCGATGATGCTCGAACATCTGGGCGAGCAGGAAGCCGCAGCCGAGATTGTGGCTGCGATCGAACGCACCCTGGCCGAGCGCACGTTGCGCACGCGCGATCTCGGCGGCAATGCCGATACGGCCGCCTGCGGCAGGGCGATCGAGGCGGCGCTCGGTTAAAGCAAGCTCTTGGAACGTTTGCGTTGGAGCTTGCGCGCGTGACGCCGCAATTCCGTTTGCGAAATCCCGAGGGATGACCGTGCGTTCCGCCTCCCATGCGGCGACGGAGTTTGCGCCGGTATGCGGCATGAGGCAATCTGGCGGCCAGGGGCGTTGCATGAGCGAAAATCTTCTGATCGAAATCCGGAATGGCGTCGCCGAGGTGACATTGAACCGGCCGCGCCAGCGCAATGCGCTGACCTTTGCCATGTACGAACGCCTGCTCGGTTTCTGCGAGAAGGCTGCGCGCGATTCCTCGCTGCGCGTGGTGCTGATCACGGGGGCCGGCGACAAGGCTTTTGCGGCCGGCACGGATATCGCCGAATTTCATAGCGTGCAGACCGCCGAAGACGGTCTTGCCTACGAGGCCAAGATGGAGCGCGTGTTTTCGGCGCTCGAGACTTTGGCCCTGCCGACCATTGCGGCGATATCGGGCGCCTGCACCGGCGGCGGGGCGGCGATTGCAGCGTGCTGCGACATGCGTATCGTCACGCCCTCTCTCAAATTCGGCTTTCCGATCGCGCGCACGCTCGGCAATTGCCTGTCGGTCGCCAATTACACGCGGCTCGTCCATCTCATCGGACCGGCCCGCGTGAAGGATCTGTTCTTCACGGCGCGGCTGATGGGGGCGCAGGAAGCGCTTTCCTGCGGCATCGCCAATGAGGTCGTGACCGACCACGAGGCGCTGCTTGCCCGCGCGCGCGAAATCGCGGCCACGATCGCCGGGCATGCGCCGCTCACCTTGCGCACGACCAAGGAGGCCCTGCGCCGGATTGCCTGCGCGCAGACCTTGCCGCCCGACGACGACCTCGTGGGGCTTTGCTACGGCTCGGAGGATTTTCGCGAAGGCATAGAATCGTTTCTTGCCAAGCGCCCGCCGCAATGGAAGGGGCGCTGAAACGATGGAAGGTCTGTTTGCCGGGCTGAAAGTGTTGGATTGCGCGAGCTTCATCGCCGCGCCCGCAGCCGCCACCGTCCTGTCGGATTTCGGCGCCGATGTCATAAAGATCGAACCGCCCACGGGCGACGCCTATCGCCACACCGCGTCCGCGCCGGGGCAGCCGGCGACGGAACATAATTTCCCGTGGATTGTGGATGCGCGCAACAAGCGCAGCATCGCAGTCGATCTGACAAGCGAGGATGGCGGCGAAATCCTGCGGCGGCTGGCTATTGGCGCGGATGTCTTCATCACCAATTATCCTGCGCGCGTGCGAAAAAAACTCGGCTTCGATTATCCAGCCCTGAAGGCGCTCAATCCGCGCATCATCTACGCCTCCTTTTCCGGCTATGGCGAAAAGGGCGCGGAGGCTGAAAAACCTGGTTTCGACACCACCGCCTGGTGGGCGCGTTCGGGCATGATGGACTTTGTGCGCGCGGCCGGGGCGCCGCCGGCGCGCTCATCGGGCGGCATGGGCGATCATCCGTCCGCGCTCGCCGTGCTGTCGGGAATTCTCATGGCGCTTTATCGGCGCGAGAAAACGGGCGTGGGCGCCGAAGTCGTCTCCTCGCTCATCGCCAATGGCATATGGGCCAACGCCTTTCTCGTGCAGGCGGCGCTGTGCGGAGCGGTCTTTTCGGAGCGCAAGCCGCGCGAGCAGGCGACGAATGCGCTGGCCACCTTCTATCAATGCCGCGACGGGCAATGGCTGATCCTGTCGATCCATAACGAGGAGAGACTGTGGCCGGAACTGGTCGCCTGTCTCGAGCGCCCCGATCTTGCCGAGGATCCGCGCTTTGCCACCAAGCCGGATCGTCAGGCCAATGTGCGCGCGCTGATCGACGAAATGGACGCCGCCTTTTCGACGCGCGACCGCGCCGACTGGCGCCAGCGCCTCAATGCGCGCGGCATATTGTTCGAGATTGTCGCGCCTGTCACGGATGTTCCAGGCGACCCGCAGGCGCTGGAAAACGACATTCTCGTACCCTTCGCCGACAGCGATCTGAAAACCGTCAATTCGCCGCTCTGGATCAGCGGCGAGAAAAAAATAGCGCCGCGCATGGCGCCCGGCCTCGGTCAGCACACAGACGAAGTGCTCCGCGAAATCGGCTTCGCCGACGAAGATATTTTTCGCATGCGCACGAAAAAAGCGGTGGTGTAGGGGCTGTCTCCGCTGCCTACTTGCCTGCCGCCTACTTGCCGGTCGTCACCATGATCTTGCCCTGATGCGCCGATGTCTCCATCAGCGTGTGCGCCTTGTCGACTTCTTCCATCGGGAAGGTCGCGTGGATGAGCGGGCGGACCGCGCCGCTATCGAGCAAGGGCCAGACCTTCTCGCGCAATTTGTTGGCGACGGCGGCCTTTTGCGCGAGCGTGCGCGGGCGGAGCGTCGAGCCGGTGAGCGTCAGGCGCTTGACCATGACGGGCAGGTAATTGAACTTCTCGACCATCGGCCCCTGTAGGAAGGCGATCTGCACAAGACGCCCTTCAAGCGCGAGCAAGGAAATGTTTTTGGGAATGTAAGCGCCGCCCACCATGTCCAGAATGACGTCGACGCCGCGCTTGCCGATGATTTTCTGGACTTCGGCGACGAAATCCTGCGCGCGATAATCGATTGCGGCGTCGGCGCCGATCTTGAGGCAGAAATCGCATTTTTCCCGCGAGCCGGCGGTGGCGATGACTTTCGCGCCGAATTGCCTGGCAAGCTGGATCGCGGTCGAGCCGATGCCCGACGAGCCGCCGTGCACCAGAAGGGTCTCGCCTGCAATCAGCCGCCCCCGTGTGAAGACATTGTCGTAGACGGTGAAATAGTTTTCGGGCGCGCCCGCCGCCTCCAGCAGGGACAGCGCCTTCGGGCGGGGCAGGCATAGCGCGGCGTCGGCGACGGCATATTCGGCATAGCCGCCGGAGCCGACCAGCGCGCAGACCTCATCGCCGATTTTCAGGCCGGCCGCATCGGGGCCAAGCGCGACGATCCTGCCGGCGATTTCGAGGCCCGGCACCTGTGTTTCTCCGGGCGGAGGGGGGTAGGCGCCGGCGCGCTGGGCGCAATCGGGCCGGTTGACGCCGAAAGCTGTGACCTCGACCAGAACCTTGCCGGCGCCGGGGCTGGGCGTGGCGGCCTCGACCAGCTTGACGACCTCGGGGCCGCCCGCGCCGTCGAAGATCACCTGGCGCATTTTCGTGGGCAGTGCAGACTTCTTGGGCGGTGCAGACTTCGTGGGCGGTGCAGACATGGGAAACTCCTGTTATGCCCCGAAATAGGCGATTGGCGGGCGCAGGACAATGTGCGGGCGGGGGCCTGTGCAAGAGAATGGGCGGGCAGGGGATGCGCGCCGTATTCCGATTATACTGGCGATCGAGCGAATCAACGCGCCCTCTGGAGAGCGCGGGCTTGAGAGCGGTCGCTCGACCGGGCAGCCCCGGTCAAACGAGGGAACAGGCGAAACAGATGACCATTGCTGCGACACAGGAACGAGGCGCGCCGCATTTCGCAGTGCTTTTCGCAGGTCTTTTGCTGCTCGGCGCGAGCATTGCCGCGACAGGCCTCGGCGGCGCGCAGGCAGCGCTCGGCGCGGCGGCAAGCGCGGCCGTCGGCCTTGCTCTCGTCAACCCGGAAGGGCGCATTCTGAATGCGATCGCGCGGGTCGGCTGGTTCGACGCGCTCGTCGTCGGCGTTTACGGCCTCCTGTGCAATCCGCAGGGCTTCCTGTGGCGTTCGCCCGGCGCATGGAGCGAACTTTTCGCCTTCACCTCCGTGGGCGCGAGTTGCGCAGCCGGCCTCTATATCGCGGGCATGCTCATCATCATGGCCTATTCCGGCCGCAGACCGCAGGCGGCGGCCAATGGCGCGCTGGCGCTCATTCCCTTCCTGTTCTGCGTGTTCATCGGGCTTGGCTCGGAACTGCCGGCGCAGGTGGGGCGCTGGGTCGCGCTCAATGCGCCGCTCTCCGTTCCCATGCAGGCGGCGATCGGGCGCACGCTCGGCCTCTTTCTCGTCAACGAGGCGATCATTGCAGGCGCAGCCATTGCGCTCGGACGCCGGTTGCCACGCGACACGCGCCTGCACGGCCTGCTGTTTATCGCGGCCGCCTATGCCTCGTTCTCGCCGATCATCGCCACCTTCGGATCGAGCGCCTATGTGCAATCGCTGCCGGTCGGCGTCATCGTCGTCGTTTCGGCGCTGACGGCGGCGCTCGCGCAGGCGGGCATCTGGGGCGAGACCTATCTCGTCACCCAGGCGATCGCCGATCTTCTGCACGGCTCGCCGCCCATCGAGCCTGCCGTGCGCAAGCCCTGGCTTTCGGGCGCGGGCAAGGGCGCCGTCTATGGCTTCGTGTTCATGGGGCTGCTGACCTTCGTCGGCGCGCTCATGGAAAACCAGGCGCTGTTCAACCTGTTTCTGGCGACCGGCGTGACCGGCGCGGCGGTCCTTGGCTGCGCGGTCTATCCGCTGGGACGCACCATTCTGGAAAGCACGGATTCCACGCCGCCCTTCGCCATGCGTCTGATGCGGGAGTTGCAGCGGCCGCAGAATTATTTGCGCGGTCTTGCGGTGGGCGCGGCGATCTGGATCGCGACGCAAATGGGATTGCCCGGCCACAGCGGGAGCGAACGTTTCCTGTTCGGCGTCATCGCCGGGGCATTCGCCTATGCCGGCGTCGATTTCCTATCCGATGTCGCGCCGATCATCATGCGCCGGCGCCGCAAATTGTCGAGTTGGCGGGTCTTTCTGTTCGGCGCGCTTCTGGGCGGTTTCGTCGGCGGCGCAGTCGCCTGGTATTTCGACGCCGCGCAGCTCGAGAACGTCAATTCCAAATTCTACAAATATACGGCGACCTTCTATCCGCACTGGGGCCGGCCGATCGAAAACTACAATATCTGGCCGCTGTTTTCCAAATGGGGCGTGACCAATCTGGGGCCGGTCGAGGGCGGCGTAAAACTGTTCTATACGGAATCCGTGTCGGGCGTGATCCAGTGGATTTTCGCAGCGCCCCTGTTTTCCATCAATCTGTTCTTCCTGACCGCGCTGGTGAAACGCGACCTCAAGCCCTTGCGCAAATTGTTCAGCGAAGACGGCGTGCGCCAGCTCGTCGACAACGCCATTCTCGTGCTGCGCTGGGGCCTGTGGATGGCGCCGGTCATCTACACCTTCCTGAAATCCTCGCCCGAGCCCGCCTGGTACAATCAGGACGGTCTGGTGCGCACGGGCGTGGCCACGTTGATGGCGACGACGCAATCGCATCAATCCTTCGTCGACTGGAGCCTTGCGGTCTTCACCGGCCTTCTTGCCTACGACTGGCTGCGCGTGCTGATCTGGTTCGATCACATGGGCCTGCGCGTTGCGACCCTGGTGAACCTGTCCTTCGTCGGCGGCGACGCGCTGGATGAATCCTCGGCGCGCTTTCTCGGCAAGGCGCAGACGAGCCGCGCGATTCCGGAGGGCTTGCGGCGCTTCGGCACCTGGATGCCGCTGCTTCTGCCCTTCTACATTCCGGCCGGCGCGCAATGGGACAAGGCGTGGACGGGCGCGGAAAAGCTGCGCATGATCGCCAATCCGACGCAAAGCCTGCTGCTTGGCTACGCCATCGTGGCGGCGGCTGTTGCGCTGTTTCTGGCGGGGCTTGTGCTGCGGCGGCTGGCGGCGGTCGGCAAGCGCGCGCCGGGCTTCGGCACCGGCGTCGGCGGCCTGCCGGATTCAAAGCCTTTCGTGCTGACCAACGGTTATCTGACAAGCGAATGGTACGACGACGGGCAGGGTGTGAGCTGCGTCGAGCGCACGGCGCGCGGCGGGCCGCCGATCGACCTGACGCGCCGGCCCGACGATCCAGGACAGCCGCGTGGAAAATTCATCTATTTCCGCGAGGGCGACGGTCCCCTGTGGTCGCTCGGCAATGCGCCGGTCCCCGGCGGCGATCTCACGAAATTACAGCGGCTGTCGCCGACGCGGCTGTTCATGTCGCGCACGATGGGCGGCCTGCGCGTGGAAGCCACGATCGAAGTGGTGGAGACCGAGGCGGTCGAGGTCACGCGGCTCAAGATCGTCAATCTCGAAAAGCGCGCGCGCCGCATCAATGTCTCGACATTGCGCGAATGGGTGGTCAACGAAACGGGCGTCGAACGGCGCGACGCCGCCTATAATGCGCTGCATGTCGGCACATGGTTCATGAACGAGCCTGCGGCCATCATCACGCAGAACCGTCTGCTGAAGACCGCGCATCAGCGCCAGTCGCGCCGGCGCATGTCGCACGAGGTCGCTTTTCATGCGGCGGGGCCGGGGGAGACCGGCGAAGTGCGGCTGATCGGCTATGAGGACATGAAGTCGCGCTTCTACGGCATGGGCACTTCGGCCGATCCCGATGCGTTGACGGGCCGCGCGCCCTTGCGCGAGACGAGCGACGAGGGGCTTCTGTATTCCTTCGAGCCCTGCGCGAGCCTTGTTTACGAGGTGCGGGTCGCGCCCGACAGCGCAGCCGAGATCGTGATTGTCGACGGCTGGGCGCGCAATTTCGCTTCCGCAGTCGAGTCCATCGTGCGCTATCTCAATGCGGACGCGCCGAGCGCGCCGGCAGTCGCACAAATCGAACAACGCCAGCGTGTCTTGTTGTCGACGCCGGAACTGCCGGGCGCGTCGGCGCAATTTACCGAAGACGGACGCGCGCTGGCGGTGACGCCCGGCCTGCCGCGTCCCTATGCGCATGTGATTGCGAACAATTTCGGTTCCGGCGCCGTGATGACGGCGGAAGGCGACATTTTCTCGTTCGCGGTCAACGCGCGCCAGAATTCGCTCACCCCGTTCCGAATGGGCGAGGGGCGCTTCGGCCCTTCGGGGCAGGCGATCTATGTACGCGATATGGCGCATGGCGACACGGATTGCGCGACCTATGCGCCGTTGCGGCGCACGGACGGCGCCTATGATGCGTTGTTTGGCCTGGGCTATGTCGTCTATCGCCGTTCGCGGCACGATCTCGATCTCGAACTCACGGTTTTCGCACCGCCCGAACACGCCTGCGAAACGAAGATATTGCGTATCGTCAACAAGACAGCGAGCGACCGCATCTTCACCGTGGCGCCGATCGCCGAAATCGCGCTCGACGAGACGATGGTGGAAAGCCAGGATTCGATCGAATGCAAAAGCGACGCAAGCGAGCGCGCGCTTTATTTCCGCAACAAGAAAAATCACTTCGCCAAGGGTTGGGCGTTCGCGACGACGTCGCTTGCGGCGGAATTTGCGGAGACCTCGCGCCGGCGCGCCATCGGCTCCAGTCTGCGCACGTCGCGCGTGCCCTATATCGTCGAACATTCCCATCCCGACACCACCGCCGAGCGCCGTCAGCGCACCGTGGCCGCGTTCTGCGGTCCTGTGGAAGTGAAGGCCGGCGGAGAAGCTAAAATCGTCTTCACCATCGGTCAGACCGGCGGGATCGAGGACGCCATGCGTTTTGCCGAAGTCGGGCGCGATCCGGCGTGGGCCGAACACATGCTGGCGGAAACGAAAAAGTTCTGGACGGACACGCTCGGCGTCCTGCGCATCGAGACCAACAAGCCGGAATTCGACCGGCTGGTGAACGACTGGCTGCCCTATCAATTGCTGGCCTCGCGCCTGTGGGGCCGCACCGGGCCCGCGCAGCGCTCGGGCGCGACCGGCTATCGCGACCAATTGCAGGACGTACTGCCGCTCACCTTCCTTGCTCCCGATCTTACGCGCCGCCAGCTTCTGCTGCATGCGGCGCGCCAGTTCGTCGAGGGCGACGCCGTCAAGTGGTGGCACACGGCGCCGGGCGGCGGCACGGGCCTTGGCGACCGCACGATCGCGTCCGATCCGCATCTGTGGCTGCCCTTCGTCACCACGCGCTATGTGGCGGCGACGGGCGACGACGCCGTACTCGATGTCGAGACCGGCTTCATCGAGACCGCGCTCCTGCCCAAGGGCGTGGAGAGCAACGCCGATGTGCCGTTGCCCTCGCGCGAAAGCGCGAAATTGTTCGATCATTGCCGGCTGGCGATCGAATGGGCGCTGGCGCGGTTCGGGCGGCACGGCTTGCCGCTGATGGGCGCCGGCGACTGGGACGACGGCATGAATCTCATCGGCCTCGAAGGGCGCGGCGAGAGCGTGTGGGTCGGCTTCTTCCTGCACGGCATTCTCGTGGATTTCGCGAAATTGTGCGAGAAACGGGGCAAACGCGATCTGGCTGCGCGCTATCGCGACGCCGCAGCCAAATTACGCGGCGCGCTCGACAAGTGCTGGCGCGGCGATCGTTACCTGCGCGCCTATGCCGACAACGGCAAGGAAGTGACGCCGATGAGCGCCATGACCGCCTCGTGGCCGGTCATTTCGCGGGCGGTCGATTTTTCGCGCGGCGTGGAATGCGTGGAGAAAGCTCTGGCCGTGCTGGAGCGGCCGGACCGCATCCTGCTCGTCAATCCGCATTACGACGAGCAATCCGACCCCTTCCCGGGCCGCTCGGCGGAATATCCGCCCGGCGTGCGCGAGAATGGCGGGCAATATTCGCATGGCGTCTCCTGGTTCGTGGATGCGCTGGTGCTGCTGGCCGAGGAGGCGCAGGCCAAGGGCGACGCCGAAGAGGCCGCGCGCCTGTTTGCCCGCGCCTTCCAGTGCTGGGTGGAGATTTCGCCGTTGTCCAAATATGCAACGCCGGAGGCGGCCGAACGCTATGGCCTGCCGCCGCATCAGCAGGCCGCCGACGTTTACGAGGGGCCGGGCTACGAAGGGCGCGGCGGCTGGGCCTGGTACACGGGCTCTGCGGCGCGCATGATGATCGCCGCCTATGCGCTGCTCGGCCTGAAGCTGGAGAAGGGCGAGTTCTCGCTGCGCGCCGACGCCTTCGATCCAAAGGGCGATTTGCAGCTCAAGAGCGTCGTCTATCGCGGCAAGACCTATACGGCGGAGAATGTGTCCGGCGGTTAATGCGCATCTGCACCCAAAGCCGCAGGGAATGCTCGACATTTCTGCGACCGGAAGTAGTGTTAACTTCCGGTCGTAAAACAACTTTTGTCGATGTTGCGTATTGTTTGCATGTTGGCGGCGCTTGTTGCGCCAAACTGGGTATGGGCAGGCGCTTTCATGCAGGCCGCCGGTCGCGGGCAGGTCATCGCCGAACTGGCGTTCTCCGAGGCGCGGCTGTCTTATGATGCTTTCGGGCGCGGCGTCGTCATTCCCGCCTGGCGCAAATTTGAACTTTCCACTTATGCCGAATACGGGCTCAACGATTTCGTCACGCTGATCGGCGAACCCTCGTGGTTCACGTTTCGCGCGCAACCGCCGGGCCGCCGCGATACGCGCGCTGCCGCAGGAGAAGCCGGCGCGCGCGTGAGGCTCCTGGAATGGGGCGACAGCGTTATTTCCGCGCAGGCGACCGCCCGCTACGCCACAGGCGGGCGATGGGCGGCCGGCTTCTACGACATGCGCGATCGCGTGCAGATCGATGCGCGCCTGCTCTATGGCCGCAAAATCGAAATTTCCGGACTTGCCGGCTATGTCGACCTGCAAATGGGGGTTCGCACGCGCGCGGTGTTCGGGCATCAATTGCGCTTCGACGCCACCTATGCGATCCGGCCGTTCGCGCGCACGACCTTGATGCTGCAATCCTTCACCACCATCGTGCCGGGACGGCTCGGCGACCGTTTCATGCTGCAACAGAAGATGAAGGCGAGCGTGGTCTATGACCTGACCGATGCGCTCTCGGTGCAGCTTGGCGGACTGGTTGCGCTGCGCGGGGTGAATTCATCCGCCGAACGCGGTATCGTCACCGCCCTATGGTGGAAATTCTGATCCTTGCCGACCGGCGTCGCGCGGTCGCCTCATGAGGCAAGCCGGCATATGCGCGAATACGCTCGAACGCAAAAAAACGCTTGAACGGAAAAAAACGCTTGGGCTTGTGCTTGCAGGCGGGCGGGGGCGGCGCATGGGCCGTATCGACAAGGCCTTTCTTATGCTTGCCGGGCGCCCGTTGATCGCCCACGCCATTGCGCGTCTTGGCCCGCAATGCGGAATGCTGGCGCTCAACGCCAACGGCGAGGCCGCGCGCTTTGCGTCGTTCGGCCTGCCGGTCCTCAGCGATAGCGTCGCGGATGGCGGTCCGCTCGCCGGCGTTCTGGCGGGCCTCGTTTTTTCGCGCGAGAACGGTTTTGAATTCCTGTGCACGGTCTCGGTCGATGCGCCCTTTGCACCGGATGATCTTTGCGCGCGTCTTCATGCGGGCCGGCGTGCGGCGGACGCAAAAATTGTGGTCGCCGGTTCGGGCGGGCGGCGCCATCACGCCATTGCGCTTTGGTCGGTGGATCTGTGCGAGGATTTGCGAAAGGCCGTGGTCGAGGAGGGTTTGCGCGAGGTCGGGGCCTATGGCGCGCGCCATTGCGC
>JBKDZW010000168.1:0-6341 GCA_047971685.1 Rhodoblastus sp.
CCGCGCCCGACCGGCAACAGCGCCTTCGACGACTGGCGTTCCGCCGAACTCGCCCGCCTCGAAGAAGAGCGGCAGAAACTCGTCCAGGCCGAGCGCGACTTCGCCGAACATCTCGACAGACTGCGTCGCGCACGCGACCGCGAGGAATTCGACCGCTTCATGGCCGAACGCAACGCCGGGCAAAGTTCGCAAGCCTGATTGAGCAAACCCTGATTGGCAGACCAGACGCCGGCGGCCTCCGCCGGCGTTTTTTTACGTCCGGATGGCTGCGTGAAACCTGCGCTGCCTGTTGGTGAAGCGGCGTAAATGAAACATCGCGACAAAATTGATGCGTTAACCGTCTTTATTCCCGGCTCGTTAACGCGGGCGCCGCATCCCTGTGCCCATGGCGCGTCGCTTATTGCCATATCTTGCTCTGGCCGGACTTGCGTCCTTGCTATCGGCATGTTCGATCTATGATCGACCCAAGCGTCCGGCCTGGCGGACGGCTGCGGAAAACGCCTGCTTTGCGGAAAAGCGCGTCCGGTTTTCAGCCTATGTGCAGCCGGCGCGCGAAATCAGCGGCCCCGGCATTTGCGGCCTCACGCGGCCCCTGCATGTCACGGCCCTGCTCGGCGGCGCGGTAAAATTCAATTCGCGCGCAACGCTCGATTGCTCGATGGTCGCAGAACTCGAGGAATGGGTCTCGGGCACATTGCAGCCGGCGGCGCAAGCCCGCTTCGGCCAGCCTGTCGTGCAGATCAATACGATGGGCGCCTATTCGTGCCGCGGCATGAACAATAAGGTCGGCGCGCGCCTGTCGGAACATTCCTTCGGCAACGCCATCGACGTTGGCGGCTTCGAGCTGGCGGACGGCCGCAAGATCGTCATCCGCCGCGACTGGACGCGCGGCGACGAACAGACGAAGGCTTTTCTGCGCGAGGCGCAGGGCGGCGCCTGCGAGCGCTTCACGACCGTTCTGGCGCCGGGCTCCAACGCCTTCCATTACGATCACCTGCACATCGACCTTGCGATGCACGGCTCAAGCCGCAAGGGCCTGCGTCGCATCTGCAAGCCGGCCATCCCGACCCTGGCGCCGCCGCCCGACCTCGACAATCTTCCCGATGCTCCCGAGGTCGAGGAGGAAACCGACATCGCGCAGACAAAGCGTCTGCCGGGCGACAATTCCTACGCCATGAATTCCGGTCCGAGCATTGGCGTACCGCCGGCGCCGCCGGCGCGCGCCGCAAGCCGCGCCTTCGACCCGGCAAGCGTACAGCGCGCGCTTGCGCTCACCCCGCGCCCGCCGCGCCCCGCCGCCTCGATCCGCGCCGGCAGCGCCTCCGACCCCGGCCAGGACAACGAGCCGACGGGTGCGATCCGTTAAACAAACGTCCTGCAAACCGCTTTGAAAACGGAAAATCGAATTTCGGACGATTTAACGAATGCGGCCCATATCGAGGCTCCATGCGAACGGACGCGGCCTTCATCGGCGCAATATCACGAATTAGTGAACGCGCTGGCGTTTCATGCCGCGACGCCAAAAATATACAGCCAACGGAAACAATGCGGGTTTCGCTCATGTCCCATGATGCGGCGCAGCATGAAAAAAAGAACATTTTGATTTGCTTGGAGGGCCCGCCTCGGCAAGGCTGCAAGTCCCCGATTCATCAGGGAGGCCACCATGGCAAGCTACCGTATATGGGTGCGACGCCAGACGAACCTTGCGCAAGGGCGGAACGCGCAAGGGTGGGGCGCACAAGTGTGGAGCGCGCAAGACCAAGGCGCGCAAGACCAAAGCGCACAAGACCAAGACGCACAAGATCAGACTGCGCCGGCCGAATTCAGCGTCAACGTTTGCGACGAACATCATCGCCGGCTTGCCTGCGTCGATGCGCTGAGCGTTGTTCACGCGGAAAAGGTGGCGATCGATCTCATGGCGCTCCTGCGCCGCCGCGATCCCGACGGCCGGTTCATCCTGCCGCGCAGCTTCACGCGCGGTCGCTGATTTTTTACGCGTCCCAACGTCTGCCCGCCGCCGCTCTCGCGCGCGGCCTCCGCCGAAAGCGGTCGAAATCCCCAAAGAACAATAACGCGCCTATGCGCAACCGGAGATGCTCGCCATGACCGCCGCAACGCTCGGCTTCCGCCCGCCTGCGCCCACGCCTCGCGAAAAACCGCTGGGCCTGTTCGGCATGATCGCGACCTTGCGCCGCAACCCCATCGAAATCTGGACGCGCCGCCATTACGAGGAGCCGGTTCTGTTTGGCCGCTCGATCATGGGCGACCGCGCCGTCGTCAGCGATCCCGCAGGCGTGCGCCGCATCTTCCTCGACAATGTCGCCAATTACCGCAAGGACGATCTGCAATTGCGCATCCTCAAGCCCGGCCTCGGCGAGGGATTGCTGACGGCGGACGATGCAAACTGGCGCGCGCAGCGCCGCCTGCTGGCGCCCCTGTTCACGCCGCGCCGGATCGCAGGGCTGGCCGCCGCCATGGCCGCCTCGGTCAATGCCGGCGTCGAGCGCTTTGCGCGCTGCCGGCCGGGCCAGCGGGTCGATATGCTCGAGGAAATGTCGCGGCTCACTCTCGAAATTCTCGAACATACCCTGTTCACGCAGGGCCTTGGCCGCGACACCAGCGAATTCCAGAATGCGGTCACGCATTATTTCAACACGGTCGGCCGTCTCGATCCCTTCGATCTTCTGGGCCTGCCGCAATTCCTGCCGCGGTTCGGCCGCATACGCGGCAAGTCGACGCTCGAATGGTTCGCCGGCGCCGTCGACGACATCATCGCCGTCCGCCGCAAGATGATCGCCGACGGGACCAGGACGCCGCGCGACATTCTCACGCTGCTGCTCGAAGCGCAGGATCCCGAAACCGGCCTGGGCATGCGCGAGGAAGATTTGCGCTCCAATATCGTCACTTTTATCGGCGCCGGCCACGAGACCACCGCCAATGCGCTGACATGGACTTTCTACCTGTTGTCGCAATCTCCGGAATGGCGCGCCGAAGTCGAGGCGGAAGCCGACGCGCAACTGAACGCCGGCCCGATCGACGGACTGACGGAGCGTATGCCCGTGACCATGGCGGTGCTGGAAGAATCCCTGCGCCTCTATCCGCCGGCGGCTTTCCTTTCGCGCGCGGCCAAAGCCGACGATGTCGTCTGCGGTATGAAGATTCCGGCCGGCGCCATCGTCACCGTCTCGCCCTTCCTGCTGCACCGTCACAAGAAGCTGTGGGAACGCCCGAACGAATTCGACCCCACGCGCTTTCTGGGCGCCAACCGCGAGCGCATCGACCGCTTCGCATACATTCCCTTCGGCGCGGGGCCGCGCATCTGCATCGGCATGGGCTTTGCGATTCAAGAGGCGATCATCGTGCTCGCCCATCTCGTGCACGCCTTCCGCTTCGATCTTGCGCCCGGCCATGTCGTGCGGCCCGTACAGCGCGTCACCCTGCGGCCGCAGGGCGGCATGCCCATGCAAATCGCGCCTCGCCTATGATGTCCCGTCGCGCCGGCAGGCGGCGCAATCAGAGCATGAGCTGCAAATAACCAGGGGGCCGGCAGGTCGAGCCGCATGTGATTTGCGGGGCCGATAGACAATCCGGCTTTTGACGGATACGGCGAAAGCCGGTCAGATTGTGCGCGCTCAAGGCGTCGGAGCAGGCGCCTTGAGGCCACGGAGACCCGAATGGATTTTCTCAGACTTGCTTTCGCCCGGCGCTATCTGCCGCTTACCTTGTCCATTCTTGGCGCGCCGTTCTTTCTCGCCTTCGCCATGGTCGCCCCGATCTTCGGCGGCATGTTCAAACTGCTGGCGCTGATTTGCGCATGTCTTGCCATTCTCGGGCTGCGCGATCTGTCCCAGACGCGCCACGCCATTCTGCGCAGCCATCCGATCTCGGGGCATCTGCGCTTTCTGCTGGAAGAAGCCCGCCCGGAATTGCGGCAGTATTTTTTCGAGGACGACAAGAACGGCGCGCCATTTTCGCGCGATAACCGCACCCTCGTTTATCAGCGCGCCAAGGACGATCTCGACAAGCGCCCCTTCGGCACTGAACTGGACGTCTACGCGCAGGGCTATGAATTCGTCCGCCATTCCATCGCTCCGACGCAAGCGAGCAAGGAGCCCCATCGCATAATCGTCGGCGCCGAAAGCGCCCATCCCTATTCCGCCTCCATCCTCAACATTTCCGCGATGAGTTTCGGCGCGCTGAGCGCCAACGCCATTCGCGCTCTCAACGCCGGCGCCAGGCGCGGCGGCTTTGCGCACGACACCGGCGAGGGCGGCGTCAGCGCCTATCACCGCGAGGCCGGCGGCGATCTCATCTGGGAAATCGGCTCCGGCTATTTCGGCTGTCGTGACGACGACGGCCGGTTTTCACCGGAACTCTTCGCCAGGACGGCGAGCGATCCGCAAATCAAAATGGTCGAACTGAAATTGAGCCAGGGCGCAAAACCGGGCCATGGCGGCGTTCTGCCGGCCGCCAAACTCACCCCCGAAATCGCCGGCATTCGCGGCGTGCCCCTGGGGCGCGATTGCGTGTCGCCCGCCTGTCATTCCGCGTTTTCGACGCCGCTCGGGCTCGTTCAATTCATCGACGAAATGCGCCGCCTGTCGGGCGGCAAGCCCGCAGGGTTCAAACTCTGCATCGGCCAGCCCATCGAATTTCTGGCGATCTGCAAGGCGATGATCGAGACCGGCCTCCACCCCGATTTCATCGTGATCGACGGCAAGGAAGGCGGCACCGGCGCAGCGCCGCTGGAATTCATGGACCATCTCGGCATGCCCATGCGCGAGGGCCTGAGTTTCGTCCATAACGCGCTGGTCGGCGCGGGTCTGCGCGAAAAAATCCGCATCGGCGCGGCAGGCAAGATCATCAGCGCTTTCGACATTGCGCGCGCCATGGCGCTCGGCGCCGACTGGTGCAACGCCGCACGCGGCTTCATGTTCGCGCTTGGCTGCATCCAATCGCAATCCTGCCACAACGATCGCTGCCCGACCGGCGTGGCGACGCAGGATCCCCACCGCAGCCGCGCGCTCGTCGTTCCCGACAAGGCCGAGCGTGTCTATCGCTTCCATCGCTCGACCCTGACGACGCTCGCAGAACTGACGGCCGCCGCCGGCCTCGATCATCCCAACGAATTCACCGTCAATCATTTCATGCGTCGTGTCTCGCCGCGCGAAATCGTCGGTTTCGAGCATCTTTATCCCGCGTTGTCGCCGGGCGAACTCGTGACAGGCGCGACAGACCAGCGCTTCGGCGAAGCCTGGCGCAGGGCGCGCGCCGACAGTTTCGCGCCCGCTTGAGCACTCCGTCAGAGGAAGATTGCGTCAGTCCCTGCGCGCGCCATAAGCGCACAGGAACACGCGCGCGGCGGCTTCCGCCGTCGCCTGAATTTCGCCGCGCGGCGGTTTGGGCTGCCCGGCAAACAGCATTTTCCGAAACAACGCGCCCTGTATCAGATTGAAGAATTGCGCGGCCGCCATCTCGAAATCCTCGATTTCCAGATCGCCCACGCCTGCACGGCGCGCAAGCCAGGCGACCAGCCGGCGGTGACCGTAATCGGGACCGGCCTCGTAGAACGCCGCGCCGATCGCGGGAAACCGGGGCGCCACCGCCGTCACCATGCGGATCTGCGCGACATTGGCGGGGTCGAGAATGACATCCATCAGGGCAAAGCCAAGACGCGGCAGCGCCTCCTCGATCGGCCCCTTCAGCCCCTCGTAGATCGCAAGCTGCTCGGCCCGCAACCGCGTGTCCTCGCCGATCAGAGCCGAAAACAGATCGACCTTGGAGGAAAAATAGGAATAGATCGTGCCCTTGGAGACGCCGGCTTCGCGTGCGACGTCGTTCATCGAGGCGGCGTCGAACCCCAGCTCCATAAACACTTTGCGCGCGCCATTGAGAATCTGGCGCGCCTTGACGCTGTCGCCACCATCCGCATCGGCTGCGGGCGCAAGATGCGTCTCTTGGCGCGTCATCTGGCGCGTCTCTTGGCTTGTCTCATGGCTGTCCGCAGCGCCTGCCGGCGCGTTTCCAGATCGCGTCGCGTTATCCATCTTCAGTTCGATTTCATTATCGAATTTTGACTGAACCGTTCGGTCAGGCTTGATTTAGGGTCGAAACGTGTGTTAGTCAATGCCGAACGACCGGTTCGGTAGCTATAGAATGGTTCGGTAATATCGGCGAGCGGCGAGGGCAGGCGTCGAGGGTCGGATACAAGCTTCAAATCGAGTGCAAGCTTCGGTCGAGTACGAATTGGCGACGCATATTGGTTGGAGCCGGGCCTGAGGTTCGACGCTCTGGCTTGAGGCCCGGTACATTGAATGAATTTGCGACTTCCCCATGAATGA
>JBKDZW010000169.1:0-6200 GCA_047971685.1 Rhodoblastus sp.
ACAAACAGCCGCTTGCGGTCAGAATGTGTGGCAAGCGTCGAGCCATTTCCCGGCAGTGAAAGCCCCAGCGCTTCAGTCAGACAGTTCATCGAATTCGCCGTGAACATGCCGGAGCACGATCCGCAGGTCGGGCAGGCAGCTTCTTCGACGGCAGCAACTTCTGCATCGCTATAGTGGTCATCAGCCGCCATCACCATCGCATCCACGAGGTCCAGCGCCTGAAGCTTGCCCTTGACCAGTGCCTTGCCGGCTTCCATCGGCCCGCCCGAAACAAACACCGCCGGGATGTTCAGCCGCATCGCGGCGTTCAGCATGCCGGGCGTGATCTTGTCGCAATTGGAAATGCACACCATCGCGTCGGCGCAATGGGCGTTGACCATATATTCGACGCTGTCGGCGATGATTTCGCGCGAGGGCAGCGAATAGAGCATGCCGTCATGGCCCATGGCGATGCCGTCGTCGACAGCAATCGTGCTGAACTCCTTGGCGACGCCGCCGGCGGCCTCCACCTCGCGCGCCACCATCTGGCCGAGATCTTTCAAATGCACGTGACCGGGCACGAATTGCGTGAAGGAATTGACGATGGCGATGATCGGCTTGCCGAAATCGCCGTCCTTCATGCCTGTGGCGCGCCAAAGGCCGCGCGCGCCGGCCATGTTGCGGCCGTGGGTGGTGGTGCGGGAGCGATAAGCGGGCACGGGCGGGGCCTTCCATTCTGGCATGTCAGGCGCTCCTTTTATTGCCTTGCCCGCCCCGCGCCAAGGTCTCCGGCGCCGGCAAACCGGCATGTTGGGACTTGCCTTAACATGTTGGGACTTGCCTTAAGCTGTGCATGCCCTATCTTTATAGGACATCTGACAGGCGCCGGCGGCGATGGGCGCGCTGCGAAACTGGCTATAGCCCTGTTTTCGCATGCAGAGCGCGTCCCAGACCAGAACTCGATTGTCCCGGTGAATTGTCCTCGATTGGGCAAGTCCTGCCGGGTGCGACCGAAGGAGGGTCAGATGGGCCAGGCCATGCAACAGGAAAGCGCCATCGAGCGGCGCCCTTATGAAGTGCGTGTGGATGGCGCGCCGCGCGGCGCATTCCGCGATGTGCGCGATGCGATTTCCTCGGCGCGGATCAAGAAACGCGAACGGCCCGGCGCGCTCGTCGGCGTGGCCGATGTAACGACCGGCCAGTTCCTGTTCGAGATCGAAGTCTAGGAACGCTCGTCGCGAAGAAGTCGCGAAGAAGATGTCTTCGCGATTTTCGCGGGGGCCGTCATGTCTGAGCCGACAGGAACAGGACGCGAAGAAGCCCCCGCACGGAACAACGGGCGAGAAAAACAGGCCCGAAAAAACAGACCAGAGACAAATCAGGTCAGAGGGAATGGAGCCCGACGAAAGCAGCCATGGCGAATTCGCATCCGATAGCGAACTCGCATCCATGCTGGAGCGTCGGCGCATCGAAGCCGAAATCCTGCATCACGTCTATGAGACCGTAAAAGCGGCGCATGGCGTGGCGAAGGCCCGGCGCATCGTTGGAGAAAGCGTGCGGCGCTCGGCGCTTGCACAAGGGCAGACCATGGCCGCAGCGCAAAAGGCTGCGGCCCATGGCGATGCGCCGGGGCTCGCGGGCTTCGTGGCCATTCAGCCGCTCTGGACGCGCGGCGGCGCGCTGGAAATCGAATTGCGCGAAAAATCCGACACGGTTTTCGCCTTCGACGTGAAGCGCTGCCGTTACGCGGAAATGTATCGCGACATGGGCCTCGCCGAAATCGGCCCCCTGCTCTCCTGCCAGCGCGACGCGGTTTTCTGCGAGGGCTTCGATCCCCGTCTCAAGTTCTCGCGCACACAGACCATCATGCAGGGCGCAAGTCATTGCGACTTCCGATACGAGCGCAAGGACGAACCCTGACGGATTGCCCCGCAGCGCCGGAAGCGCTCAATCCTTCTTCAAATGTCGCAACATGGCGGTCGAACTTGCGCGCGCGATCAGATCGTCATTCTCGTTGCGCAATTCGCCTTCGAGAAAGGCGATGTTGCGGCCCCATTTCTCGACCCAGCCATAGGAGCGGTAGGGGCCGGGATGGGCGGCGGCCAGAAAGCTCACCTTGATTTCCAGACTGGGCACGCCGACCGTGAATGCGGATTTTGCGATGCAGGCATGCGCCATCGCGGAATCGATCCAGCCCGTGACAATGCCGCCCTGCACGATCCCGCCTTTGGGATTGCCCGCGATCGAATGACAATGGCGCGCCTCGGCCATCCAGTGCATGGTCGCGCGCGAAAGCGCCTTGTCATAGGCCACGACCCGCCCGCCCAGCGTTTCCATCACGGGCTGACGCGAATGTGTAAAGGCCGCCATTATTTCTTCTTCCGTCACCCGACACCCTCTTGGCTTGCAACTTTCAAATATTGTCCGCGAACATTCTCGCCGTTCCCCGCGCCGGCGACAATTGCGCGCGCATGGCCTCAGCCCGCCTTGGCGCGCAGGGCGACCTCGCGCATAATCGACAGAAAGACGGGAAAGCTCAATGCTTACGACCATTTATCGCGCGCGAAAAATCATCACCATGAATCCGGCGCGGCCGGTTGCAAGCCATGTGGCTGTGCGCGAGGGGCGCATTCTCGGCGCAGGAACGCTCGAGGAGCTGACGGGCTGGGGCAAACACCGCATTGACGACTGCTTCGCCGACCTCGTGCTGATGCCCGGCCTGATCGAAGGCCACAGCCACGCCTTCGAGGGCGCCGTCTGGCGGTATATCTATTGCGGCTGGTTCGACCGCATCGCGCCCGACGGCAAGACCTGGACGGGATTGCGTTCGCTCGATGGCGTGATCGCCCGCCTCGCCGAACAGGAAAAAATGCTCGCTCAAGCGGACGCGCCGCTCACCGGCTGGGGCCTCGATCCCATCTATTTCGACAACAAACGCATGACGCGCGAAGACCTCGACAGCGTTTCCAAAGACCGCCCCATCGGCGTGATGCATGCGAGCTTTCATATTCTCAACGTAAACACCAGGGCGCTGAAGGCCGCTGGCCTCCTGCGCACCGGCATCAACCATCCCGGCGTGCCGCTTGGCCGCGACGGCCTGCCGACCGGCGAAATGAAGGGGCCGGACGCGCAGGCCATGGTGGCGGCGCAGGTCGGCCTCGATCGCGCGATGATGTCCGGCGACGAGCGCGGCTTGCGCGATTTTGCACGCCTGTGCGTGCGCAAGGGCGTGACGACGGCGACCGATCTCGCCAATCCCCTGCCGCCCGACGCCGTCGCCATGATGTTGCGCGTAACCGGCAACGACAGCTATCCCGCGCGAATTGTGCCGCTGCGCCGCTACCACAGCGACGATGCGCGCGCAGCCGTCGAGGCGGCCGCCGCCCTGGGCGGGCAATCGACCGACCGCCTGCGGTTCGGCTGCCTCAAGATTGTCGTGGACGGCTCGATCCAGGGGTTTTCGGCCCGCCTGCGCTGGCCCGTCTATTACAATGGCGCTCCCAACGGCCTCTGGTATGTGCCGCCTGAACGCCTGGCGCAAGCGCTCGAGGCCGCGTTGCAGACGGGCGTGCTCGTCCATTGCCACACCAATGGCGACGAGGCGACCGAACTCGTGCTCGACACAATGGAGGCGGCGTTGCGCAAACATCCCTCGCCCGACCACCGCTTCACCCTCCAGCATTGCCAGCTTGCCGATCGCGCGCAATTGCGCCGCGCCGCCCGCCTCGGCATGTGCGTCAATCTCTTTCCCAACCACCACTATTACTGGGGCGACGAACATTATCGCCTGACAGTCGGCCCCGAGCGCGCAACGCGCATGAACGCCTGCCGCACAGCGCTCGATTGCGGCGTGCCGCTGGCCATTCATTCCGATGCCCCGGTCACGCCATTGGGGCCGCTGTTTACCGCCTGGTGCGCCGTCAACCGCCTGACAGCCAGCGGCCGCACGCTGGGCGAAGCCGAGAAGATCACCGTAGACGAAGCCTTGCGCGCGATCACCCTCGGCGCCGCCTGGACCTTGAAACTCGACGGCGAACTCGGCTCGATCGAAACCGGCAAGCACGCAGATTTCGCAATCCTCGAAGACGATCCAGAAACCATCAGCGGCGACAGGCTGAAGGACGTGCGCATCTGGGGCACGGTGCAGGGCGGGCGCATTTTTGAAGCGGCCGGGATTTGACGAGGGCGATCCCGTGCAAAAGCCTGCGACCCTGATTTCCGGTTATCTGGGCGCCGGCAAGACGACGCTGGTCAATCATCTCCTGCGCCATGCGGCGGGGCGGCGCATTGCCGTCGCGGTCAACGAGTTCGGCGCGCTGCCCATCGACGCGGACCTGATCGAGCAGGCTTGCGGCGAAGTGCTGACGCTTGCCGGCGGCTGCATCTGCTGCTCCTTCGGCGACGATCTGACGTCGGGCCTGCGGGCGCTTTCGGAACGCAACGACATCGACTGCATATTGATCGAGACCAGCGGCGTGGCGCTTCCCGGCGCCGTCGTGCGCACGCTTGGCCTCATTGCCGGCCTTGCGCATGAGGCGACGTTGGTTGTGCTCGATGCGGAAAGCGCACGAAAACGCGCGCGCGACAAATATCTCGCCGATACGATTTTGCGGCAATTGGCGGAAGCCGATCTCGTCGTGCTCAACAAGACCGATCTCGTCGATGCGCAAAGGCGCTGCGATCTCCGCGATTGGCTGGCCACGACCGCGCCGCGCGCGAAAATCGTGGAGACGGAATTTGGCGCGCTCGCGCCGGAGATCGCCTTCGACGCCTATATGCCGAGCGCCTTCGCCGCCGATGCGCCGGCATCGGGCCACCAAGGCGCACGGCCGCAGGCCGAGGTTTTCGCGCTATCGGGGAGAACGGACGTAGCGCGTCTTGCGGCGTTCCTTGCCGACGACGCCACGGGCCTCGTGCGCGCAAAAGGCTTTCTGCAAGATACCGGTGGCGCATGGCGGCTGTTGCAGGTCGTCGGCAAGCGCGCCGCCGTCACGCCAGCCCGCGCGCCGCGCGAAAACAGGGCGTCTCTCGTCTGCATCGCCCATGGCGCGCCGTTTTCGCGCGAGGCGATCGCCGCATTTCTTCGGGAAAATTCGACCTGACAGAAAACGCGGGCTGACAGAAATCAGGCGGCAAGTTCCTTGGTCATGCCTCGGGCGAAAAGCGTCATCATCTCGCTTTCCGACACCGGCCGCGAGATCAGAAAGCCCTGCGCTTCGCCGCAACCGATCGACTTGAGAAAGGCAAGCTGCTCCTCGGTCTCCACGCCTTCGGCCGTCACTTCCAGCCTGAGTGCGCGCGCAAGCTGTACAACCGATACGATGATCGCCGCGCAATCGGGATGATCGATGGCGTCGCGCGTAAATTCCTTGTCGATCTTCACCCGGTTGAGCGGCAGCTTGCGCAGATAATTGAGCGAGGCGTAGCCGGTTCCAAAATCGTCGAGCGCTATCTGGAATCCGGCATCCGACAATGCGCGCGCCGTATCGATTGCCGGATCGTCGCGCGTCATCAGCAGGGATTCGGTGATTTCGATCTCAATTCTGTCGGGCGTGAGACCGAATTCCCCGACGATCTTCAGCATGTCCGCGGGCATGTCGGGATTGCGCAATTGCGCAATCGACGCATTGACCGAGATCGGCGCGCCCGGCGGCATAGCGGCGGCCAGGCGACACGCGCCGCGCACGATCCACATGCCGAGTTCGTAGATAAGCCCCGTACGTTCGGCCATCGGAATGAATTCGTCCGGCGCGATCGGGCCGCGCACGGGATGACGCCAGCGCGCCAGCGCCTCGCAGCCGACAATGCGCCCCGTCGCAATCTGCACGATGGGTTGCAGGGCGATGTCGAGTTCGTTGCGCGCAATCGCGGCGCGAAGATCGGCCTCGAGCGTACGCCGTTCCTGCACGGCCTGCGCATGTTTCCCGTCGAAAAACCGGCTTGTTCCTCCGCCGGCGAACTTCGCCTGATAGAGCGCATTGTCGGCTTTTTCGATCAGGCCCTTTGCGTCCAGTCCATCGGCGGGCGCAAGCGCAATGCCGATGCTGAGCGTTATTTTCTGCGAAAGGCCGGCCGCGCTGAAAGGATCCTCGAAAGCGCGCGACAGACGTTCGATAAAGGTCATGACAGGAACGGGCCCACCGACGTCGATGAGCGCAACGGCGAACCTGTCTCCGCCGAGGCGCGCCACGAAGTCGGTCTTGCGGACGGCGCCTTCGAGA
>JBKDZW010000170.1:0-7992 GCA_047971685.1 Rhodoblastus sp.
GAGAACGAGCGGCGCGCCATAGGAATGCACGAGATTATAAGCCAGGGCGCCCAGGCGGGGGCCGACGAGATAGGCAAGCAGCGCGAGGTCCGGCGCGAAGAATACGATGGCGAGCAGCCATGAATCGAGCCCCAGCGCATCCGCGCCGCCGCCCTTGAGAAAGGCAAGGGCTGCGACAGCCATGACGACAAGACCTTCGAGGCGCAACAGCAGGCGGGGCGCTCCCGTTACGCCCGGGCTCACGGCGGGGCCTTGCGTCGTGCTAACTTTGGCGTCCATGGCGGACTGGTTCCTTTAGAGCAATTTCAGGATAAGTGGATGCCACTTATCCGTCCGGAATTGCGACAAAACAAAAAGATAGAGCGTTTGAGCGATTCAGTCGAAATCGAAAACGCTCTAGAGCGTTTCCGCTTTTCATTGAATCATTGCAACGCACTAACTATTTGATTTTCCGCAATTCCGGACGCAAAATCGGTATCCACTTTTGCTGGAATTGCTCTAGGGTGTCTCTGGCCGGGGTGACGGCGCGATGGTCATGCAGTTCAAACATGTCAGGGCGCGCGCCGAGAAGCGCAAGGGTGCAAAGGTTCTGTCGTCGCTCATTCAGCAGGCGCGCGCGAATGCGGGACTGGCCGAAATCGGCGACGACCGGTTTCTCGCGGAAATGACGCGGCGTATTTTTTGCGCGGGCTTCGTGTGGCGGGTGATCGACCAGAAATGGGAGGGGTTCGAGGCTGCCTTTCTGGGCTTTGCGCCCAAGGCGCTGCTGTTTCAGCCCGACGAATTCTGGGAGGGGCTCGCGCGCGATGCGCGCATCGTGCGCAATCCGCAGAAGATAAAGGCGGTGCGCGACAATGCCGCCTTCGTCGCGGACGTTGCGAAGGAAAGGGGAAGCTTTGGCAGGCTGCTCGCCGAATGGCCCGCCGACGACGAGGCGGGGCTGCTCGAATTTCTCGGCAAGGGCGGGGCGCGGCTCGGCGGCATGACCGGGCAGTATTTTCTGCGCTTTTCCGGCTGGGACGCCTTCATTCTTTCGCGCGACGTGGTTGCCGCGCTCCGCGAGGCCGGCGTGGAATTGTCCGAGAAGGCCGCGACAAAGAAAGATATGCGCAATGCGCAGGCGGCATTTGCGGACTGGCGCAAGGAGACGGGGCTCTCGTTTGTCCAGCTTTCGCGCATCTGCGCCATGTCGACCGGCGAGAACATGGATGCTGCAACCCTTTCCGCCCGGACGGGCGGGACGGAGGATTGAGCGTCCGGCCAAGTTTGCGCTGGTGGCCGGCCTCCCGGAAAATCAAGAGAATAGGGCGGGCGGCCCGCGCCGCAGGTTTTTTCGCGCCGCCGCCGCCCGTTGGCCAGACGGACGCGCCGCGCGGCGGTTTGTGCGGCGCGGCGGTCGTGCTATCAGCGCGCGACGGTTTTGTGAACGCTACCGGGACGCAGCAATGAAGCACATTAACGACGCCCTCGAACGCCGCCGCGCGGCGGCCCGCCTCGGCGGCGGCCAGAAGCGGATCGACGCCCAGCACGCGCGCGGCAAGCTGACCGCGCACGAGCGCATCGAGCTTCTGCTCGATCATGGCTCGTTCGAGGAATACGACATGTTCGTGCAGCATCGGGCGACCGATTTCGGCATGGACAAGGGCGAAAAGATTCCCGGCGACGGCGTGGTGACGGGATGGGGCACCATCAACGGCCGCACGGTCTATGTGTTCGCCAAGGATTTTACCGTTTTCGGCGGTTCGCTGTCGGAGACCCACGCCCAGAAGATCATCAAGATCCAGGACATGGCGCTGCGCAATCGCGCGCCGATCATCGGCCTGTTCGACGCCGGCGGCGCGCGCATCCAGGAAGGCGTGGCCGCGCTCGGCGGCTATGGCGAGGTGTTCCAGCGCAATGTGCTGGCGTCCGGCGTCATCCCGCAGATTTCCGTCATCATGGGCCCGTGCGCGGGCGGCGACGTCTATTCGCCGGCCATGACCGATTTCATCTTCATGGTGCGCGACACCAGCTACATGTTCGTGACCGGCCCCGATGTCGTCAAAACCGTCACCAACGAGACGGTGACATCGGAAGAACTGGGCGGCGCCTCGGTGCACACGACCAAGAGTTCGATCGCCGACCGGGCCTATGACAACGATGTCGAGGCGCTGTTGCAGATGCGCCGCCTCGTCGACTTCCTGCCGCAATCCAACACGGAGGAAGCGCCGGAATGGCCGACCTTCGACGATAGCGCACGTTACGACCATTCGCTCGATACGCTCGTGCCCGATAATCCGAACAAGCCCTACGATGTGAAGGAACTGATCGCGAAGATCGTCGACGAAGGCGATTTCTTCGAGATTCAGGAAGCCCACGCCAAGAACATCGTCGTCGGTTTCGGCCGCATGGAGGGCCATACCGTCGGCATCGTCGCCAACCAGCCGATGGTGCTGGCGGGCGTTCTCGACATCGACGCCTCGCGCAAGGCCGCGCGGTTCGTGCGTTTCTGCGACTGCTTCAATATTCCCATCGTCACCTTCGTCGACGTGCCGGGCTTCCTGCCGGGCACGGCGCAGGAATATGGCGGCCTCATCAAACATGGCGCGAAACTTCTGTTCGCCTATGCGGAGGCGACCGTTCCGAAGGTCACGATCATCACCCGCAAGGCGTTCGGAGGCGCCTATGACGTGATGGCCTCCAAGCACCTGCGCGGCGACGTGAACTACGCCTGGCCGTCGGCGCAGATCGCGGTCATGGGCGCCAAGGGGGCGGTCGAGATCATCTTTCGTCACGACATCGGCGATCCCGAGAAGATCGCGCAGAGCACCAAGGAATACGAAGACCGCTTCCTCTCGCCCTTCGTTGCGGCCGAGCGCGGCTATATCGACGAGGTGATCCAGCCATTCGGCACGCGCAAGCGCGTTGCGCGCGCGCTGGCCATGTTGCGCAACAAGCAACTGGACAATCCCTGGAAGAAACACGACAACATACCCTTGTAGAGAAGTGATTTTCGGGCGACATTTCTGATTTCGAGCAGTGCGTTTGGAGATGTTGCGATGAAATACGGGTATGCAATATTGGCTGCGGGCGTTGTTTTTTCTTTGATGTCGGGCGACGCTGCGCGATCCGAAACGCTCGAGTCCCAGGGCTACAAGCGCGCGCCGCTGACCGACCGGCATCTGGCCTCGATGAAGAAGCACAAGATTCCCGCGCATAAATTCGTGCGCGTGAAGAAGGGCGACGATTCAAGCTGGATGTATGTCGATCCCGTGGATTGCCGTTGCTATTACTACGGTCGGCCGGGCGCGGGTGCGCCGCTCAAGGACAGGTCCTGGGGCGACAAGGTCGCGGACTGGGCGCAGCATCACGGCGACGCCATGGACGACGCCATGATGAACGATCCCGGCGAAGGCCCGCCCTTGTGGTCGATTTTCTAGAGAAAATTCGGCGAATTCCCATTCGCTTCATTTGCTCGAATTGTTTGGTTTATCGCGCGTTTGGACGCAAAACCGCTCACACTTTTGCTGAACGCGCTCTAGAAGCGGTCGATTTCTGAAACCGGAACAGATGGGACCGTCCGAAAACGGCCCCTCTTTTGTTCTCGGGCTTTTTCCCGAACGCCCCCGGAGGGCGGTCCAGAAGGCTGGCCCGCCCCCACGACCCCACGTACCCCGGTCCGCGTCTGGCGGGCTCCCCGCTTCCTTCCCGGCAGGAAAGAAACGGGTGTTCGATGTTTCCCGCCGAACTCTCAGCTTCCGCCCAGATCCTTGGCCTCGGGGAAGAAGAGGTCGGTCAGATTGTCGGGCTTCTTCTTGATGAGGCCGATCTGCGCCATGAAATCGTTCATCTTCTGGAAGCCGCGCGGTTGCAGCGTGAATTCGTTGCCGGGGCTTTTCATGGCGGCGAGCGTATTGTCGAGCGTGTCCTTGTCGCCGGAATTGGCGAGATACATTTCGGCGGCCTGGCGCGGGTTCTTGACGATGAAATCCGTCGCCTCGTGGAAGGCGGCGAGCACGGCCTTCCAGACAATCGGATTCTTTTCGCGGAATGCGCTGGCGCCGTAGATCGAGGTGGGCGTGACCGAAGGCAGGCCCATGATGGCGAAACTGTTGGCGACCTCGTGAACCTTGGGATTGGCGAGTTCGCGCTCCTGGAATGGCGTGGAGGTCCAGTGGCAGTTGATTTCGCTATCGGAAAGCATTTGCGCCATGGAATCGGGGTGGGCGCGCGAAATGGTCAGCGCATCGAATTTCGCCCATTCGTTTTGGCCGAACGCCTGGGCCGCCGCCATCTGGAGGAAGATCGCCTGCGGCGAGGTTTTGACGGCAGGCAGCGCAATGCGGTCGGTGGGCTTCAAGTCCTTGACGGTCTTGAGATCCGGCCGCACGGTCAGCAGCATCTGGTTGGTCGCGTTCATCGCGAAACAGGATTTGATCGCGCCCTTCGAGCGATCCCACAGCAGCATGGCGCCTGGAGAACCGCCGCTGGCGAATTGCAGCGAGCCGGAAAGCAGCGCCTCGGTGACCGCGCCCGTGCCGGCGAGCTTGATGAAATCTGCTTTGAGGCCAGGCAGGCCGAGCTTGGCTGCGTGTTTTTCGATCAGCTTCTCGTGCTCCATAATGTCCTGCTGGAGATAGAGAAGGCCGAACTGCTTGGCGATCTTGACCTCCGAGGCTTCCGCATGGGCGCGGCGGACGAAGGGCGCGCTAATGGCGATGGCCGAGGCCCCGCCCACCAGCGCGCGGCGCGTAAGCCCCGCGCCTTCAGATCGCGACGTACCCGTTCCCGTGGAATTCATTTCCGATTTCATCCGAGGCGCTCCCTCTCGCGTTTCTGTTCGTATTTGGGCCGGGTTCTGCGCAATGCGCGTCCGGCCTCTTAATCTGTCGCTGGCGTTCCATTGAATCCGTTCCGGACATGTCGCGCGCGGAGATGAAACCACAGATTTGGGACCAGTTCCATTGGCCTGCGGCCTCACGGACGCGCTTTCTCGACGGCGCGGAAGACACGCAAGAAATTCTCGCCGGCGAGCTTTTTCAGATGCGTCTGCGGCCAGCCGCGCCGGATGAGTTCGGCGAAAATATGGGGAAAGCAGGCTGCGTCCTTGAGGCCCTCGCCCTGCGGCCCGCCGAAGAAATCCGAGCCGATGCCGATGTGATCCGGCCCGACTTTCATCTTCAGATAGTCGAGGTGGTCGCAATATTGACCGAGGGTTCCGCGCGAGGGCGTTGCGTTCTCCGTTGCGCCTGCCTGCGCTGAATTATCGAAACCGTCCGCGCTCCCGCCAAACGCCCTTTGCAATGTCGCCGTCCAGTCCTGCGATCCGCGGCGGATGAAATCGGGCACGAAGGTCGCCATGACCAGCGCGCCCTTGCCGGCGACGCGCGCGAGAACGTCGTCGGGCACATTGCGCTTGTGGTCGCAAAGCGCACGCGCATTGGAGTGCGAGAAGACAATGGGCGCGCGCGAAACATCGAGCGCGCGATGCATCGCCGCGTCGCTGACATGGGCGCAATCCACGATCATGCCGAGATCGTTCATGCGCGCGATCGCCTCCACGCCGAATGCGCTGAGGCCGTTCGAGCGCGCCGTGTCGGTCGCGGCGTCGCACCAGTCGAGCGTTGCGTTGTGGCAGAGCGTCATCAGGCGCACGCCGAGATGGTAGTAGGCGTCGAGCGCATCGAGCCGGTTTTCTATCGCCGCGCCGTTTTCGATCGCGATGAAACTTGCGATCTTTCCGGCGCGCCGGGCGCGCTCCACGTCGTCGGCGCAGAAAGCCGGCAGAAAGACGTCCGCATGCGTTTCGTTCATGTGGCGGATGAGGGCGATCTGCTGGAGCGCGTAGCTTGCCGGCCGGGGTTCTTTCGGCGGCACGAAGGCCGCCCAGAATTGCGCCGATACACGCCCTTCGCGCAGGCGGGGAATGTCGGTGTCGCCGGAACCGCGGCGCTCCTGCATGCGATAGGCTGCGACATCGCCTTTGGCCTGCGGGTCCGCGCGGATGACGTAGGGCAGGTCGTTGTGGGCGTCGACGAGGGGCGAGGCTTCGAGGAGTTCGAGCGCCTGACGGTAGGCTTTATCGGTCATGCGGGCAGGATAGCCAGAATCGCCGCCCGCGACGAACGCCGTTTGCGGAAACCCTTGCGGAAACCATTGCGGAAACCATTGCCAACCCCTTCCGTCCGCCCGAAACTGCGGGCGCAGGAGGATGGAATGGTCGATATCAACATCATGCCGCTGGCGCGCCTCATGGGCATTCGTCTTGTCGAGCAGTCGCAGGACAAGGTGGTGGCCGAAATGGAGGTGCGCGAAGATCTGTGCACCACGAATTCGATTCTGCACGGCGGCGCCTATATGGCCTTTGCCGACACGGTTGGCGCGGCCGCCACGGTCTTGAACCTGCCGCCTGGCGCCGGCACCACGACCATCGAAAGCAAGACCAATTTCATCGGCGCCATCAAGGCCGGCGAGATTGCGCGCGCCGAATGCACGCCCGTTCATCGCGGCAAGACGACGCAAGTCTGGACCACGCGCATCCTGCGTCCGGACGGCAGGCTTGCGGCCGTCGTCACGCAGACGCAAATGGTTCTGATGCGATAGAGCGAATTGTCCGCAAATCGGTTATGCGACGGAAACTATACGCTTTGCCAATGGCTTAACTGTTAATCGACTTGTGCGGGCCGGATTCAGATTCCAGAAATTGCAGCGCAGCAAAGGTTCCCCGACGTCTGTTTTGGACCGGAGCACGCCGTGACCGAGCATTTGAAAACCGGGATTTTTCGCACAGCGGTTGAAAGCGACCGCCGCCGTATGGCGCTTTTGTCGGTCGAGCGGGAAGGAAGCATAGACGCCTCGCTCGTTGCGCGTTTGCGGTTCGACCTGGTCCGCGGCGATGCGCTGACGCAGGACGAGGCCGACGCGCTCTTTTCCATCGAGCGCAATGTGCGGCCGGACTGCCCGGAATGGCGGGCGTTTTTCGTCGACGCCATCGTGGATTGCCTTATCTGGCAGCAGCGTCCGAGCGGCGTTCTCAACGAGGCCCAGGCCGAATGGCTGGTGTCGCAGGCCGACCGCGCCCGAACGCTTAACGCCTTCATAACCTTGGTGATGGTCCTGGAAGAGGCCCATCGCACCCCCGGCTGGTTCTCCGCCGCCGTGCGCGGCCGGGTCGCCAAGGGCTGGGCAGGCCCGGAAATTGAGCGGGCTGCGTGATTCAATGGGATAGCCTGCGGGGGGATATGTAGACGGGGAGCGCGGGCTCCCTTAAAAGCGCCTGAACTGAATTTGCCGCAGCGCAGCGGCTTTTGATCGGTGGGCGCATGTTCAAGAAAATTCTGATTGCGAACCGTGGCGAGATCGCGTGCCGCGTCATCAAGACCGCCCGGAAAATGGGCATCAAGACGGTCGCCGTCTATTCGGACGCGGACGTGGACGCCCTGCATGTCGCCATGGCCGACGAGGCCGTGCATATCGGTCCGCCGGCTGCGGCTGAATCCTATCTGCTGATCGACAAGATCATCGACGCCTGCAAGAAAACCGGCGCGGAAGCCGTGCATCCGGGTTATGGCTTTCTGTCCGAGCGGGCGGCCTTCGCCAAGGCGCTCGCCGACAATGGCCTCGTCTTCATCGGTCCCAACCAGCGCGCCATCGAGGCGATGGGCGACAAGATCGAATCCAAGAAGTTCGCGGCGCAAGCCAAGGTTTCGACGGTGCCGGGCTTTCTCGGCGTCATCGAAGATACCAAGCACGCGGCGAAGATCGCCGACGAGATCGGCTATCCGGTGATGATGAAGGCCAGTGCGGGCGGTGGCGGCAAGGGGATGCGCCTTGCTTATAGCGAGAAGGACGTGCGCGAGGGCTTCGAGAGTGTGAAGCGCGAAGGGCTGAACAGCTTCGGCGACGACCGCGTGTTCATCGAGAAGTTCATCCTCGATCCGCGCCATATCGAGATCCAGGTTCTCGGCGACAGACACGGCACCATCCTCTATCTGAACGAGCGCGAATGCTCGA
>JBKDZW010000171.1:0-1578 GCA_047971685.1 Rhodoblastus sp.
AACAAGGTCGCTTGCGAATTGCAAAGCGCTAATCGCGTTTCAACGAAAACCTTGGCCGCGCCTTGCGGATCGCCCGCGCCCTGCGCTATAGCGGCGCGGTGAGGCCTCGTGGCGGAATGGTTACGCAGAGGACTGCAAATCCTTGCATCCCGGTTCGATTCCGGGCGAGGCCTCCAGACTTCCCCGACAGGACGGAATCGTCGCGCGTGGCGAGCGGGTGAGGCGCGCGGCTGCGTGCGGCCTTTGCGATGCGCGCGGACGATGACGAAAAACTGTTGTTTTCGAATTAATTAACCATGTTCGGATTAGCGTTCGGCCTTCATCGGCTGGGGTTCGTCATGAACAAGAAGATACAAATCGTCTGCATCGTGCTTGCAGGTCTGCCCGTGTCGACGCTGTCTCATTCCGCCGACCTGCTCGGCGTTCTGCGCCCCACTCTGGAGCCGGCCAGCGAAACGAGCTTCAACTGGACGGGCGGCTATATCGGCCTGCATATCGGCTATACGCGTGGCCATACGCAGGCCACGGAATTCAACCCCATCGGGGCGAACGCCTACGATGTGACTTTCTGCAACGACAACGGCGCGGGAATCTACACCTGCAATCTGAACGGGCAGCCCCATCCCGGTCCCGTGCCGGTCTCGTCTTTCAATACGATCGGCGATTCCTGGGGCATGAAGACGACCGGGACGATCGCGGGCGCCACGGTGGGCTACAACTGGCAGCAGGGTCGTTTCGTGTATGGCGTCGAGGCCGACTACGGCTATCTGGCCTCGGCCGGCGAAGCGGCGCCGAGTCCTGCCAGGCTGGATGATACGTTCCTTCACACGGCGGCGACGGATTATGGGACGCTGCGCGCGAGATTCGGCGTCGCCTTCGACCGGCTGCTTGTGTTCGCGACCGCGGGCGTGGCCGCCGCGCATTTCAATTCCTATGTCGACGACCCCGACATCGCGATCGGCGTTCGCTCCGACAAGACGGCGCTCCAATGGGGCTACGCGGCCGGCGTCGGCGCGGAATACGCGCTCACCGATCACATCATCATCAAGGCGGACTGGCTGAACATGGGATTTCAGTCGGCGAAGTCGACCGGCTACGTCAATGTCACCTGCGTTCCCGGCGTCTGTCCTCCGCAATGGAAGCTCGATCGTGCGGGCATGGCCCAGGACGGCACGGTGGGCTGGAAGATCTCGCAGAAGCTCAACGTGTTTCGCGCGGGCGCCAACTACAAGTTCTAGCGGTCCGCGAAATCGTCCCGTCGAACGCGGGCGCCCCTGATGAGTGCGGCTGATGGTTGATTGCATCGTCTTGTTGTCGCCGGTATCGCGGCCTGAATGTCTCGACGCCTGGATGCAGGGGCTGGCGGCTCCGCCGAGAATCGCGACCGGCGTGGCGGGATTGGTGGAGATGGTTGGCCAGCGTCGGCCCGCCCTTCTGGTGACGTCGGTGGCGATTGCCGACGAACTGCGGTCGGTTCCCGAATGTGAGGATCTGGCGGTGCTGGCGTGGACGGATGTCGCGCGCTGCGAGCCGTGGGCGGATGTCGATCGCTGTCGCGCGGACGATGTGATCTGGGGT
>JBKDZW010000172.1:0-23857 GCA_047971685.1 Rhodoblastus sp.
GGCCGCGCGTCGAGGCGCTTGAGGCTGATCGGCTCGCCCGTCTCCTCGCAATAGCCGTAAGACCCTTCCTCGATGCGGTT
This sequence comes from Rhodoblastus sp., assembly GCA_047971685.1. Taxonomy (GTDB): domain Bacteria; phylum Pseudomonadota; class Alphaproteobacteria; order Rhizobiales; family Beijerinckiaceae; genus JAJXWB01. The sequence continues at coordinate 81 of JBKDZW010000172.1, forward strand.
CAGCGCCGAATCGATCTTGGCGATCAGCTTGCGCTGCCGGACGCGCGCCCTCAATTCGATCGCGCGATCGGTTTCCGAAGACGCCCTGTCGGCGAGATCGGGATGATTTTCGCTTTCGTTTTGCAGGGCCGCGAGCGTTTCGCGGCTCTCGCGCAAAATATCTTCTTTCCAGACGAGCAGTTTACGGCGGAAATAATCTTTCTGCCGCTCGTTCATGAACGGCTCGTCTTCGCTGGGCTTATAGGTCTTGTCGACATCGACAGCCATTGAAGCAGCGCTCCCTAAAACCTGAACCCAAAGTCGGGCGGCTTATAGCGAGTGGTTTGCGACGACACAATGACCATGACGCATATTTGAAACCCTGCGGATAAATTTAGAGCAAGAAAAATCCTCCCGCAGCGCAGCATAAACGGCGGTTGCAAAGCAAACGCGCGTCGCGCGAGACGTTCAGCCCATCGTCTTTTTCAGATTGGCGTCGATCTTGTCGAGGAAGCCTGTCGTCGACAGCCATTTCTGGTCGGGTCCGACGAGCAGCGCGAGATCCTTGGTCATGAAACCGGATTCGACCGTCTCGATGCAGACGCGCTCGAGCGTTGCGGCGAATGTGGCGAGCGCCGGATTGCCATCGAGTTTCGCGCGATGGGCAAGCCCGCGCGTCCAGGCGAAAATCGAGGCGATGGAATTGGTCGAGGTCTCGTGGCCCTTCTGATGCTCGCGATAATGGCGCGTCACCGTGCCGTGCGCGGCTTCGGCCTCCACCGTCTTGCCGTCGGGCGTCATCAGCACCGAGGTCATCAGGCCGAGCGAGCCAAACCCCTGCGCCACCGTGTCCGACTGCACGTCGCCGTCGTAGTTTTTGCAGGCCCAGACATAGCCGCCCGACCATTTGAGCGAGGAGGCCACCATGTCGTCGATCAGCCGATGTTCGTACCAGATGCCCGCCGCCTTGAAGCCGGCGGCGAATTCCGCGTCGAAAATCTCCTGGAACAGATCCTTGAAGCGCCCGTCATAGGCTTTCAGAATCGTGTTCTTGGTCGACAGATAGACCGGCCATTTGCGCATGAGCCCGTAGTTGAGCGCGGCGCGCGCGAAGTCGCGGATGGACTCGTCGAGATTGTACATGGACATGGCCACGCCCGCGCCCGGAAACCTGAACACTTCGCGCTCGATCGTCTGACCGTCGTCGCCCTCGAACCTGAGCGTCAGGCGGCCCTTGCCGGGCACACGGAAATCGGTGGCGCGATACTGGTCGCCAAAGGCGTGACGGCCCACGACGATCGGCTGTGTCCAGCCGGGCACGAGGCGCGGCACGTTGCGGCAGATGATCGGCTCGCGAAAGATCGTGCCGCCGAGAATGTTGCGGATCGTGCCGTTGGGCGATTTCCACATTTCCTTGAGGCCGAATTCCTTCACGCGGGCCTCGTCGGGCGTGATCGTCGCGCATTTGACCGCCACGCCGTATTTCTTCGTGGCCTCCGCCGCGTCGATGGTGATCTGGTCGCCGGTCTCGTCGCGCTTCTGGACGGAGAGATCGTAATACTCGAGGTCGATGTCGAGATAGGGATGGATCAGCTTGTCCTTGATGAAGGACCAGATGATGCGGGTCATCTCGTCGCCGTCCATTTCGACAACGGGATTGACGACCTTGATCTTGCTCATGAGACCTCGATTTTGCTGCGCTGCGGCAAGGATTTGGCGCGCTATAGCACCGCGGGCGCGGGGTCGCCAGTCAGGCTTTCGGCGCAGACGCCTGTTTGTTGGGCGCCTGTCGCCACGCATTCGCTCCATCGCTGGAGTATCGCGCCATCCTTGGAATTTCGCACGCGCCGGTTTGCATGGGATCGCGATTTGATCGCCGCCGAACAAAACGCTTTTGCGATCCGGATAAACCGGCCCCGCCCGCAACGCTGCGGCCAGCCATCATTGATGGCGCGCAGGCCCCGGCCTCATAGGCCGGAGCCCGCAACACCGTCGCCTCACAGCGCCTTGATGGCCCCGTTCAGCGTCGCGCTCGGGCGCATGGCCGCGCTCGTCTTGGCGAAATCCGGCGCGTAATAGCCGCCGGTATCGACCGGCTTGCCCTGCGCGCCAATCAGTTCGGCATTGATCTTGGCCTCGTCGGCCGCCAGCGCGTCGGCCAGCGGCTTGAATTTAGCGGCCAGATCCTTGTCCCCGGTCTGTGCGGCGAGCGCCTGCGCCCAGTACAGGGCAAGGTAGAAATGGCTGCCGCGATTGTCGATCTCGCCGACTTTTCGCGCCGGCGAGCGGTTGAACTCCAGAATCTTGCCGTTTGCTTCATCCAGCGTATCGGCAAGCGTCTGCGCCTTCTTGTTCCCCGTCGCCTGCGCGAGATGTTCGAGCGAAACGCCGAGCGCCAGAAACTCGCCGAGCGAATCCCAGCGCAGATAGCCTTCTTCGTTGAACTGCTGCACATGCTTGGGCGCAGAACCGCCAGCGCCCGTCTCGAACAGGCCGCCACCGGCCATCAACGGCACGATCGACAGCATTTTGGCCGATGTGCCGAGCTCCATGATCGGAAAGAGGTCGGTCAGATAATCGCGCAGCACAGTGCCGGTGACAGAAATCGTATCTTGCCCCTTGCGGATGCGTTCGAGCGAGAACTTCATGGCGTCGACGGGCGCGAGAATGCGGATATCGAGCCCCTTGACGTCCTGGTCCTTCAGATACTTTTCGACCTTGGCGATGATCTGCGCGTCATGCCCGCGTTTCTTGTCGAGCCAGAAGACGGCGGGCGTATTCGACAGGCGCGCGCGGCGCACGGCAAGCTTCACCCAGTCCTGGATCGGCGCGTCTTTCACCGTGCAGGCGCGAAAAATGTCGCCGGCTTCCACCGGGCGCTCGAGCAGAACCTTGCCATCGTCCGCGACAATGCGCACGACGCCGGCGGCGGGAATTTCAAAGGTCTTGTCGTGCGAGCCGTATTCTTCGGCCTTCTGGGCCATCAGGCCGACATTGGGCACCGAGCCCATGGTCTTGGGATCGAAGGCGCCGTTTGCCCGGCAATCCTCGATGACGGCTTCGTACATCGTGGCGTAGCAGCGGTCGGGAATGGCGGCCTTCGTGTCGTGCAGCTTGTTGTCTGCGCCCCACATGCGCCCGGAATCGCGGATCATCGCGGGCATGGAGGCGTCGACGATCACGTCGGAAGGCACATTGAGATTGGTGATGCCCTTGTCGGAGTTCACCATCGCAAGGCCAGGCTGCCTGGCGTAGACGGCAGCAATATCGGCCTCGATCGTCTTGCGCTGCGCCTCCGGCAGCGCGGCGATCTTGGTCAGGAGATCGCCAAAGCCGTTGTTGAAATTCACGCCGAGTTTCTTCAACGTCTCGCCGTGCTTGGCGACGAGATCGGCGAAATAGACCGACACGCAATGGCCGAACATGATGGGGTCGGAGACCTTCATCATCGTCGCCTTGAGATGCAGCGAGAACAACACGCCCCTGGCTTTCGCATCCGCGATCTGTTCGCCGTAGAAGGCGCGCAGCGCCTTGGCGCTCATGGTGGCGGCGTCGATCACCTCGCCGGCGTCGAGCGCGGTCTTGGCCTTCAGAATCGTGGTCTTGCCGTCGGCGCCGGCGAGTTCGATGCGCACGTTGGTTGCAGCCGGAACCGTGGTCGAAATTTCGGAACCATAGAAGTCGCCGTCCGCCATATGGCTCACATGCGACTTGGAATCGGCTGCCCAGGCGCCCATCTTGTGCGGATTGTTACGGGCGTATTGCTTGACGGCGGCCGCCGCGCGGCGGTCCGAATTGCCTTCGCGCAGCACCGGGTTGACCGCCGAGCCCAGAACCTTGGCATAGCGCGCCTTGATGTCTTTTTCCGCGTCGCTGGCAGGGTTTTCGGGATAGTCGGGAATATCGAAACCCTTGCCCTGCAATTCCTTGATCGCGGCCCGCAATTGCGGGATCGAGGCCGAGATGTTCGGCAGCTTGATGATGTTGGCTTCGGGCTTCAGGGCCAGCGCGCCGAGTTCGGCGAGTTCGTCGCCAACCTTCTGCCCGGCCGTCAGCTTTTCCGGGAAATTGGCGAGGATGCGGCCGGCAAGGGAAATGTCCTTGAGCTTCATCGAAACGCCGGCTGCGCCTACAAAGGCCTCGACAATGGGCAACAGCGAATAGGTCGCCAGCGCCGGGGCTTCGTCGACCTTGGTCCAAACGATTTCCAAATTCGCCATATCCTGGTGTCCTCGCATGCTGTCTGAAACGTCCGCGCCGGTTTAAACCGTCCCGGACGCAAAAGGGAAATTCGTGGCGCCGCCAGCACTACGCATTTCAGCGGCAAGCCTCAATTGGATTGTTGTCGCATAGAGCGCGGCGGCCTTCGCGGAAAACCAGCGAAAGACACAGAAATCCTATACAATCAAGGGTTAGCACGCCAGGCGGCCGGTCGACGCCAGACCGCCGTCCCGCGCGGGCGCGCGGCCTAGCGCTCCACGAAAGCCCGGTTGCGGCGTTCCAGCTCCTCGCCGTAACGCCGCAGCGCATGGGCTTCCGACAGGCGCCCGATCACGCGCCGGTTGGTCTCGTCGGTCACGACCGCCAGCACGTCCGCCTCCTGCTCCGAGAACATGTCGAGCGCGTCTTTGACCGTTGCGCGCGGCGTGAGGTAGGCGGTCTGGAAATGCGCGAGCTTTGAAACGGGCTCGCTCGGATTGGCCTCGGCCGAATGCATGTCGCCGACCAGAACCGAACCGCAATATCTGCCAAGCTCGTCGACGAGCATCACCTCCTTGGTGGCGCCCAGCGGCACGCGAATGCGCGCCTGGCCGATGCTGGTGTCGCCGGGCAGCGTGCGCACGTCCTTGCGCATCATGCGCGCAACCGAGAGATCGCGCAGCCAGCCGATGTCGTGCGGGCCGCGAATGGTTTCGCCGCGCAGGTGAAAACGCCAGGTGGCGAAGGAATAGCCGAACGTGCCGCGCACGACGAGCGTCACGATCAGCGAGGCGATGAAGGTCGACAGGCCGATGCCGAAATCGCCCGTCATCTCCAGCGCCAGAAAGGTCATGGACATGGGCGCCCCGACAATGCCGGTGCCGAGCGCGGTCAGGCCCACGATGGCCATGACGGAGGGTTCGGCGCGGGCGGGAAAGGCGACGAACGCGGTCATGTCGCCGTAACAGCGCCCGATATAGGCGCCGATCATCAGGGAGGCGAAAAACAGGCCGCCGCGAAATCCGGAACCGAGCGAAATGGACGACGCCGCGAATTTCAGAACGAGCATGGCCAGAAGCGCGGTCGCCGAAAAATCCGCCGAGAAGGCGAGCAGAATGGCGCCATGGCCCGAGCCGAGCGCGGCGGGCGCGGCTATGCCGATCAGTCCGACGACGACCCCGCCGACGATCGGCCGCAGCCAGGCCGGTCTGACCGCCGAATTGAACACGCGCTCGGCGCTCGCCACCGTGCTCATCAGCGCGATCGCCACGCCCGAGCACAGGACCGCGACCACGAGTATGTGGACGAACGCGCTCGGCGCCAGCGATTCGCTGCTCGGCAGGCTCGCCAGCAGGCTGTGGTCGACGAACAGCCGCGCCACCAGCGTCGAGACGACGGCGCTCGCCGCAATCGGGGCGAGCGAGGCCACGCTATAGGCGCCCAGAATGGTCTCGAACGCATAGAAAGCGCCGGCGAGCGGCGCGTTGAAGGCCGCCGCAATCGCGCCGGCCGCCCCGCAAGCCACCATCAGCCGCATGTCGTTGCGGCGCGCGCCAAGCTCTCGCCCGGCCCACGAACTGAACGCCGCGCAAATCTGCGTATAGGCCGCTTCCAGCCCGACCGAGCCGCCAAACCCGTTCGACACCATGGTCTGCAAGGTGATGAACAGCGAACCGCCAACCGACAGGCGCCCGCCCAGAAGCGCATTGGCCTCGATGGCGTCGTGCACGCGCCCGCGAAAGCGCGGCGCGAGAAAACGCCCCAGAATCGCCAGAACGACGCCGCCCGTCGCAACCACGGCGACCGACCGCCAGGGCTCCAGCGACGGCGCAAGACTGAGGCGCAGGCCCCACGGCAGGCCGAACAGGATTTCGTGCAGCAATTGCGAGAGCAGACTCATGCCCGTCACCAGCAGGCCGCTGGCCACGCCGATGAACAGCGCGACCAGAACGAGACCCGCCTCGCGCGTGCGCACGAAAGCGCGCAACCAAATAGGAAAGAGCCCGCCGAACACGCGCGTCGGCAGAGGCCTTCCCCGTCCCTCTGGCGCGGGCGTCTTTGCGCCGGCTTGCGTGGTGTCGCTCATTTCTGGCCTGACTGGCGTCGCCGTCCCGTGCGGCGCGCTTTCCGTGGATGAACGCAACCAATCGTCCGGTCAAGATTTTCCCGCCGGCGGAATGCGCGCCCCGCTTAAAACTTCCTTCACCACGACGCGTCAAAAGTGGGGGCAGCGTAAAGTAAAGTAACGGAGTACACGTTCATGCAGCCGGCCGAAAGCGCAAGCCCCGTCGATCTGGCAAGCCCCGCAGGTCTGTCAAGCCCCGCAGGCTGGCGGTTTCCGGGCGCTCCCACCCTGTTCGCCGCCCTCAGCGTCGGCATGGTGGCGCTGGCCCTGTCCCACCCCACCGTTCAGTCGCTTGCCGGCCTCGACATTCTCTCCCGCCGCTCGGGCCCGCGCGTTTTCGACCGCGCGCCAACCGGAACGATCGCGCCGACCGCCGCCCGGAAAACCGCGCAAGCACAGCCATCGCCCGCACGCGGCCTGATCGGCCTGCGCGCCGCAATCCGTCAACAGCGTTGATTTTATTGTAATTTTTCTGCATTTAAAAAATAATGCGGCTGGAACAAAAAAAGAACTTGGCAACAGGAACAAACCGCGTACATTGATTTCAGACGGCGGCGATTGCCCTATCCGACCCGCCCGTGCCAGAAGGAGCACAAGCTCGTGAGCCAAGCGAATCTCCGCCTCGTGGAAGGTACCTCCGTGGATAAAACCAAGGCGCTCGACGCCGCGCTGTCCCAGATCGAACGCGCCTTCGGCAAGGGGTCGATCATGCGGCTTGGCAAGAGCCAGAAAGCGGTCGAGATCGAATCGATTTCGACGGGCTCGCTCGGGCTCGACATCGCGCTTGGCGTCGGCGGCCTGCCGCGCGGCCGCGTGGTCGAGATTTACGGACCGGAATCCTCCGGTAAAACGACGCTCACCCTGCATGTCGTCGCCGAAGCGCAGAAGCGCGGCGGCGTCTGCGCCTTCGTCGACGCCGAACACGCGCTCGATCCGGTCTACGCCCGCAAGCTGGGCGTCAATCTCGACGACCTCCTGATCTCTCAGCCCGACACCGGCGAACAGGCGCTCGAAATCACCGATACGCTGGTGCGCTCCGGCGCGATCGACGTACTGGTCGTCGATTCGGTCGCAGCGCTGACGCCTCGTGCGGAAATCGAGGGCGAAATGGGCGACGTGCAGCCGGGCCTTCAGGCGCGCCTGATGAGCCAGGCCCTGCGCAAGCTCACCGCTTCGATCTCGCGCTCCAATTGCATGGTCATTTTCATCAACCAGATCCGCATGAAAATCGGCGTCATGTATGGCTCGCCCGAGACGACTACGGGCGGCAACGCCCTGAAATTCTACGCCTCCGTTCGCCTCGACATCCGCCGCATAGGCGCAATCAAGGACCGCGACGAGGTCGTGGGCAACCATACCCGCGTCAAGGTCGTCAAAAACAAGGTGGCGCCGCCCTTCAAGCAGGTCGAATTCGACATCATGTACGGCGAGGGCATTTCCAAGATGGGCGAACTCGTCGATCTCGGCGCCAAGGCCGGCGTGGTCGAAAAGTCCGGCGCCTGGTTCTCCTACGACAGTCAGCGCCTCGGTCAGGGCCGCGAGAACGCCAAGACGTTTCTGCGCCAGAACCCGGAAATCGCCCAGCGCATCGAAATGGCGGTTCGCGAAAACGCCGGCCTCATCGCCGACAAGATTCTCGACGCGGCCGGCGAAGACGATTCCGGCGACGAATGATCCGGACCGGCTGATTTCGTCAGACGCCTGGCTTTCGCCGGAACGACGAAAGTCAGGCTGCGCACAACGCACACAATCGGAAATCCGCCTGCGGAAATCCGCCTGCGGAAATCGAAAGCCTGGAGCCTGGCCGCGCGCCGCCCGCGCGGAACCCGGCCCCGGCGGGACGCCACGCGCCGTCTGCGAGAAACCCGTCCGCCATTCCGTGTTTCTCGCAACGGTCACGGGCGTCCCGCCAATTTCTGTTTTGGGCGCTCCGCCCGCTCCCCTCCCCTCCCCCCGGGACATGACCTGTTGCGCGGGCGCCGGCTTGCGTCCAATCGACGGGCCGGCTTGCGCCATTCGACGAAAGACGCGGAAATCCGGCGTTTCGATTTCGCGCCGTTCAAGCATTTCCTGTTTCCTTGCAAACAAAAAATGCTCTAGAAAGGCCCGGTTCAGCCGGGCCTTTCGTTTACATCCGGCCGCCTTGCCAAGGCGCTGAACGCAGCCACGAAATGGCTTTGACCCGTCCATGTAAAGGCGTCGCGCCGGACCATGAAAGGGGCGAGCCGGACAGTGAATTCGAACATACGAGCATGCAGGCCTGAAGCGGACCTGCAAGTTGGACCAGAGTTGGACCAGATGAGCGGCGTCAACGAAATCCGTACGACCTTTCTCGAATACTTCGCTGGCGCCGGCCACGAGAAAGTCTCCTCCTCGCCGCTCGTTCCGCGCAACGACCCTACCCTCATGTTCACCAATGCGGGCATGGTTCAGTTCAAGAACGTCTTCACCGGCGTCGAGAAACGCCCCTATACGCGCGCCGTTTCCTCCCAGAAATGCGTGCGCGCCGGCGGCAAGCACAACGACCTCGACAATGTCGGCTATACCGCGCGCCATCACACCTTCTTTGAAATGCTCGGCAATTTTTCCTTTGGCGATTATTTCAAGGAAGGCGCGATCGAACTCTCCTGGAAACTGATCACCAGCCATTTCGACCTGCCCAAGGAGCGCCTGCTCGTCACCGTCTATCACGACGACGACGAGGCCTTCGATCTCTGGAAGAAGATCGCCGGCCTGCCCGAGAGCCGCATCATCCGCATCGCCACCTCGGACAATTTCTGGTCGATGGGCGAGACCGGCCCTTGCGGCCCCTGTTCCGAAATCTTCCTCGACCAGGGCGACAGGATCCCCGGCGGGCCTCCTGGCTCGGCCGACGAGGACGGCGACCGCTATCTGGAATTCTGGAACCTCGTGTTCATGCAATACGAGCAGCTATCGCCGAACGAGCGCGTTCCGCTGCCGCGCCCCTCCATCGACACCGGCATGGGCCTCGAGCGCATTTCCGCGCTCCTGCAAGGCGTGCATTCCACCTACCAGACCGACACGATGCGCGCGCTGATCCGCGCGGTCGCCGAGGAAACCGGCGTCGACCCGGACGGGCCGCAGGCCGCCAGCCACCGCGTCATCGCCGACCATCTGCGCGCCAGCGCCTTTCTGGTGGCCGACGGCGTCATGCCGCTCAACGAGGGACGCGGCTATGTCTTGCGCCGCATCATGCGCCGCGCGATGCGCCACGCCCAGCTTCTGGGCGCCAGGGATCCCGTCATGTGGCGCCTCATGCCCGCGCTCGTGCGCGAAATGGGCCAGGCCTATCCCGAACTCGTTCGCAGCGAGCCCCTGATCCAGGAAACGCTGCGCACCGAAGAAACCAAATTCCGCACGACGCTCGCGCGCGGTCTTTCGATCCTTGAAGACGAAACGCGCGATCTTGTCGCCGGCCAGGCGCTCTCGGGCGAAACCGCCTTCAAACTCTACGACACCTTCGGCTTCCCGCTCGACCTCACGCAGGACGCGCTTCGCGCCCGCAATCTCGGCGTCGACACCGCCGGCTTCGACGCCGCCATGGAGCGCCAGCGCGCGGAAGCCCGAAAGGCCTGGGCAGGCTCCGGCGAGGCTGCGACCGAAGCCGTCTGGTTCGCATTGCGCGAAAAACTCGGGGCGACGGAATTTCTGGGCTACGAGGCAGAAACCGCCGAAGGCATTGTGCAGGCGATCCTTATCGACGGCGCCGAAGTCTCCGTCGCGCCCGCAGGCGCAAAGGCGAGCCTCATCCTCAACCAGACGCCATTCTACGGCGAATCCGGCGGCCAGACCGGCGACACGGGGTTCGCGCGCGCCGCCGGCGTCCGCTTCCGCATCGATTCCACGGGCAAGAAGCTCGGCGATCTCTTCGTCCACGAAGGCGTCGTCGAGGAAGGCGAGATCGTTCCCGGCGCAGCGCTCGAACTCGACGTCGACCACGCCCGCCGCGCCGCGATCCGCGCCAATCATTCCGCCACCCATCTGCTCCACGAAGCGCTGCGCCTGGTGCTCGGCGATCATGTCGCGCAGAAGGGTTCGCTGGTCGCGCCCGACCGCCTGCGCTTCGATTTCTCGCATCCCAAACCGATCGCCGACGACGAGATCGCGCGCATCGAGGATATCGCCAACAGCGTCATCCTCCAGAACGCGCCGGTCGAGACGCGGCTGATGGCGGTCGACGACGCCATCGATTCCGGCGCCCGCGCCCTGTTCGGCGAAAAATACGGCGACGAAGTGCGCGTCGTCACCATGGGCCGCAGCGCCGGCGATGCGCATGCCGCCAACCGCGCCTTCTCGGTCGAACTCTGCGGCGGCACGCATGTCGCGCGCACCGGCGACATCGGGCTGGTGTCGATTGTCGGCGAAAGCGCGGTCGCCTCGGGCGTGCGCCGCATCGAGGCCAAGACCGGCGACGGCGCGCGCCATCATCTCAATCAGGAAAGCCGCCGCCTGCGGGAGATCGCCAGCCTTGTGCGCGCGCCTGCCGAAGACGCCGCCAACCGCCTGGGCGCGCTCATCGACGAACGCAAGAAACTGGAGCGCGAATTGAGCGAGGCGCGTCGCAAGCTCGCCATGAGCGGCGGCGCGGCCGAGACCGAACCCGTTCGCGAGATCGCCGGCGTCAAATTCCTGTCGCGCGCCGTCGCCGGCGTCGAGATGAAGGATCTGAAGTCGCTCGCCGACGAGGCCAAGAAAACCATCGGCTCCGGCGTGGTGGCCATCGGCGCCGCCGGCGCGGACGGCAAGGGCGGCGTGGTCGTCTCGATCACGCCCGATCTTGCGGGCCGTTTCAACGCGGTCGATTTCGTGCGCATCGCCTCGGAAAAGCTTGGCGGCAAGGGCGGTGGCGGCAGGCCGGACATGGCTCAGGCCGGCGGCCCCGACGGTTCGCAGATACCTGCCGCGCTCGAAGCCATCGAGAGCGCGTTACGCCAGCGGGCGGCGGGATGAGCCGCGGCGTTCGCGCGCAAATCTTGCGTGCTCGGCGGCGCGTCAATCTCCTGCTCGACGCCGGCACGGAAGATTTCCTGTCGAGCCTGATCAGTTATTGCCTTGTTATGCTGGTGCTCGTCTCCGTCGCCGCCGTCGTGCTGGAGACCGTGCCGGAATTGCGGGCGCAATGTCACCGCGAATTCGCAATCGTCGAGGGCGTTGCGCTTGCGGCCTTTACAATCGAATATGTTTTGCGCATCTGGAGCGCGCCCGACAGCGCGCCCTATTTCGGCGCCACGCCCTGGCGCGCGCGGCTTGCCTATGCCCGCTCCCCCTACGCGATCATCGATCTCGCCACCATTCTGCCTTTCTATCTCATCCAGTTCGGCGTGGTGCTGCCCGGCAATATCCGTGTGCTTCTGGTCACGCGTCTTGCCCGCCTGTTCAAGCTTGCGCGCTATTCCTCGGGAATACGCTCGCTTGCCGCCGCTCTCAAGGCCGAGCGCCGCGCGCTCGGCGCCTCCGCCATTATCGCGCTCGGCGTCGTGCTTATCATGGCCTCCGCCATGCATGTCGCCGAACACGCGGCCCAACCCGACAAATTCGGCTCCATCCCTCAGGCCATGTGGTGGGCGGTCGTCACCATCACCACGGTCGGCTATGGCGACGTCGTGCCGATCACGGTCGCCGGCCGCATGATCGCAAGCTTCGCCGCGCTCATGGGCCTGGTGCTGCTGGCGCTGCCGGTCGGCGTCGTAGCCTCCGCCTTCATCGAGCAGATCCACCGGCGCGACTTCGTGGTCACCTGGTCGATGATCGCGCGGGTGCCGTTGTTCTCGACGCTCGACGCCGCCGAAATCGCCGATGTCATGCATTATCTGCGCGCGCAGACCGTGCCCGCCGGCGCCATCATCGTGCGGCGCGGCGAGATAACGCGCAGCATGTATTTCATCGCCTCCGGCGGCGTCGAGGTTCTGCTGCCGCATAATCCGATGCATCTGGGCGAAGGCCAGTTTTTCGGCGAATTCTCCATTATCAGAAAATCGCGCAATGTGGCGACCGTGCGCGCCATCCAGCCGGCAAAGCTTCTCATACTCGACATCGACGATCTCAACGCCCTGATGGCGCGCAATCCCGAAATCAGCGAGCGCCTGGAAAACGCAATCGAAGCTTACGACGACATCGACACGCAGCCGCCGCGCAGCGATAAAAAAACATCGAGCCCCAAGAATGCGCCGCCTCAGGCATAAAACAAGCAGACATGGAGTAAGCGCTCGTAATCAAAGCGCATCCCGACCCGGAAATTGAAACGATCAGGAGAGTTTTCATGCGAATTCGAATGCTTGCGTCATTGCTTTTCTTGCTCTCGCTCGGCGCCTGCGCGCGCGTCGACGAGGCCCGCGCGCCGGACCCCGCGAGCTTCGGCGGCGGCATCGCCGGCAGCACGCCCGGCGGTTCGCCCTACCAGAAATAGTCGCAAACACGGGCGCAAGGCATAGTCTCAAGCAATCTCAGGGCAGATTATCTCAGGCAAGGAGCCCACATGTTCAAATCCATTCTCGCCCCCGTCGATCTCGCAGAACCAGCCCCCGCCCAGCCGGCGATCCGCGCGGCGGTCGAATTCGCCAATGTCGCGGGCGGGCGCGTGCGGCTCATCAACGTGCAATCGCTGCTGCCGGCGACCTTCATGGATTATGTGCCCGCCGATTTCGACGAGATGCAGAAGTCGAACGCCGAGACAGCGCTGGCCGAAATGCTGAAGGACGTGAAATTGTCGCCCGACCGCCTCTCCAGCGTCGTGCGCATCGGCGGCGTCTATCCCGAGATTCTCGAGGAAGCCAAATCATGGGGCGCCGACCTCGTCGTCATCGGCTCGCACCGTCCGGGCATGGCGACATATCTGCTGGGCTCCAACGCGACGACCGTGGTGCGCCACGCCAATTGCTCGGTGCTGGTGGTGCGGGAGTAAGAAGCGCACCGGCAAAGCAACCATCTCTCCGGATGGCGCAAAGACGGTTCGCTTCCAAGAAAAGCCGCCTGCCGGCGGCTTCTGTCAAATCCGCCGAACGCGCAATCCCTTAAAAACCTGTCCTCACCGCTCCCTGCGGTTCAGGAACGCCAGGCGCTCGAACAGGTGCACATCCTGCTCGTTCTTGAGCAGCGCGCCGTGCAGCGGCGGGATGAGTTTCTTCGGATCGCGCTCGCGCAGCATTTCCGGGCCGATGTCTTCGTTGAGAAGCAGCTTCAGCCAGTCCAGCAGTTCCGAGGTCGAAGGCTTCTTTTTCAGGCCCGGCACGTCGCGCACTTCAAAGAAGATGCGCAGCGCTTCTTCCACCAGCCTTTTCTTGATGCCGGGGAAATGCACGTCGACGATCTGCTCCATCGTCTCGGCGTCCGGGAACTTGATGTAGTGGAAGAAACAGCGGCGCAGGAAGGCGTCCGGCAATTCCTTCTCGTTGTTGGACGTGATCATCACGATCGGCCGTTTTGCGGCGCGAACGGTCTCGCCGGTCTCGTAGACATGGAATTCCATGCGGTCGAGTTCGAGCAGAAGATCGTTGGGAAATTCGATGTCGGCCTTGTCGATCTCGTCGATCAGCAGCACCGGGCGCTCCGCGCTCGCGAAAGCTTCCCACATCTTGCCGCGCTTGATGTAATTGTTGATGTCGGTGACGCGCGGGTCGCCCAACTGGCTGTCGCGCAGACGGGACACGGCATCATATTCGTAGAGGCCCTGCTGCGCCTTGGTCGTGGATTTGATGTGCCAGGTCAGAAGCGGCGCGCCGATGGCCTTGGCCACCTCCTCCGCCAGAACCGTCTTGCCGGTGCCGGGCTCGCCCTTCACCAGAAGCGGACGCTCCAGCACGATGGCCGCATTGACGGCGACCTTGAGATCCTCGGTCGCCACATAATCCTTGGTTCCGGTAAAACGCATATGAGCCCCTCAAAAATCGCAGCCCTTCGGGCGGCGCAATCGTTTCGTTATCTGGGCCGGGGCCGCACTAAACCGTGTACGCTTTCCGCATCACGTTCCGATATTCGCGCACGCCCCGATATTTAACCGGCAGATTAATCGGGTGCGCGAAAGCGGGCAAGCGGCCCGGACACATGGCGGACGCGCGTCCAAAGACGCTCGACCTTGGCCCCGGCCCATGCCACATTCACATCATGTTCCTGCAATTTTTCACGGCGCTGCGCGACGCCCAGGTGCCCGTCACCCTTCGCGAATATCTGACGCTCATGGAAGCGCTCGACCAGGATTTGGCCGAGAAATCGGTCGACGATTTCTATTTCCTGTCGCGCGCCTGCCTGGTGAAGGACGAGCGCAATCTCGACAAGTTCGACCGCGTGTTCGGCACGGTTTTCAAGGGGCTCGAGAGCCTGCTCGACGCTATGGAAAAGGCCGAGATCCCCGAGGAATGGCTCAAGAAACTCGCCGAAAAATACCTGACCGAGGAAGAAAAGGCGCAACTTGAGGCCATGGGCTGGGACAAGCTCATGGAAACCTTGAAGAAGCGGCTCGAGGAGCAGAAAGGCCGCCATCAGGGCGGCAGCAAATGGATCGGCACGGCCGGCACCTCGCCCTTCGGCGCCTACGGCTATAATCCGGAAGGCATCCGTATCGGGCAGAAGGAAAGCCGGCACCGTCGCGCAGTCAAGGTATGGGACAAGCGCGAGTTCAAGGATCTCGACGGCGACATTGAACTTGGCACCCGCAACATCAAGATCGCGCTGCGCCGCCTGCGCAAATTCGCGCGCACCGGCGCGCCCGAAGAACTCGATCTCGACAACACGATCAAAGACACGGCCAAGCAGGGCTATCTCGACATAAAAATGCGCCCCGAGCGTCGCAACGCCGTGAAAGTCCTGCTGTTCTTCGACATCGGCGGCTCGATGGACTGGCACATCAAGCAGGTCGAGGAATTGTTCGCGGCATGCAAGACCGAGTTCAAGCACATGGAGCATTTCTATTTCCACAACTGCCTCTACGAAGGCGTGTGGAAGCAGAACTCCCGCCGCTTCACCGACAAGACCGCGACCTGGGAGGTGCTGCACACCTACCCTCACGATTACAAGGTCGTCTTTGTCGGCGACGCCTCCATGAGCCCTTACGAGATCACCCAGCCCGGCGGCTCGGTCGAGCATATGAACGAGGAGCCGGGCTATGTCTGGATGGAGCGCGTGACGCGCACCTACCCGCACACGGTCTGGATCAATCCCGTGCCGGAAAACCAGTGGAATTACACCCAATCCATCAAGATGGTGCAGCGCCTGATGACCAACCGCATGTATCCGCTCACGCTCGAAGGGCTCGATGGCGCGATGAAGGAGCTTGTGCGGTAGACGGCTGCAAATTTGTTGCCTCGGACTGCGCGGGCTTGCGGACGCTGGCCGAAAAACCTTGCGCTATCCTCTTCGGACGCTTTGCGCGATCCCCTTCAGCTTGATTTGCAGACCGCGAGCCCGGTCCGGTAGGCGCTGAACACGAAGATGAGCGCGGCTGTGGCGAATATGGCCGCAATCGTGTGGCCGGTCTCCCATTTCGCGCGATAGCCCGCCCAATCCGCCGGCAATGTCGCAGCCGTCCAGCCGGCGACCGCCGCGTTTACCGGCGCGCTGAACATGAAATACGCAATCAGCATGACGACGTAGCAGCAGGCGGCCGCCAGCCATAGCGCGCGCGCCCGGCGCGTTGCCGCCGCCACACAGCACAACAGCGTGAGCGCGATACCGCCGATCTCGGTCGGCGCGTCGACGAACGGCGTCCAGCCGCGATAGAGCGATTGCTGCACGGCAAGCCACAAGGAGCCGTCAAGCCTCAGCTTGTTGGGCAGTTCCAGCACATGCGCGGCCGGCGCAAGCAGCGCGGCCACCGCAAAGATCAGGGCAAGGAGATGAACGAATCGCATGCCGGACTTTATCGCCCATCGGCGATGAGGAACAAAGCAATCGCCTCGCGCCGGAAACGCCTCGATCGCGGCGTTGACTTCCCCCGCCCGTCCTGTTGCGCCCGGTGCAAGGCGGCGCGCAGACCGGAACGGCCGGCCTGTCCTACCCATACGCCCCCGCGCCGGCCATGGCGGGACACATGCCGCAGCCGCCGGCGCTGTCGCATGCGCCCATATCCATGCCGGCGCCCTCGCCGCCCGGCGCGGGTTTGGCGATCAGCGAGAGCTGGCGGTCGAGCCGGACGGAAGCGCAGGACGGGCATTGCGGCGTCTCGCCGGAGCGCACCAGGGTCTCGAAACGATTGTCGCAATCGTCGCAGCGATAGGCATAGAGCGGCATGTTGGTCCCCGGTCGAAAATCCCCGGTCTCATCTGCGGGCGGCGACGCTAAAAATCAAGCCGGCGACAACCTTCCGCCCCTCGCCATGGTCTCGCGAAATCGCTAGGCTCAGCGCATGCGTCGTCTCGTTCTGCTCCGACATGCCAAGGCCGCCCGCGAAGCCGGAGGCGGCGACCGCGAACGTCCCCTGACGCGCCGCGGACGCGAGGACGCAGCCCGCGTCGGGCGTTATCTGGTCGAGGAAAAACTCATCCCCAATCTGGCGGTCGTCTCCAACGCAATCCGCGCGCGGGAAACGCTGAATTGCCTGATGGCCGAGACCGGGCGCAGCCTCAAGACGCTGGTCGACCCCTTGCTCTATATGGCGGAGGACTATGTGCTTCTCGCCGAATTGCACAAGACGCCCGATCTCGCGCAGACCATGCTGGTCGTCTGCCATAATCCCGGCCTGGCGGAGTTTGCGCTACGCATGTGCGGAGATGGCGATCCGCAGGCGCTCGCCCATATGGAAATGAAATATCCGACGTCAGGCCTCGCCGTCATCTGTTTCGATAAAAAACCCTGGTCGACGATCAAATGGGGCGACGGCCGCCTCAACCGTTTCGTGACGCCATCCATGCTGGTCGAGGGCGTGGACGATCTTGACTGAGGCATAGCCATTCGACCGAGGCATAGTCATTCGACCGAGGTGTAGTCATTCAACCGGGGTGTAGTCATGGCGCTCGAATTTTTCGCCGTCGCCTTGTCTTTTCTGGCGTTTGCCGGCCATCTGCAAATCCCGCAAATCCCGCAATGGCTCCAGCCCGAATACCGCCCCGCCGAACGCGCGGTCGACAATTGGCGCCGCCAGGGCGCGCTCAATCTCGACCTTACTCCCGAACGCGCATTCACCCTCTTGCTCGGGCGCGATTTCAAGGGCCTGTCGCGCTGCGTGCGGCTCAACAATTACTGGTGCGTGAAAAAGGCCGGCTGGACCGGCGAGATCGCCGCCGACGACGAGGGCCATGTCGCCTTCGCCACCGCCGCCGAGGGCGCGGCCGGCGCTGCGCTTTTGCTGCGGCGCTATTACCTCGATTTCGGTCTGCATTCGGCGCGCGCCATCGTGCAGCGCTGGGCGCCCGCCCAATGCGCTGCGCCCGCCGCAGCCGGCATATCCGTGCGCCGCGGCATATCCGTGCGCCGTTCGCACGCCCGCAGAAATCTCGGCCCCGAGCCCAGGGGGCTTACGACGCGCGGCCTCGGCTCCACCTTGCGCGCGCAATGGCTGGCCCGCCACCGCAGACACAGGGTCGCGCGAAAAACACGCAAAAAAACACATGCCAGGGCGACGGCGGGAATTGCGCGAAGGGCCAGACCCTCCCGCTCGGTCGTGCCGGATAGCGTCGGCGTCTTGATGAAAACGCCGACGATCGCCGCCGGCATGGGCGCCATGGAGGCGACGGCGCCGAAAGCGTCCGGCGGACTGGCGCCTTTGGCCGCCGTCCGTCTCTCCCTTCCCGCCACGCCCGGCGCGCCCATGGGGCCGGATCCGCGCATCGGCGCGAGCCTGCCGCCGCTGCCCGCTGTCTCCTGCGCGGCACAGACCCTGCGCATCGCCAATTACGCGGCAAATATCGCCGCCGGCGTTGCCGCAGGGCCGGACGCCGACCTCGCGCTGTTCGATGCGCAAGGGGCGCCCACGCCCAATTTCGCCAAGGCGCTGTTCAACATGGCCGCCGTCGAGATCGGCCCCCTGCGCGCCAGCCAGGCGTTGGTGGATGCAGCGGCAGCCCGCATTGCGGCGCGCTTCAGATAGGCGGCGCAGACGAACGATCCTTCTCCGCCCGTTGGCAAAAGCGGCCCCAGCGCTTATCTCGAAACGGCATGCCGGAGCATCCGGCGCATATCTCGCGGCAATTACAAATTTCTGCGACAATATGTTCGTTAAAACAATGGATTGAGCGCATCGCATGAATTCGCCCGACCGAAAGGCGCCCTAGTGTCGATCCTCTCCGATCTCTTTTTCGAGACCCGCATCGCCGCCGCCTCGCTTGCAGATTATGTGACGGGCGGCGGCCTGCGCCTTGGCGTCACCGGGCTGTCGCGCGCCGGCAAGACCGTCTTCATAACCGCGCTCGCGCAAAACCTGCTGCGGGCCGGCGCTGCGGCAAGCGCCGGCGAGCGCGCGCTACCCGTCTTTCGCGTCCACGCGGAAGGACGGCTGATCCGTGCGAAACTGCAACCGCAACCCGACGACAATGTGCCGCGCTTTGCCTACGAGGACCATCTGGCGGCATTGTCGGGCGAGGACCGCCGCTGGCCGCAATCGACCCGCCGCATTTCCGAATTGCGGCTGACGCTCGAATTCGAGCGCAGGAAGGGCATGCGCCAGGGCCCCTCGGACCTGACGGTCGACATCGTCGATTATCCCGGCGAATGGCTGCTGGACCTGCCGCTCCTGTCCAAATCCTACGCGCAATGGTCGCGCGAGACGCTTGAGGCGAGCGCGGCGGCCGCCCGCGCGCCCTTTGCGGCGGACTGGCGCGGCGCAACGCTCGCGATTGATCCCGACGCGCCCGAAAACGAGAGCGAGGCGAAGCGTCTTGCCGAACTTTTCACCGGCTATCTGCGCGCTGCCCGCGCCGACGCCTATGCGCTCTCCACCCTGCCGCCGGGGCGCTTTCTCATGCCCGGCGAACTCGAAGGATCGCCCGCGCTCACCTTCGCGCCGCTGCGTGTCGAAGACGGCGCGAGCCCATCCACGGGCTCGCTCGCCGCCATGATGGAGCGGCGCTACGAGGCCTACAAGACACATATAGTCAAACCCTTCTTCCGCGATCATTTCGCCCGCCTCGACCGCCAGATCGTGCTGGTCGACGCTCTGGCCGCGCTCAATTCCGGCCCCGCCGCCGTACGCGATCTCGAGACAGCGCTGTCGGAAGTCCTGATCGCGTTCCGCGCGGGACGCTCAAGCCTGCTGTCGACGATCTTCCGGCCGAAAATCGACCGTATTCTCTTTGCCGCGACCAAGGCCGACCATCTCCACCACGCCAGTCATGACCGGCTCGAGAACATTTTGCGTCTCCTGACGGCGCGCGCGATAGCCCGCGCCGAAGATGTCGGCGCCGATGTCGATGTCGTCGCCATGGCGGCCGTGCGCGCCACCCGCGAGGCCCGCGTGAAGCAGTCCGGCGCTTTCGGCGGCAAGGAGGAGTTCGACGCCATCGTCGGCGCGCCGCTGGCGGGCGAAAGGATCGACGGCGAAACCTTCGACGGGACGGGCGAGGTCGCGATCTTTCCGGGACAATTGCCGGCCGACCCCAGGGCGGTGTTTCGCGGCGACGGCCTCGGAACGCCCGAAAGCGGCGCCGATTACCGCTTCGTTCGCTTTCGCCCGCCGCAGGTCAGGCTCGCCGGAGACGGCGCGCCATTGCCCCTGCCCTCCATTCGCCTCGATCGCGCGCTGGAATTTCTGCTGGGAGATCGCCTGACATGAAAGCAATTGCATGAGAACGCTCGCATGAGCCGCGACGAGCGCCAGCGCCCGCGTGCTTTTCGTCTGGACGATTCCCGCGCCGCCGCCGACGGCGCGGCCTCGCCCGCGCAGGAAAAACGTCAGGACCAGCGAAAGGGCGACGTCCTCATCGAGCAGACGCCCGACGCCTTTGTTCCGCAAGAGACCTCCCTCGAACCGCGCGACGCCGAGGAGGCGACCGAGATCGCGCAATCGAGGGGCGTATTGTCGCGCGCGCTGCTCTCCTGGGGCGGCCTGCTCTGGTCGGCGCTGTCGGGCCTCGTCGCGATGGGGCTCGGCCTGTGGGCGACGCGCGTTATCGAGGAATTGTTCGCGCGCTCGCCAACCCTCGGCTGGATCGGCCTCGGGCTGGCGGCGCTCGTCGTCCTTGCCCTGCTCGCACTGGCGATACGCGAAATGCGCGCGATTTTTCGCCAGCGCCGAATCGCCCATCTGCACATCGCGCTGGCGCAGGCGCGCGCAAACGACGACCGCGACGCCGCGCGCAAGGGCGCGGGCGAGCTTCTGGCCCTCTACAAGAAACGGCCCGAAACCGCCCGCGCCCGTGCGCTCGTCGGGGATTTGACGCGCGAGATCGTCGACGGGCGCGATCTTCTCGACATAACGGAACGTAATCTCATGGCGCCGCTCGACGAAGAGGCCAAGGGCGAGATCGCCGCCGCCGCCAAGCGCGTGTCCATGGTCACAGCGATCAGTCCGCGCGCGCTGGTCGACATTCTCTTTGTCGCCGCGCAGGCAATCCGCCTCACGCGCCGCATTTCGGAAATCTACGGCGGACGTCCGGGCCTGCTCGGCTTTCTACGGCTTGCCCGTTCGGTCGGCGCCCATCTGGCGATCACCGGCGGCATGGCTATCGGCGATTCCCTGCTCCAGCAGATCGTCGGCCATGGCATCGCCGCGCGTCTCTCCGCGCGTCTGGGCGAGGGCGTCCTTAACGGTTTGTTGACCACGCGGATCGGACTTTCGGCAATGGCGGTGTGCAGGCCCATGCCCTTCGCCGCGCTCGATCAGCCCGGCGTCAAAAATGTAGCGCCGTTTTTATTTGGCGATGGAAAGGGATAGTCAGATCTGGCTCGAATTCAGAGTCTGAGCGCGCAGAATAAACTTAGATCACATTTAATTGTCTGGGTCACGCTGCGAAAATTTAACGTCTCCAACGGAAACTGTCGTCACGTCGCGAAGTTGCGAATCGGCGCGCATCGTGGTGACGGGATTTTGTATGCCCCAGAACGTGATTGCTTTTCAGGATGTGGAAAAACTGGTCGCCATGCGCGGAGCCAAATCCACATTTCCGCCTGCGCTTGAGGAGCGTTATCAGCGCGAAACCGGCCCGCGCCGCGCTCATTTTCTTTCGGTGATCGCCCAGCGCTCCGCCATTGTCTACAATCTGTTCCTGTCCTGCGAATATCTGCTTGCGCCCGATATGTTCCTGGTCGCAGCGGCGCTGCATCTGCTGGTCGTGACGCCCTGGATGCTGTTTGTCGCGCACATCCTGCCCTCGGTCTCCACGACGCGCTGGCGCGAAATGCTGGCGGCCTCGATTTCGCTTGCCATCGTCTTGCAATTGCTCACGGTCTATTGCCTGACCACCTCGCCCTTTGCAGATCGCTACATCTATTTCATGCCGATCGCCTTCCTGACCGTCGGCACGATCCAGCGCCTGCCGGTCGCCTATAGCGCGCCGCTCAGCGCCATCGTATTCGCGCTGATGGGCGCAGCCGGCGTTTATCGCGGCGAAATGCCGATGGAAATCGCCATCGCCAATATCATCACCTTCGTCTGCGTCGCCTACACGATGATCAATTCCAGCGGCCTGGTGTGGCGCGAACAGCGCCGGCTCTATCTTCTGTCCGTACGCGACCAGATGCGCGCGGAAATGAGCGACAGCGACGCCAACGCCGACGCGTTGACGGGCCTTGGCAACCGTCGCTACCTGAGCCGCCGCGCCCGCGACATCTGGGCGGACGAACCGATACAGGTGGCCGCGATCATTTTCGACGCCGACCATTTCAAGAGCTTCAACGACAGATACGGCCATTCGCGCGGCGACACCTGCCTCAAGCGCATCTCGGCCTGCGCGACGGCGGAATTGCGCGAGACATCGGACGTGGCTATCCGCCTGGGCGGCGAGGAATTCCTGCTGCTGCTGGTCGAAACCGACGCCGAAGTCGCCGAGATCGTCGCCGAACGCATCCGCGCCACCATCGCCGCCCTCGGCATACCGCACGAAGGCAATCCTTGCGGCGTCGTCACCGCGAGCTTTGGCGTCGCCAGCGTCAGCACGCGCGCTGGTTCGCTGGAAGCGCTGGTCGAGGCGGCCGACGCTGCGCTCTACGTCGCCAAGAGCGCGGGCCGCAACCGCACGCAGCGTCACGACATGCTGCGCCAGACCGCCGCCGCCTGACGAATTGGCTTCTCCGCGTCTTTGACCGATGCCTGGTCTTTAGCCGATGCTTGGCGTCCTGCGATTCGCAGGACCGGGACAGACATCGCTTGAAGCAGGCGCGACTTGAACGATCTCACCCTCATCACACCGCCGCCCGGCCTGTCCGGCGCAGACTACGCCATGATCGAGCAGGCCGTCATGGAAACGGCGCGCGGGCGCTGGTTTCTGCTGGAATATGCGCGCCGCCAGCGCGCCGCCGAGACGCAGCGTCTTTCCGAGGTCGTCGACCGGCTGGAGGCCATGCTGGCGGGCAACCCTTCCGCGCCCGCCCGAGAGCCGTATGTTCTGCAAGACGGTTGTCAGACGATTCAAGACGGTTGTCAGACGACGCAAAACGACGCGGCCCTTCTGGCCGAGCGCCTGAGCGACCTTGCCTGGCGCCTGCGCGAAGACGGCGCCCATCCCGACCTGTGCGCCGAACTCGAACGCGAGGTCGCCGCCCTGCGCCCGGCGCAGGCGTCCACGATCGAAACGCCGGCGCAAGCGCACGACAAGGACGACGAAGCAGATTTGGCGTCGCTTTCAGCCGATGCGCGCGAAAAAATCGTGCGGCTTGCACGCATCGACAATCTGCCGCTTGGCGAGAAACTCGCGCTGTTCTGCTGAGTGGAGGCGTCTGGAAACGCGCCGGCCCGCTGGAGCAAATCCGGAGACTTCCCATTCGCTTCATTTGCTCGGGTTCTTTGGTTTTGCACGCCCGACTCACGTTGCGTCATCGCCCCGCACAAAGTCTGGCAAACGGGAATGCGCCTGCGTAATCTGTGATTTCGGTTCGCGCTTCCTCGCGAAACCCGCACAAAAGTCATCTGCGGAACGAACGACATCCGTGTAAAAAACGGCATCCGCGCAAAACAAAGAGGAAAACGTCATGGATTTGGGTATCGCCGGCCGCAAGGCCATCGTCTGCGCCTCCTCAAAGGGGCTCGGCAAGGGCTGCGCGCGCGCGCTCGCGCAAGCCGGTTGCGAACTGGTGATGAACGGCCGCAACGCCGAGACGCTGGAAGCCGCCGCCAGGGAAATCGCCGCCGCAACCGGAGCGAAGATCACCGCCATCGCCTGCGATGTCGGCACGCCCGAGGGGCGCGCCGCCCTGCTTGCCGCCTGCCCCGCGCCCGACATTCTCGTCAACAACAACGGCGGCCCGCCGCCCAAGGATTTCCGTCAGATCTCGCACGACGAAATGATTGTCGGCCTCAACGCCAACATGATGACGCCTATCCTGCTCGTGCAATCCGTCATCGACGGCATGGCGGAACGCGGTTTCGGCCGCA
>JBKDZW010000173.1:0-4407 GCA_047971685.1 Rhodoblastus sp.
CCACGCCACACCCAGATATCGACGCGGCTCGATGCGCGCATTCTGCGCCACGACCGCCATTACGGGCTTTCGACCCTGTTTTTCGGCGACGGCGAATTGCGCGTTCCCCTGGTGGCGGCGCCGGTCGACAGCATCGTCAGCGTCGTCATAGATGCGCGCGATGTCTCTATTGCGCTGTCCCGTCCGATGGATGTTTCGATCACCAATCGGCTGCCCGGCGCAATTATCGAGATGGAGCCGCTCGACCTGCCCTATGTGCGGGTGACGTTCGATCTCGGCGCCAATCGCCTGCATGCGCTGGTGACGAGGGAATCGGTCGAGCGCCTGGCGCTGGAGCCGGGCTTGCGCGCCTGGGCGATGATCAAGACCGTGGCGATTGCCGACGTTGCGGTGCAGTCTTCGACGGTTCCAACGCCCCGCCGCTGGCCCGCGGCCGATAGCGGGGATTAAGGGCGCCTTCCAGTTCCGTCATTGCGGCGGCCGCGCCGTTGCGCGTGCGCCGCTCCATCGAGCGATAGAGCGCCACGAGACGTTCGCCGAAGGGCGTGATCTGCGATCCGGCGTCCTTGCGGCCGGGATAGGTCGCAAACACCGGCGTCTCGAATGTGCGGTTGAGCGCGTCCACCATCAGCCAGCATTTGCGATAGGAAATGCCGGTCGCTCGCCCCGCGCCGATGATCGAGCGATGCTGACGGATCGCCTCGATCAGCAGAAAATCCTCCGGCGTCAGGCGTCCGCCATTGGAAAACCGCACGACAATCTCGATTGTTGAAACGCCTGGGTTCACGTTACATCCGGTCGTTGGGCCGTTGCTGCAAGATGGGCCAGCTTGCGCTGCGGGCGCGATTTGTCAAACGATATGCCTGAAAAGCCGGAGCCGCCTTCGCCGAAGCAGGATCGCCTATGCGGCCGTGACGGCCGGCGGGAGGGCCGTTATCGAGGGATCCGTTTCCTTCGGATTGCGGTCCGGCGCGGTTTGCTCCTGAAGGTTGCTTGCGGTCCATTGGCCGAGCCTGGCCGACAGAAGGCTGCCCGGTTTTCCGAAATAATAGCCTTGCGCGTGCGTTGCGCCGAGCTGCTTCATGCGGGTGGCGACCTGTTCGGTCTCTATGCCCTCGACCACTACTTTGGCGCCGATCTGATTGGCGATCTGCGCGACCATCTTGACGATGATTTCGTGGATGCCCTCGCTCATTGCGTCGTTGACGATCGACTTGTCGAGTTTGATGGCGTCGATCACGCCGCTGAGTTTTTCCAGATAGGAGAGCGAGGAATAGCCCGAGCCGAAATCGTCCAGCGCGATGTGGACGCCCATCCGGCGGATCGTCTGCAAGGTGGACAGAACGGTTTCAAAATCGGCGATCAATATGCCTTCGGTGATCTCGATCCAGAGCCGCCCGGCGGCAAGCCCGCTTTCGTCGATCGCGCGTGAAATCGTCTCCACCAGGCGGTCGGGCCGGGCAAATTCGGCGACGCTGACGTTGAAGGCAAGCGCCGTCGAATTGTCGAAGGCGTTTACTTCCGAACAGGCGCGAACGAGCAGGACCAGGGTCAGTTCGTCGATCAGGCCGCTTTCCTCGGCAAAGGGAATGAATTCGACCGGCGAGACCTCTCCCAATTGGTCGTCGCGCCAGCGCGCGAGCGCTTCGCAGGATACAGCCCGCCCGCTCGCCAGTTCGATCACAGGCTGGTAGGCGATGTGCAATTCATTGCGCGATAGCGCGCGGCGGAACCGCTCCTCGAAAACGATGGCGCGATCGGCGTTGTGCTGCATGCTCGGTTCATAGCATTTCCACCTGCGCCTGCCGGCCTGCTTTGCCGCATAGAGGGCAAGGTCGGCGCCCTTGAGCAGCGCGATCTCGTCATCGTCGTGGTCGCAGCGCTTGACGCCGATCGAGCAGCTCGTCGCAATCGTGGCGATGTTCAGTTCAAACGGCTTCTGCATTTCACGCGAGATCGCGGCGGCGGTCTCCTCGCCCGTATGATTTGTGATGACGACGAATTCGTCGCCGCCGAGCCGGGCCGTCAAGGCGAGCGGGTTCAGGCGTCTGGCGGCGGCCGCGATCCTGGCGCCGGCCTGGACGAGCAATTCGTCGCCGGTGGGGTGGCCGCGGCTGTCGTTGATGTCCTTGAACTTGTCGATATCCAACAAGAGCACGAAAAGCGGATCTTCCGGCGCGAGAATCCTGATTTGTTCGCGCAGGTAGGAGTTGACGAAATGCCTGTTGGGCAGGCCGGTCAGGACATCGAAATTGGCCAATCGTTCGGCGGCCTCGGCCTGGATATGCGCCGTCACGGTTTCATGTCTGCCGGAATAGGCGATCTGCGACATGTAAAAGGGCAGGGCGGCAATGAGGGCCGCCGTCCAATAGGCGAGGTCATTGTGAAGCGAGACCAGGCCATAGGCCGTGGGGAGCGAAAGGATGGTCGAAAGGACGAAGACGAGCCTTGGCGACATGGCGTTGCGCGCCATGATGCCGGTCATGTAGCTCACGCAGACAATCGCCATCACGAAGCGCGATTGCGATGTGGATGCAAGATTGATCGTCAGCAATATGCCGCTGATGGCAAGCGACGCCAGCAAGGCTCCCATAAAATATCTGGCCTCGTCCCTGATGGCGTATTTGTATCTAATCAATAACGGACGGGCGGCGTAGGATTTACAGATATAAATACGAAATGCGCCAACAGGAACAAGTATTGTGAAAATCTGAAATATAACAAAATTGATATTTTCAATCATGGAAATCATAAATGCGGGGATGCCGATTATAAAATAACCCATCGCAAGGGCATCGGCTTCGTTATGCAGCCGGGAAACCAGCCTGACGTAGACGGGGTAAGTCAGTTGTCCCTGACTGGTCGGCCATAAATATTGAAAAAATTCGTCATACCATGTCGTCGCCTGCTTGGGCAGGTCGATTATTGCGGAGGTTTCTGCTGCGTGGGGCATACGAATATTCAAGGTCTCTGAAACGCGATCAATCTGACGGCAGAATCTCAAGTATTATTGTAAAGGACGATGACAAGTTTACTGAGTTGCGCATGCAGGCGCCGCGAGGGCGCGCGAGCGCCCTGACAGGCGCGATTTCCTGGCGGCAGGCATATGTGGCCGCCCGTCGGCGCACGCGAAGCCGAACTGTCTGTCGTTGCTGATATATTTTGAGCGCCGCCGTCGAAATTGCGATCCGATGAATGCGGACGGATGCGTCGATCCGGGGCGGGGCGCGGCCGATAGCGCCCAAGCGCCCGCTCCGGATATTTGGTAAAAAGGCTATTTCCCGGCCCGTGCCGATTTCGACAAAGGCCGGTTACGTCAGGCGATCGCGCCAGGCAGAGCGTCAGCCCTTGAGCGTGGCGACGACCTCGTCCAGCATCTTCTTGGCGTCGCCGAACAGCATCATATTGTTGTCCTTGTAGAACAAGGGATTGTCGATGCCAGCGTAGCCAGACGCCATCGAGCGTTTCATCACGATCGAAGTCTTGGCCTTCCACACTTCCAGCACAGGCATGCCGGCGATGGGGCTGCCCGGATCGTCCTGTGCGGCCGGGTTCACGATGTCGTTGGCGCCGATCACCATGGCGACGTCTGTCGAGGGAAAATCGTCGTTGAGTTCGTCCATTTCCATCACGATGTCATAGGGCACCTTGGCTTCGGCCAGCAGCACGTTCATGTGGCCGGGCATGCGGCCTGCGACGGGATGAATGCCGAAGCGCACGTTCACGCCCTTGTCGCGCAACAATCTGGTCATTTCGTAGACCGCGTGCTGGGCCTGCGCCACCGCCATGCCATAGCCCGGCACGATGATGACGTTCTTCGCCTCGGCGAGCAGTTCGGCGGTTTCGGCCGCGCTGATCGATCTGGCCTCGCCCGCCGGCGCTGCGCCGCCGCCCGAGGGGGAGGCGCTGGGCGTGCCGAAGCCGCCGGCGATCACGGAGATGAAATTGCGGTTCATCGCGCGGCACATGATGTAGCTGAGGATCGCGCCGGACGAACCGACGAGCGCGCCGACCACGATGAGGAGATCGTTGGACAGCATGAAGCCGGTCGCAGCCGCCGCCCATCCCGAATAGGAGTTCAGCATGGAGATGACGACAGGCATGTCTGCGCCGCCGATGGCCATGACCATGTGAACGCCGAAGGCGAGCGAGATGATCGTCATCACGATCAGCGGGAATATGCCGCCGCCAATCGTTTCGGCGCCCATGAAGAACTTGCCGAAGATGACGACCAGAACGAGCCCCGCCAGATTGATCCAGTGGCGGCCCGGCAGCAGCAGGGGCTTGCCGTCGATGCGGCCCGACAATTTGCCGAAGGCGATGACGGAGCCCGTGAACGTCACGGCGCCGATCAATATGCCGATATAGATTTCGGCAAGATGGATCGTGTGTTCGGCTGATGTTGCA
>JBKDZW010000174.1:0-7312 GCA_047971685.1 Rhodoblastus sp.
AGCGCGGCGGTCGGTTATTACGGCGGCGGCATAGCGGCAATGGCGCAGCAAAGCCCGCGCATTCCGCTGATGCTGCATTTCGGCGACCGTGACAAACACATTCCGCTTGGTGACGTCGAAAAAATCCGCGCCGCGCAGCAGAGCGCGCACATCTTCGTCTACAGCGCCGATCACGGTTTCAATTGCGACGAGCGCGAGAGTTACGATGCAGCGTCCGCCCGCGAGGCGGAGGCGCGCACCATGGCGTTTTTCGCCGCCGAACTTAAATGACGACCGGCCGACGCCCGCGATGTTCGGGCGCCGGCCTGGGCCATTCATGCGCTGGCGTTACCAGCGATAATAATAATAGCGCGGGCGCCTGTAATAATAGACGGGACGCCTGTAGTAATAAGGCCTGTAGTAATAAGGCCTGTAGTAATAGAGCCTGTAATAATAGCGGCGTCGGCGCCACCGCCTGTAATGACGCCGATAATGACGCCTGCGACGGCGGTAATAAGGGCGGTAATAATGGCGGTGATAGTGACGGCGCCGATGGACCTTTTCGGTCTTTGCGGCTTCCATATCCGCGTCTGTGGCGACTGCGGGCTCGGGCGCCATATCGGGCAACGGCGCCGCCGGCATTGCTTCGCTTGGGTTCGTTTTGAGTACGACAACCGTCGCAGCCAAGCCTCCAAACAGGCCTAGAAACGATCTCCTGTCCATGTCGCATCCCCTTCCATAAGGTAGATGTCCTCCCCCACATGGCAAGTCTGCGACGCATGGTCACAAGGCGCAAGTCCGCCGACATGGTTTGATGTGCGTTTTCGCACATCGCTTCGCAGAGGCGCCGCCTTTCAGGAGAAATTTCCGGGCCACGGACGCGGGGCCGGCCTCATCCGCTCCCAGGCGCGCGAAACCCGCAGCACGCCGAGATCGTCGAAGCGTCGCCCCGCGATTTGCAGGCCGATGGGCAACCCCTTGGACGTGTAGCCGCAATTGATCGAGGACGCCGGCTGCTCGGACATATTGTAGGGCAGCGTGAAGGCGATGTGCTCGAACGGGCGGTTGGGATCGTCGGTCGGGCTTTCAAGTTGCGCGTCGAAGGCCGCAATCGGCGCGGTCGGCGACAGCACGTAATCGAAGCGGCGGGTGGCCGCCTCCGTCGCCTTGCGCAAAGCCATGGATTGCGCAAAGCCGGAAAATACGTCCTGCCCGTTGAAAGGCGCAGCCGATTCCGCCCAAGCCCGGATGAACGGCAATATCTTCGCCTTGCGCGCCTCCGGCAGCGGGCCGATGTCGGCAAAGGCGCGGGCGCGCCAGAACCGGTCCTGCCCGTCGAGCATTTCGCGCGTAAGAAAGGGAGCGAGCGGCTCGACAATGGCGCCGGCGGCCTCGAAGGCGCGCGCGGCCTGTTCGACCGCCGCCGCAATCTCCGGGTCGACCGGCAGGCCGGCGCCGGCGTCGAGATGCAGGCCGATGCGCAAGCCTTTGAGAGTGCAGCCGAGCGCCTCCCAGTCGATGGCCTCATAGGGCAGGTTCATATGGTCGCGCGGGTCGGGCCGGCTCAATACATCCATGAACAGCGCCGCATCGCCCACGCTGCGCGTCATCGGACCGGCGACGCGGCCCTGGAACGGCGGGTCTATCGGCACGCGCCCCAGACTGGGTTTGAGGGTGAATATGCCGCACCATCCCGCCGGCAGCCGCACCGAACCGCCGATATCGGTGCCGATATGCAGGGGGCCGTAGCCGGCCGCCGCCGCCGCGCCCGCTCCGCTCGACGAGCCGCCCGGCGTTTTCGAGACGTCCCAGGGATTGCGGGCAAGCCGGTGAAAGCTCGATCTGGAGGACGACAGCATGCCGTAATCCGGCATCGTCGTACGTGCGAAAATCACCGCGCCGGATTCGCGCGCCCGCGCCGCTGGAGGGGCGTCCACGGTCGAAGGAATGAGTTCGCTCGCCGCCGCGCCAAGCGGCATAGGAACGCCGATGGTTGCGATATTTTCCTTGATTGTCAGAGGAACGCCGTCGATCGGGCCGAGCGGCGTTCCCTTGCGCCAGCGCGCCTCGGATTCTTGCGCGGATTTGCGCGCGCCATCGAGATCGATCGCCCAAAGCGCCATCAGATGCGGCTCCATCGCCTCGATGCGGGCGATGACGGCGGCAAGCGTTTCAACCGGCGAAATTTCGGTCCGCCCGTAGGCGCGGCGCAGATCGACGGCGGGCATGTCGGCGAGGTTCATGGGCGGCTCCGGAGTAGAAATACCTATCATACTGAAAATGAGCGATTAACAGTTACGGAAACCTGGAACTGAAGTAATTGCTTAATCAAGATGGACTATTTTTGCGATCGACGCTGCTGGCCAGGGCGTCGCCGACGAAATTTCCCATCAGAGAAATAGTCATGGCGATCATTGCTATTGTTGACGACCGGGTTACGAACAGAAATATTTTTTCAAAACTAGCCGCTTCGATTGCCCCGGAAATCCAGGTCCATGCGTTCGGCAATCCGCGCGAGGCGCTGGACTGGATCGCCGACAACCCGGTCGATCTTGTCATCACCGACTACAAGATGCCGGAAATGAACGGCGCGGATTTTGTCCGCGCCCTGCGCGCCACCAAGGGCGCCGCCGACATTCCCGTCGTCGTCATCACCGTCTATGAGGAAAGATCCTATCGTCTGCGCGCGCTTGAGGCCGGGGCGACGGACTTTCTGAATTCTCCGGTCGATCACCATGAATTCGTGACGCGCACGCGCAACCTTCTCGCATTGCGGCGCCACCAGAAGCTGCTCTCCGACCGCGCCGAGACCCTGGCGCAGGAACTGGTCAACAGCGAACGCTCGCGCGAGCGCGCCATCCGCGATTCCATTGAACGTCTCGCCCAGGTGATCGACACATTGCCTGTGCTCATCAACGCGGTCGACCGCGAGGGGCGCACCCTGTTCGTCAATGCCTTCGAGACGGACTTTTTCGGCGTCGACCCGTTGGCCGCCGTCGGCCGTCCCCTTTCCGAACTGATCGGCAAGACGAACGCCGAGCGCAACTGGGCGCTCGATCAACTGGTGTTCACCACGGGGCGCGCGCTGCCGGCGTTCGAGGAAAATCTCACCAGCACCGACGACAGGCATCGCAGCTTTCTCACCACCAAGACGCCGCTGCGCGACCATTCCGGCGCGGTCAGCGGCGTGCTGACCAGTTCGCTCGATATTACCGCGCACAAACGCACCGAAGAACATCTGCGTTATCTTGCCCATCACGACCCCCTGACCTCGCTGCCGAACCGCACGCTTCTGTCGGAAAAACTGCGCGCCGCGATTACGCGCGCGCGGCGCGGCGATCAGGTGTTTGCGTTGCATCTGATCGATCTCGACGGTTTCAAGGCGATCAACGATGTCCATGGTCATTCGGTCGGCGACCGTTTCCTGCAAGGCATTGGCGTGCGGCTGCGCGAGGTCGTGCGCGAGTGCGACACGCTGGCGCGCCTCGGCGGCGACGAATTCGCGATCCTTCAGGCAGACGTCTCCAGCAATTACGACGCAGCGGAATTTTCCGCGCGCATCTGCGAGGCGGTCGCCACATTTTCCGATCCCGATTCGGCGCGGATGCAGTCGACGGCTTCGATCGGCGTCGCCCTCCACCCCGACGACGGCGCCGACCCCGAGGAATTGCTGCGCAACGCCGATCTCGCCATGTACAAGGCAAAGGCCGAAGGCGGCAACGCCTATTGCCTGTTCGCTGCGGACATGCGGACGCGCGCGCGCAGCGCCATGACCCTCGAGGCCGATCTGCGCACGGCGATCGCCAACGATGAGTTCGTTCTTTATTACCAGCCGCAATTCAACGTCGATACCGACGAGATTGTCGGCGTGGAGGCGCTTCTGCGCTGGAACAAGCCCGGCATGGGCATCATCGGTCCGGGAAGCTTCCTGCCGCAGGCCGAGGAAAACGGCCTCATCATCCCGATAAGCGAATGGGTTTTGCAAAGAGCCTGCGCGGATGCGTGCAGATGGCAAAGCAGCGGACTTCCGCTATTTCGCGTTGCGGTCAATATGTCGCCGATTCAGTTTCGCAAGAAAAACGTGCCATTGCAGGTCGCCCGCATTCTCTCCGAAACCGGGCTCGATCCGCGCCGGCTCGAACTTGAGATCACCGAAAATATCCTCATGCAGGATGTCGATCAGGTCGCCAACGATCTGCGCGAGATCAACAGGCTTGGCATAGCCATCGCCATCGACGACTTCGGAATCGGTTATTCCTCGCTCAACTACATCAAAAAACTGCCGGTGCAGCGCATCAAGATCGATCAGAGCTTTGTGCGCAACATGACGCAGGATCCCAACGATGTCGCGATCGTGCGCGCAATCGTCACGCTCGGCCTCAGCCTCGATCTCGAGGTGGTGGCGGAGGGGGTGGAGACATCCAAACACTTGCAGGGCTTGCGCGACATCGGCTGCAATCTCGCGCAGGGGTTCCTGCTCGGACGCCCCGCGCCGCACGATGAGATCTCCGCTCTGTTCATACGCGCGCGCGCGCTTGCAAAGTCGGCCTGACCGATGCGCATCGCCATGCTTTCCGGCGCCCGCGAGATCGCCCAGGACGAAAACTGGGCCGAGAACGAACGTCAGATGGCGGTCAACAGGCTGGTCATCACGACCATTCTTTACGCTACGGTCACCGTTTTCGGTCGGGAGCAGGACAGCATAGGTTCGGGCTTCATGGCCGGCGCCTATCTGACCTATATCACGCTCGCCGCCGGGTTCTGCCTGCATGTATGGCTATGGCCGGCTCCCCGGATATGGCGTCGTGTGGCGATCATGATGGCCGACATCTGCGCGCTGACCTATGTCGCCTATTATTCCGGTCCGGATTACGTCGGGCTGCTTTATCCCGGCTATCTTCTCATCATCTACGGGTTCGGGTTTCGTTATGGCGGAAACTGGATTCTGCCAGCGGGCGCGCTCTCGATCCTTGCCGTCAGTTTTGTCGCTTTCAATTCACCTATGTGGGTTGGCAAAGATCTGCTCACCGGCGGTCTGATCGTAGGCCTGGCCATCACGCCCGCCTACGCGCTCAATCTCGTGCGCAATCTCTGGCAGGCGAAGGCCAGGGCCGAAGATTCGAGCCGGGCGAAAAGCATGTTCGTCGCTGCCGTCAGCCACGATCTGCGCACCCCCCTCAATGCGATCATCGGGTTGGGCGATGTCCTTGCGGCGTCCAAATTGCCCCGCGAGGAAGCCGACATGGCCCGGATGATCGGGCAGGCCGGCCGCTCCCTTCTCGATCAGATCAATTCCATCCTCGATTTTTCGCGCCTGGAAATGAACGGGCAGACCGTGTCGCGCGAACCCGTCGACCTTCTGGCCATATTGCGCTCGGCGCGCGAATTGCTCGATATTTCCGCGCAGGCCAAGGGCGTGCGCCTGTTGTTGCGCGTGGACATGCCGACGCCGCGCTGGATAGTCTCGAATGCGCGTCACATCCGCGACAGTCTGGTCAATCTCGTCGGCAACGCCATCAAATTCACGCCATCGGGCCATGTAGAAATTATCGTGCGCGGCGCACGGGTTTCGGGCGGCCGCTGGCGCCTGCGTTTCGAGGTGCGCGATTCCGGCATTGGCATGGATGCGGACGAACAGGCGCGGATTTTCGACCGCTTCACCCAGGCCAATGACGGCATCCGCGAGACCTATGGAGGTTCGGGGCTTGGACTGGCCATAGCCAAGCAGCTTGTCGCAGGCCTTGGCGGCAAAATCGGCGTTTCCAGCGTCAAGGGCGAAGGCAGCGTTTTCTGGTTTGAACTGGAGACCGAGAGCGCGCCAAATCAGGGGCCGGCCTTCGACCCGCCGCAAAATGCGATTCTTGTCGGCGCCGACCGCAATATCGTCGCGCGCGCCCGTTCGCTCGGCATGCCGCTGACGCTCGCGCGCACTCTCGGGAACACAGAAGACGAGGCGGCGCCAGACGCGCATGCCGCAGGTCTTTCTCAGGAAGCGGGACTGGCGATCGTCGACCTGCGCATGCACGCAAACGGCCTGACGATGGAGCAGCGGCAGGAGCAAATTCAGGCTGCCGGCCGGCGCAACGTCATCTTCATCGTCGACGACCAGACGGCGATCGATCTGAAGTTTCGTGAGGCCGGTTGTTCGGCGACGATGCGCTGGCCGTTCGACGCCGGTGCGCTGGCCGACGCCATTGTCGCCGTCAGCGGCGTGAAAGCAGCGACGCCCGCGCATATCGAGCGCGCGCCAGGACCGGCGCGCGATCTCGCCATACTCGTCGCCGAGGACAACAAGACCAATCAGAAAGTCATCGCCAAGATGCTGTCGCTCGTCGGGCGCAGCGTCACCATTGTCGACGATGGTCATGCCGCGCTCGACATACTGGCGACCCAACGCTTCGATGTCGTGCTCATGGACATCAACATGCCGCACCTCAACGGCATCGAGGCGACACGCCGGCTGCGCGCTTTCGAGCGTACGCTCGACCGGCGCACGCCGGTCATCGCGCTCACCGCCGATGTGACCGACGAAACGCGCACGCGATGCAAGGAAGCCGGCATCGACGATTGCATCACCAAGCCGATCGACCTGCCGGCTCTGCTCGGCGCTATCGACAGGCTTCTGGAAATCGACAGTTCCGTCGTCGCATCTTCGGAACAGAAGGCGCATGCCGACGACGCGGACACGCCGCCGCAGGCAGATGAAAGCCCCGAGGCGACGGCGCCCGATGCGGCCGTTCACGATCATATCAACAAAGCCGCGCTCGCCGATCTCGAACGTCTTGGCGGTTCCGATTTCGTGCGCGAGGTCGTCAGTCAATTCGTGGCGGACGCAGCCCTCATATTGAAAGAACTGGCGGCGGCGGCCAGGGACGGCGACGTCGAAAGGTTCCGCGACGAAGCTCATGCGCTGCGCTCCTGCTCCGCCAATGTCGGCGCGAAATCCATCTACCATCTGTGCCTGTCCTGGCGTCAGATCGAAGCGGACGAAGTCGCCACCGAAGGGCAGGCCCATGTCCGCACGCTCGAACAGGAATACGAAAAGGCGCGCGCGGGCCTGGCGCCCTATCTGGACAAGGCCGCCTGACCCTTTGCACGGCGTCGCGGTTTTGCAGCGCCTGCAAGGCGCTATAGCGCCGTCAATAATTCGGCGATGACGGGTGCGCGGGAATCGACGATTTTCCGCGCGTTCGCAGCGCACGTCGCGGCATCGGCGTCGTCCAGCCGTGCAAGCGCGTGCAACGCCTCGTCGTCGGCTATGCTTGCCGGCGCAATGCGCGACCTGCGCGCGATCTGTGAGCGCTTTTCTTTCAACCGTACAAAGCGGCGCGCC
>JBKDZW010000175.1:0-4916 GCA_047971685.1 Rhodoblastus sp.
CGAGCGCATTCACGAGATCGCCGCGAATGGTGCAGCACAGGCAGCCCGACGCCATCATTATCATGTCGCCGTCGATCTTCTCGACAAACAGATGATCGAGGCCGACTTCGCCGAATTCGTTGATGAGAACGACTGTTTCGGCAAGCGCGGGATCGGCCAGCAGACGATTGAGCAGGGTCGTTTTGCCCGAGCCCAGAAAACCCGTCAGGATCGTGACGGGAACGGGCGGCAGCGGCCGGCGGTTGAGGATTTCGCTCATTCCTCACCGGGCTTTGCGGACCGCTTGGCGACGCTCGCCTTGCCCTTCTTGGCGGAATGTTCCGTTTTCGTTGCGCTGGACTTGGTGGATTTTGCTTTGGCGGGCGCCGGCTTCGACTGCGCCGCCTTTGGCTTGGTCGCCTTGGTTTTTGCTGCCTTGGCCTTGTGCGCCCTTGTCCTGGTCGTCTTGGTCGTCCTGGCCTTGGCCGCCTTGGCCTTGGCGCCCCGCTTGCCGCGCATGGACTGGGCGTCGGGGGCTGGCTTGACCGGGGAATCGGCCCCTTCCTGCGCCTTGGCGGAATAAGCCTGGCTCTTGGGCGTTGCGACATCGCCTACGGCATGCGCGATCGGGCCGGACCAGCCTGCAATGGGGCCGACGAATATCGGAATGGCCGTAAAGGTCGGGCGCGGCATGGCCGCCACTTCACTGGGACGCAGCGCGCCGCTGGCGGCGGGCGCCCCGCCATAGGTCGAATTGCCTTCCGCCGTCCGCCCGATGAACCCGCGCTGGATCGGAACCGACATATCCTCGACCTGCGCCTCGAATTCGGCGGAAGCCTTGCCGCGATGCCGGCATGCGGAATCGTGCATGTCGGGCGCTTCGCCGCCGATGCTTGCAAGCGAGGAGGCGGCCCCCTGGCTGGAACTGGTGGCGAAACCCTTGTCGAGCATGCTGGCCGCCATCATCGTGCGCGACTTGGCGCTCGGCGCCCCGAGCACGACCGCAATCAGCCGGCGCCCGTTCTGCGACGCGCTGGCGACGAGATTGAACCCGGCCGCGCAGGTAAAACCCGTTTTCATGCCGTCGGCGCCGGGATAGCGGCCAAGCATGCCGTTATGCGTGGGAATGATGCGTTTGCCGAGTTTCAGCGCGCCAATGTCGAACAGGCCCGCCTGTTCGGGAAAATAGACGTAGAGCGCGCGCCCGAGCAGCGCCATGTCGCGCGCCGAAGACACAAGGCGCGCATCCGGCAGGCCGTTGGGATTGGTGAAATGCGACTCGTGCATGCCCAGAGCCCTGGCCGCCGAATTCATCTCGTCTGCAAAGGCTTCGACCGAACCCGACACGCCCTCGGCTATGGTCACGGCGACATCGTTGGCCGATTTCACCATCAAAATCTTCAGAGCGTTGTCGAGGGTCACGAGCGTTCCCGCCTTGAACCCCATTTTCGAGGGCGCCATCTTGGTCGCGCGCGCGGACACCCTGAGCGGCGTGTTGAGCGTGATCCGCCCCTCGCGCACCGCCTTCAGGGCCACGAAGGTCGTCATCAGCTTGGTGAGCGAGGCCGGATACCAGGGGCGCGTCGCCTCCTGCTGCACCAGCGTCTCGCCGGAGGCCGCGTCGATGACAATCACGGGATTGGCCGACGCTGCGCCCGCGCCGCCCAGAAAAACACAGAGCGCGCCAAAGACGCCCGCACGGGTCAATGTGAATCGCAATTTGGCTCCCCGGGCGAATGCTAAAATGAAATATCCGGCGTTCCTACGCCGCCTCGACGCGGTTGAAAAGCCGCGCGGCGCTGAAAGCGCATAAACGACAACGACCGGGACGGCCCGTCAGGCCGATCCGCTCATTAAGGTCAGGGATGCGGCGATTTCGTGACCGGCTGGCCGATGGCCGGCAAGTTGTCGGTAAATGCGCGCATTCCCTGCCAGGCGCCCTACCAGGTGCGGTCCATCGGATAGGGATTGAGATCGAGCGGCGCGCGCTGATCGGGCCTCGCCACGCGCGACCGGAAGCCCTGGAAGCGCGGCTCCTCCACCCGGAACCGTTCCGTCTGCATACGCTCCGCCTGCATCCGCCGGCCGCGCGAAGAACGGTCCGGCTCGATGGCGATCTCGTTGCGCGCGCCGGAGCCCAGCACCACAACCTTCGCGCCGACTCTAACGCGTTGATACAGGTCGATTGCGTCCTGATTGATCATGCGGATGCAGCCGGACGAGGCGTTGGCGCCGATCGTCCAGGGCTCGGTGGTGCCGTGGATGCGATAGAGCGTGTCCTTGTTGTTCTGCCAGAGATACAGCGCGCGCGCGCCGAGCGGATTGCGCGGTCCGCCATGCATGCCGATGCCCGAGCGCAATGTCGACATGGAGCGCATGAGGTGGGGCTGGCGCTCCAGCATTTCCTTTGGCGGATACCAGTCCGGCCATTCCTGCTTGCTGTTGATCGTGGCGACGCCCTTCCAGGCGAAGCCCTGCCGGCCTACGCCCACGCCATAGCGCATCGCCGTGCCGTCGCCGTTGATGAAATAAAGATAATGGCGGCGCGGGTCGATCACAATGGTTCCGGCCGGTTCGTGCGTGGGATAAGATACCTGAGCGCGCAGAAAGCCCTGTCTGATGCGCGACAGATTGACGGCGGGGATCGGGAACTTGTCGTTGGTGACGGCGCCATAGAGAGAGCGCTCGTAGGAACTCGGCGACACGGGGCGCGCTGCTGCGGGAGTGACCGCGCAAGCCAGAAGGCCCGCCAGCACGTTACGTCGATGGAACTGCATCGGAACCTCGTCGCCAAATTGCATTCGAGTGGAAATCTAGCGCCGCGCGCAGCGCGACCTGGCAATCTAGTGCCGCGCGCAGCGCTGCTTGGCAAGCATTACTGCGCGGGTTGACGCCGCAGGGGCGCTGGGATCGACTGAGCGATGCAAACAGGCAACGCATCGAGGACGCCCGCCAATATGACTTCTCCGCCCGAAGGTTACGCGCCGACCGATCATTCCAGCCCCTATATGGATCTGATCGGCAGACTCTACGAATCGGGAGAAGGCGAGGAATACAAACTTGGCATGCGGGTCGAGGCCCATCACACCAACCGCCTTGGCCAATGCCACGGCGCGGTGCTGGCTGCGCTTGCCGAC
Source organism: Rhodoblastus sp. (assembly GCA_047971685.1). Classification (GTDB taxonomy): domain Bacteria; phylum Pseudomonadota; class Alphaproteobacteria; order Rhizobiales; family Beijerinckiaceae; genus JAJXWB01. The sequence goes on from JBKDZW010000175.1 coordinate 3,117, forward strand.
GTGCATCTCCTGCGCGTGATCGCGCTCACCCGCAAGCCGCGCCTCACATTGGTGACGGTGCATCTGGGGCTCGATTATCTGCGCCCCGCCCCGCTCGGATCCTGGATGGAGGGGCGCGGACGCATCGACCGCATGGGCCGCTCGCTCTGCCATTCCAGCGGCATGATCTATGCCGACGGCAAGCCCGCGCTGCGCGCAACGGGCGTATTTCAGGTGGTTGCGGACGGGCGCGTAAAAACCTGATTATTCGCCCGGCGCCCTGGCCTCGATCGCCAGAGCGTGGACGCCGCCGGCCAGTTCGGCGGCCAGCGCTTCGTTGATCGCGCGATGGCGCTGCACCCGGCTCTTGCCGGCAAAGGCCGCCGACACGATCTTTACAGTGAAATGCGTCTCGCCCTGATGGCCCGCGCCGCCCGGATGGACGTAATGGTCGGCGTGCTTGTGCGAATCGTCGATCACTTCAAGCGCGACCGGATCGAGCGCGGCTGCAAGCTTGGCCCGCATCCGTTCCTTAACCGGAGCTGGTTCATCGTTCACCGTCTGTCATCCTTGTCGGCCTGTCGCCGTTTGGCCGCCTTCTTTGCGTAAAGGCCGCGGCTCCTGTCCAAATTTAGCCCGGCTCGCGCCTTGCGGCCAGCCCCGAACAAACCATAATGAACGCTCTATGGATCTGAATTCGCCTATTTTCGACCGCATCCGGGTCAAACGCGCCCAGCAACGTCAAGCGCCCCCGGCCAGCCGCAGGATCGTCTGCGATTTTCCGAGTTGCGAGGCGAACGGCGAATTTCGCGCGCCGATGGGCCGGTTGCGCGAGGGGCAGTATTTCTGCTTCTGCCTCGATCACGTGCGCGAATACAATTCCACCTACAATTATTTCGACGGCATGAGCGACGAGGCGGTCGCGCGCTGGATGAAAGAAGAGGTGATCGGCCATCGCCCTACCTGGGCCATGGGCGTCAACCGCGCCGGCAAATCGTTCCGGGACGACAAGTCATTCCGGGACGGCAAGGCAGGCATTCGGGATCCGATGGGCGTTTTCGGCGATCGCGCGCAGCCCCGCAAGCCCGAGGCGGCGATGCGGCCAAGCTACGGCATCGCCGCCAAAAAAGCCTTGTCCGCCCTTGGCCTGGACGAGAACGCGGACGCCGCCGCGATCAAGACCCGCTACAAGGATCTGGTCAAGCGCCTGCATCCCGACGCCAATGGCGGCGACCGGACCAACGAGGATAAATTGCGCGAGATCATCCGGGCCTATAATCATTTGCGGTCGGCCAAACTCGCCTGACGCCAGCCGCGCGCTCGATGGGCGCAAGGGATTTAAGGGGCGCAAGAGATTTAAGGCGCGCAAGAGCCTGATGCTGAAAGCGCTGAAAACCGGATGCGCCAAAGCCGAAAGATATCACACAGCGCCCGCCGATCCGCGGCCGGCCGATCGGAGGATTGATGCAAGCCGTTAGCGAAAGAGCCGCAGAACACGCCGCGCCCATGCCCGATATCAAACTGTCGGTGCGGCAGACCTTCGGCATCGAGACCGACATGGAGGCGCCCGCCTATTCCAAGGCGGGCGAACACGTGCCCGATCTCGATCCCGATTATCTCTTCGATCGCGAAACCACGCTTGCCATTCTCGCGGGCTTTTCCCGCAATCGCCGCGTCATGGTCACGGGCTATCACGGCACCGGCAAGTCGACCCATATCGAGCAGGTCGCCGCCCGCCTCAACTGGCCCTGCGTGCGCGTGAACCTCGACAGCCATATTTCGCGCATCGATCTCGTCGGCAAGGACGCGATCGTCCTGAAG
>JBKDZW010000176.1:0-7047 GCA_047971685.1 Rhodoblastus sp.
GGATCGCTCCAGAAGGCGAACGCGACATTCTGCGGCGCAAGAACGGCGTTGGCGATTGCGAGCGCGCCCAGAAACGCCGCAATCCCGGCGACGGCGCGAAGCCGGGGCAGCCAGACAAAGCAGGCAAAGACGCAATAGAAGAACATTTCATATTCCAGCGTCCAGCCAAGCGAATGGACGGGGCGCGGCGCGCCGTCGAGGCCGCGCGGCCAGGGCAGGAAGGCGAAGGAGGCGAGAATTTCGCTCAGAGAGGGGGCAAGCTGCTTGCCGGCGGCTGCGCCACGCAGGGCGGCGAGGGCGAAGATCGCGGTGGCCAGCCAGTAGAGCGGCATGATGCGGGCGATGCGCCGGCGCAGGAATTGCGAGGCGCCGCCGGGCGCTGCGAAAAGCTTCTCAGCCGACAAGACCATGACGAAACCGGACACGACGAAAAACAGATCGACGCCGGCGGCCCATGGCAGGATCAGGACGCGCGAAAAATCCGCGCCGTTTTCGGCGGCGATCCGGGCGGCGTCGTTCTGGGCGTGGTGAAACACGACCATGGCGGCCGCAAGCGCGCGAAGCGCCTGTATCGAGAGGAGATGCTGCATGCTCGGGGCTCCGCCGGAAAGCAAAGCAGAGCGTGCTTAACGCGGCTTTACCGGCCTTGCGCCGGACGCCCGGGCGTTTCGCCGCGAAAACGGCGATTCGTCAGCGGCCGGGTTCGGCGAGGATCAGGCGAGCATTTCGCGCGCCCGTGCGAAAACGGCGCGAAACATGTCCGGGGTGAGCACGCGCGTGTTCGTGTTGTAGCGGGAGCAATGATAGCTATCGAGCAGGTCGAACCTGCCGTTTGGCCCCTCAAGCCCGAATTGCGCGCCATGGGCGAAGGGGAAGGCGGAAAGCCTGCCGCCCGTCGTCCGCACGACGCTCTCGTGCGCGACCCGGCCCAGAGCGACAATTGCGCGCAGGTTTCTCATCTGCGCCAGCGCTGCGGCGAGAAATGGGCGGCACTGCGCCATTTCCGCCGGCAAGGGTTTGTTTTGCGGCGGCACGCAGCGCACGGCGTTGACGATGGCGGCATCGACCAATTGCAGGCCGTCGTCGGGGCGGGCGGCGTAGACGCCCGTGGCGAAACCGAATTCGCAGAGCGTGGCGTAGAGAAGATCGCCGGCGTAATCGCCGGTGAAAGGGCGTCCGGTGCGATTGGCGCCCTGAAGGCCGGGGGCCAGCCCCACGATCAGCAAGCGCGCGTCAGACGCGCCGAAAGGCGGGACGGGCGCATTGAACCAGTCGGGCGCGCGCGCCTGCGCTTCCTTGCGATAGGCGACGAGGCGCTCGCAGCGCGGACAATCGTGCGGCGGGCAGGCGGCAGGGGAGAACAATCAGATTTCGTCGAAACCGCCGCCGGCGCCAGCCGCCTGGCGACGGTCCTGGTAGCGCTGGATGCGCTCCATACGTTCGCCGGGATCGCGGCCGATCTTGGAGACGATCTGGACGATATCGATAAATTCGTCGGCCTGGCGGCGCAATTCGTCGGCGACCATCGGCGGCTGGGTCGTGATCGTGGAGACCACGGAGACGCGGACGCCCTTGCGCTGCACGGCCTCGACCAGAGACCGGAAGTCGCCGTCGCCCGAGAAAAGCACGATATGGTCGAGGTGTTCGGCCATCTCCATGGCGTCGACCGCCAGTTCGATGTCCATGTTGCCCTTGACCTTGCGTCGCCCCGTGGAATCCACGAATTCTTTGGTGGGCTTGGTCACGACGCTATAGCCGTTGTAATCGAGCCAGTCGATCAGCGGCCGGATGGCCGAATATTCCTGATCCTCGATCAGCGCCGTGTAATACAGCGCACGAACCAGACGACCCTTTGACTGAAATTCTCGCAAAAGCCTTTTGTAATCTATGTCGAAGTTCAAGGCTTTTGCTGTTGCGTAAAGATTTGCCCCGTCAATAAATAAGGCAATACGTTCTTGTTCGGCCATTGTGGTCTCGTCGCAATTGTCGGCGCCCTCCTGTGTGCAGGCGGACGCGCCATCGGATTCTCTCATTTGGGCAAGGCATAAAATTTGCTTCGCCCATGGCGTTGCGAAACATTTCGCATATTGGCCAGTGGAGGGAGAATTGTGTTTCCTTGCGCCTGCGTCAAGAGAGGCGATCTTGGTTAAGTGCGTTTCTTGTTGATGCAAAAGACATTTTTTTAAAGGTCGATTATACAATTTTGAAAATTTTCCGCTCGGCCTTGAATTTTAAGGAAATTCATTTGAAGGCCGTGTTCCGGCGGCGCTTGCGGCCCGGGCCGTCCCGGTGTATGCAACCGCTCCTTCCGATTTCATTCCTTCAGGAGACGACCCCGCATGGCGCGCGTCACGGTCGAAGATTGCATCGAAAAGGTCGAGAACAGATTCGACCTCGTCCTCCTCGCAGCCCATCGGGCGCGCACGATCTCGTCGGGGCAGCCGATCACGATAGATCGCGACAACGACAAGAACCCGGTCGTCGCGCTGCGCGAAATCGCCGATGGCACGCTGACGCCGGCCGATCTCGAGGAAGATTTCATCCATTCGCTGCAAAAGCACGTCGAAGTCGACGAGCCCGAGGCCGAGGTCGTGCCGGCGCTGGTGAGCGCGGAGGCGGCGAGCGAGGCGAGCGGCGACGTGCAATTCGACCGCATGACCGAAGAAGACCTGCTGCGCGGTCTCGAAGGCCTCGTGCCGCCGGCCGCCAGCGACGACGATGGCGATTGATTCTCCTTGAGTAATCAAACGCCGCGCTTGTCATAAATTCGTCCGGGCCCGATATTGTGGCGCGGACGGGCAGCGGGGCTTTAACGACATGATGCGGCAGTATGAACTCGTCGACCGCGTTCGGAAATACAATCCGAATGCGGACGAGGATCTGCTGAATCGCGCTTATGTCTATGCAATGAGGGCGCATGGCGTGCAAAGGCGCGCCTCGGGCGATCCCTATTTTTCGCATCCGCTCGAAGTCGCGGCCATTCTCACCGATCTCGGCCTCGACGACGCCACCATAGTGGCCGCCGTCCTGCACGATACGATCGAGGACACGGCGGCGACGCGCGAGGAAATCGAGCGATTGTTCGGCGTCGAGATCGCCCGGCTGGTCGACGGTCTGACCAAGATCAAGAAGCTCGATCTCGTCTCCAAGCGCGCCGAACAGGCCGAGAATTTCCGCAAGCTGCTGCTGGCCATCGCAGACGATGTGCGCGTGCTGCTGGTCAAGCTCGCCGACCGTCTGCACAACATGCGCACGCTGCATTTCGTGCCGCCGGAAAAGCGCAAGCGCATCGCCGAGGAAACGCTCGACATCTATGCGCCGCTGGCCGGCCGCATGGGCATGCAGACCGTGCGCGACGAACTCGAGGATCTCGCCTTCCGCCATCTGATGCCGGAGGCCGCCGAGACCATCGGTCAGCGCCTCAACGAATTGCACGCCAAAAACGGCCCGATCATCCGCCGCATCGAGCAGGAATTGCAACAGGAGCTCAAGCTCAGGGGCATAGACGCGGATGTGAAGGGGCGCAGCAAGGCGGCCTATTCGATCTGGCGCAAGATGGAGCGCAAGTCGGTCGGCTTCGAGCAATTGTCCGATATCTACGGCTTTCGCATCATCGTCGCCGATGTCGAGGATTGCTATCGGGTGCTCGGCGTCGTGCACATGAAATGGCCGAATGTGCCGGGCCGGTACAAGGACTACATATCCACGCCCAAGCAGAACGACTACCGCTCGATCCACACGACCGTGGTGGGGCCTGGCCATCAGCGCGTCGAATTGCAGATCCGCTCGCACGAGATGAACGAGATCGCGCGCCTGGGCATTGCGGCGCACGCGCTCTACAAGGATTCCCACGCCGCCGACAAGGAGACGCTGAGCCACGAAAGCGGCGCCTACCGCTGGCTGCAACGCACGCTCGAACTGCTGGCGGAAGGCGACAGTCCCGAAGAATTTCTCGAGCACACCAAACTCGAACTCTTTCACGACCAGGTCTTCTGCTTCTCGCCGAAAGGCCGTCTGATAGCGCTGCCGCGCGGGGCGACGCCGATCGATTTCGCCTATGCCGTGCATACCGATGTCGGCAATACGGCGGTCGGCGCCAAGATCAACGGGCGCATTGCGCCCCTGTTGTCGGAATTGCAGAACGGCGACGAGGTCGAAATCATCCGCGCGGAGGCGCAGACGCCGCCAGCCGCCTGGGAAGCGCTGGCGCGCACCGGCAAGGCGCGTTCGGCCATCCGCCGCGCGACCAAGGGGGCGGCGCGCGCGCAATATGCGGGGCTTGGCCGGCAGATTGTGGCGCGCGCTTTCGAGCGCGCCGGCAAGCCGTTCAGCGACGAGGCGCTGAAGGCGGTGCTCGCCCGCCTTGCGCGCCCGAATGTGGACGATGTCTATGTCGCGGTCGGGCGCGGCGAAATGTTTTCCGGCGATGTCGTCAAAGCCGTGCATCCGGAGTTCAAGGACGAGCGCAGGGTGGTGACGGCGGTCAACAAAAAGGAATCGGGCTGGTTCAATTTCAAGAACGTCTCGCGCCTGATGTTTCGCGCGCCGGGCGCAGCGCCTGGCCACGCCGTTCCGATCCGCGGCCTGCGCGGCGATCTGCCGGTGCGATTTGCGCCCAATGGCGGGGCGGTGCCGGGCGACCGGATCGTGGGCATCGTCACGCCGGGCGAGGGGATCACGATCTATCCGATCCAGTCGCCGGCGCTGTCGGCCTTCGATCACGAACCGGAGCGCTGGATCGACGTGCGCTGGGATCTCGAGGAATACGGGCGCGACAAGTTTCCCGCGCAGATCAAGGTCACCGCGATCAACGAGCCGGGGTCGCTCGGGTTGATTGCGACTGTGATCGGCGAGGCCGGCGCCAATATCTCCAATGTCGCCTTTGAAGAACATTCGCGGGATTTCCGCGACGTTCTGCTCGATGTCGAGGTCAACGACCTCAAGCATCTCACCGCAATCATGTCGCAACTCAAGGTCAGACCCGTCGTGAGCAAGGTGGAGCGGATCAACGGATGATTGGGGCAGCCAAACTTCGCCTGGGCGTGAACGTCGATCATGTGGCGACCGTGCGCAACGCGCGCGGCGGGGCTGCGCCCGATCCGGTGCGCGCGGCCGTTCTGGCGATTGCGGCGGGCGCAGACAGCATCACCGCCCATCTGCGCGAAGACCGCCGGCATATTCGCGACGAGGACATGCGGGAATTGAAGGCTGCGATTTCGACGCCGCTCAATTTCGAGATGGCGGCGACCGAGCAGATGCTCGACATCGCGCTTTCGGTAGCCCCGCACGCCTGCTGCCTGGTGCCCGAAAAGCGCACGGAGCGCACCACCGAAGGCGGTCTCGACGTGATCGGCGGCTTTGCCCACCTCAAACCCTTCGTCGCCGAACTCGGGCGGGCGGGCGTGCGCGTCTCGCTGTTCGTGGAGCCGCAGACCGAGGCGCTCGAAGCAGCCGCAGCGCTTGGCGCGCCCGTGGTCGAGCTGCATACGGGCGCCTGGTGCAATGCGCACGAAACGGGGCAGGCCGCGCGCGCCGAAGCGGAATTTGCGCGCCTGAAGGCGGGCGCACGGGCCGCGCATGCGCTCGGCCTCGAATGCCATGCCGGCCACGGCCTGGACTTCGATACCGCGCGGCGGATCGCCGGGCTCGCCGAAATCGTCGAACTCAATATCGGTCATTTCCTGGTGGGCGAAGCGATTTTCGTCGGACTTGCCGAATCGGTGCGATTGATGCGCAAAGCCATGGACGAAGGACGGGCTGCGGCGGGGATGGAATGATTATCGGTTTTGGCAGCGAACTCTGCGACATCAGGCGGATCGAGGAAGCGCTGACGCGTTATGCCGGACGGTTTGAAAGGCGCTGCTTCACCGAACTCGAGCGCAAGAAGTCGGACGCGCGCGCCGGGCGCGCCGCCTCCTACGCCAAGCGTTTTGCGGCCAAGGAGGCCTGCTCCAAGGCGCTGGGCACGGGCATCCGGCGCGGCGTTCACTGGATCGACATGGGCGTCGTGAATTTACCATCGGGACGGCCGACGATGGCGTTGACCCGCGGGGCGGCCGCAAGGCTTGCAGAGCTTACGCCGCAGGGCCTGGAGGCGCGGGTGCATCTGACGATCACGGACGAATATCCGCTGGCCTTCGCGCAGGTCATCATCGAGGCGTTGCCGGCCGGGCAGGCCGGCGGCGCATGACGGGGCGGCCCGGCCCGTGCTAGGAGGGGCGCGAAGCCGGCGCGACATCCGCGCGGCGCGTTGCAAATATTGGGTCAAACGGGGCGCCCCGACGAGCGCTGCCGGCCAGGCCGGACAAAGGAAAAGCTAATGAGCGAGCCGGTGGGTCTCGACAAGACGAATCCGCAGAAGCAGGCCGAAGGCGGGTTTGGCGAGACGATCAAGGTCGTCCTGCAGGCGCTTGCGATTGCGCTGGTCGTGCGCACGCTTCTGTTCCAGCCCTTCAACATTCCCTCGGGCTCGATGATCCCGACCCTGCTGATCGGCGATTTCCTGTTCGTCTCGAAATATTCCTATGGTTATTCGCGCTATTCCATTCCCTTCAGCCCCGACATTTTCTCCGGCCGCCTTCTCGCCTCCAGGCCCAAGCGCGGCGATGTCGCGGTGTTCAAGCTGCCGCGCGACACCAGCAGCGATTACATCAAGCGCGTGATCGGGCTGCCGGGCGACAAGATCCAGATGGTCGACGGGCGCTTGCACATCAACGGCGAGACCGTGCCGCGCGAACCGATCGCCAAGGTGCGCACGGAAGACCGCTTCGGGCGCCTGACGGAAGTGCCGACCTACAAGGAGACGCTGCCGGGCGGCGTCAGCCATACGATCATCGAGATCGAGGGCGACACCGGCTTCAACGACAATACGGGTGTGTTCGAGGTGCCGCCCGACCATTATTTCATGATGGGCGACAATCGCGACAATTCCACGGATTCCCGCGTGCCGCCGGAGCAGGGCGGCGTCGGCTTCGTGCCGTCTGAAAATTTCGTCGGCCGCGCGGAAATCATCTTCTTCTCGGTGAAGGGCGGCACTCAGGCCTGGGA
>JBKDZW010000177.1:0-22381 GCA_047971685.1 Rhodoblastus sp.
ATGGATCGCGCCGATCTTGAGAATGCCGAAAAAAGCGATGTGGAATTGCGGGCAGTTCGACATGAACACGGCGACCGCATCGCCCTTGCGCACGCCATGCGCATGCAGCCATGCGGCGAAAGCGTCCGAGAGCCGGTCGAGTTCGGCAAACGTCACTTCGCGTCCGTAATAGATCAGGGCGGCCTTGTCCGGCGTACGCTGCGCCCATTCGCGCAGATATTCGGTAAGCGGGCGCTCGCCGCAGGGATAGACCGGCGCCTGCGGAATGTCTGCGGGCCAGTTTCTGCGCCAGAGCGCGCGCACATTGTCGAGATAACGGGCTTCCTCGGACATCGGCCTCTCCTGAAATTTTCTGTTTTCTGGCGCCAGCTTAGGCCCGCGCATACGCCGGGTCGACTCCATGGACTGGAAATAGAGAGCAAGGTCGTCGGACATTCAATGGCGCAGCGCGCCGTGTGCGCGCATGAAAAAACCCGCGACGCAAGCGCCGCGGGTTCGCAGATGCCGATCTGCGGGAGATCAGTGCTTGGCGATCGAGATCAGTGCTTGGCGATATTGTCCGGCAGCTTGCCGCCGTTCGCCGCGATCATTTCCATCATTTTCTTGTGCAGCCACATGTTCATCTTGGCGCTGTCGCCGGTGTCGCCGTCGTAATGCAGCTCCTTTGCAAGCTCCTTGCGCGCCGACAGGCTGGAATCGAGGCCGAGCGCCTTCATCATGTCGACGATCGACACGCGCCAGTTCAACTCTTCCGCGTGCTTGTCGACGAGATCGTCGAGGATCGCTGCAACATCGACAGAACCTGCCGGCGCGAGCGGGGCGGCGGCCGATGGCGCGCCGCCGGCGGCAGGCGCCGCCTCATCTGCGGCAGCCGGGGTGACGCCAAAGATTTTGCTCATGATGGAGCCGAAGAAGCCCATGGATAACTCCTGTTTCGCTGGTCGCCGGGATGTGAGGCCGCAGCGACGCTTCAAGTTTTGAAACGCCCCCAATGGGCAGTCCCAGAAACGGCTTTCGGGAGGCCGGACGCCGAAAGCGCGCCGATGATCGTCGTCAAGACCTTCCGTTGCAAGCAGAAAGTCGCTGGCTCGCTTATGTAAGTGCCATTAACCGCCTGCGCTGCGACAGGTGCCGAAAGTCACGTGAAAACGCGACATTCAGGCTGCCGCGCCGCCCGCGAGCACGATGCAGGCCAGCATGACGGAGCGCCCGCCGATCTGGCGCGGCCCCACGCGCGCGAAATGGGAATCCACGCGGCGCCCGAGATCGAAAACGGCGAAACCGGCCATTTCGTCCACGGCGGCGCCGGCGGAAAATTTTATTGCGATATCGCGGGGTTCGCGGTTGAAGCCGAGGCCAAGCGCTTTCACATAGGCCTCCTTGGCGGTCCAGATGCGCATGAACATGTCCTGTCCGGGCATATCTTGCCCACCCGCGCCGGCCCGCACGAGAGCGTCACGCTCGTCGGGATGCAGCACGTTGAGCGGCGGATCGAAATATCCGGGCATGGTCTCGATATCCACGCCAAGCGGCCTGTCTGCAACCGCAGCAGCGACAACGTCCTCGCGGGCCGCGAGCGACAGTTTCATCTCCGGCGTGGGCGCAAGAACATGCGGCGCCCCCTTTGCGTCATGCGACAGGAACACTTTCTCCGGCGCGCATTTTGCGCGGCGCGCGACAAGGGCGCGGCCCAACGATGCGCGGGGAGAGGCAAGATCCTGCGACGGCGCCGTAAGGCGCGCGGCCTGGATGTCGAGACGGCCGCCGGCCCAGCCGAAAGACAGGGCGATGGAATCGGAGAAGCGCTCGATTTTCGTCTCCCCTGGCGCGAGCTGCGCTCTCGCCTGCTAACGCATTCCCTGCGCGCGCAAAACAGGAAATCGTCCGGCATCGGCGATCCGCGCGGATTTTTCTGGCCTGAGCGCGGGCGCCGGGCGAAAATCGCGGCATGGAGACGCCGATTCCGCGCGATGCGCCCGACAAGCGCGAAAAACCTTACGTCAGCCGCGCCGGGCTTTGGCGCGGCATGATCGACGCCATGCCCTTCATGCCGGGAACGATCGTCTTTGGTCTTGCCGTGGGGGCGACTGCGAGCCAGAAGGGCCTGACAACGGCAGAATCCATCGGCCAGAGCGCCATCGTCTACGCCGGCGCCTCGCAAATGCTGACATTGCAGGTCTGGCGGGCCGACTGGACGCTCGGCGCGCTTCTGGCGGCAATCGGCGTGACGGCGGCGATCAACGCGCGCTTCGTGCTGATGAGCGCGGCCTTCCGGCCCTGGATCGAGGGGCTCGACCGGCGCCTCGTCTATCTCAGCCTGCTGTTCATGACCGATGCGAGCTTTGCCATCGGCGCGCGCCATCATGCGGTCGGCGGGCGCGATCACGGCCGGGTCGTCGGCGCCAACGTTCCGCTCTATCTTGGCTGGGTGACGATGACGGCGGCAGGTTTCGTGGCGGGCGCGCTGGTTGCGCGGCCCGAGCGCTACGGGCTCGATCTCGTCCTGCCGATTGTCTTCGCCTCGCTCGCCGTGCCCATGGCGCGACGCTCGAAACGTTATGCCCCGCTGGTCGTCGCCGGGCTTGTCGCCATCGTCGTCTCGTTTTTCGCGCCGGGCTGGTTCATCGTCGCCGGCGCGCTTGCGGGCGCGCTCTCGGCCGCGCTGATCGACGAGGGCGGATGAGCCCTTCCCCCGGAGATATTCCCATCGGCGCGGTTTCCATTGGCGCGTTCGCCATCGGTCCCTGGACGGTGATTTCTGCAACTGCGGCGGTGACGGTCCTGATGCGTCTCGGCGGCTATTGGCTGATGGCGCGCGTGCCGATGACGGCGCGTGTAAAACGCGGGCTCGACGCGCTGCCGGCGTCGATTTTCATCGCCACAGTGGCGCCCATCGCGTTGAAGGCGGGCGTGCCGGGCGTGGCGGCGGTTGCGGCGGCCGTCTTCGTGATGTTTCTGACCCGCCGCGAATTGCCGGCGCTGGCGGCGGGCTTTGCGACGGCGGCGGTGTTGCGGGGCCTGGGCATGGATTGACGGCGACCGGCTCAACTGGCCGGAACCGCCAGGTTTCGCGCGCATTACGGCGACAACAGCCCCACGATCCGCTTCTTCAGATCGTCCCGCACGGAGCGATAGGCGTCGAGCATTTGTTCGCGCGAGCCTTGCACGGCGGTTGGATCGAACGTTGGCCAATAAACGACGTCGACCGCGATCGCGCGGGTGAATTCGAGCGCCTTGTGGTGGGCTTCCGGCGACAGCGACACGATGAGATCGAAGCTTGAATCCTCGAGGTCTTCAAACGTGTGCGGTTTGTATTTGGCGATGTCGATGCCGATGTCGTCCATGACGGCGACGGCGAAGGGGTCGAGTTCGCCGGCCTTTACGCCGGCCGAGGCGAAATAGATCTCGCGGCCGTAATAATAGCGGGCGATCGCCTCCGCCATCGGCGAGCGAATGGCGTTGAAGGTGCAGCAGAACAGAATGGATTGCGGGCGCCGACCGCTTTCCATGGGGTCAGGCCCCCGACATTCTATGCCGGCGCAGCACCGGCCTCACCCCTTCCAGTGCAGCGCGGTGACAAGGGTGAACAGCCGGCGCGAAGTGTCGGTGTCGCATTCGACCTTGCCCTTCAGCCGCTCCGCCAGCAATTGCGCGCCTTCGTTGTGCAGGCCGCGCCGGCCCATGTCGATCGCCTCGATCTGCGCGGGCGTGGCGGTGCGGATAGCGGCGTAATAGCTTTCGCAGATCATGAAATAATCTTTCAGAATCCGCCGGAACGGCGTCAGCGAGAGAATGTGGACGATAATGGTCGCCCCGCCCTCGTCGCGAATGTCGAAGGCGAGCTTTGCGTCGTGCAGCGCCAGCATGAGCGTGTAGGGGCCGCCGTCATGGCCGGGCAGCGCGAATGTATTGTCCTCGATCAGATCGTAGATCGCTATCTCGCGCTCGTGCTCCTGGTCGGGCGTGCCGCGTCCGATCGAGGCCTCGTCGAGCGCGATCGCGCTCAGTCGCCTGGTATGCGTCGAAGTCTGTTCGCTCATGGCGCGCCTCTGTTCATGCGAATGGCGACGGAGCGCGCATGCGCTTCCAGCCGCTCGGCCTCGCCGAGCGCAATGGCGGCAGGCCCCAGAAGGCGCAGCGCTTGCGGCGAGCATTTGAGAAGGGACGTGCGCTTCATGAAGTCGAGCACGCCAAGGCCGGACGAAAACCGCGCCGAACGGGCGGTCGGCAGAACATGGTTGGAGCCGCCGACATAATCGCCGATGGCTTCTGGCGTATGCGCGCCGATGAAGATCGCGCCGGCGTTCCTCACGCGCCCCGCCAGTTCCTCGGCGTCGTCGGCCATGATTTCGAGATGTTCGGGCGCGATCCGGTCGGCAAGCGGCAGCGCGTCGTCCAGCTTGCGCACGACGATCGTCGCGCCGAAATCGCGCCAGCTCGCCCGCGCGATCGTTTCGCGCGGCAGCGTGGACAATTGCGCTTCGACGGCGCGTTCGGTCTCGCGGGCGAGTTCCGCGCTGTCGGTGATCAGAATGCTCTGCGCGGCGGCGTCGTGCTCGGCCTGCGCCAGCAGGTCGGCGGCGATCCAGGCGGGATTGGCGCTGGCGTCCGCGATCACGAGCACTTCGGAGGGCCCTGCGATCATGTCGATCCCCACCTGCCCGAACACGCGCCGCTTGGCCGCCGCCACATAGGCGTTGCCCGGCCCCACGATCTTGGCGACGGGACGGATGGTCGCGGTGCCGAATGCGAGCGCGGCCACCGCCTGCGCGCCGCCGATGCGATAGATTTCGTCGACGCCCGCAAGCGAGGCGGCCGCCAGCACGAGCGGATCGAGCGCGCCGTCGGGCGTCGGCACGACCATCACGATGCGCGGCACCCCGGCGACCTTGGCCGGCACGGCGTTCATCAGCACCGAGGACGGATAGGAGGCCGTGCCGCCGGGCACATAAAGGCCGACCGCCTCGATCGCGCTCCAGCGCCAGCCGAGTTCGACGCCGGCTGCGTCGGCAAAGCGCAGATCCACCGGCTTCTGGCGCTGGTGGAAGGCAAGGATGCGGCCATGCGCGACTTCGAGCGCGTCCAGCGCGGCTTTCGGCGCTGCGGCCCGCGCCGCCTCGATCTCGGCCTTGCCGATGGAAATTCCGCGTTCGGCAAGGTCGATGCGGTCGAATTTTTTCGACAGGGCGATGAGCGCCTCGTCGCCGTGCGAAACCACCTCCGCGATGATGTCGCGGGCAATGGAATCGACATCCTCCGAAACCTCGCGCTTCATGGCGAGGAGGTCGGCGAAACGCGCGTCGAAATCGGCGGCCGTGGCGTCGAGCCGCAGGGGCATCGGTCAACTCCGGAATCGGGGGCGCGGGTAGGCCCGGAAAATGGTCGCTCAGGTCATGACCCTTGAGCGGGGCCCGCGTCAAGCGCGTGGCCCGGCCGCGACCGGGCGGTCCAGCGCGGCCCGAGGTCGCGCAGATGGGCTTCCAGGCATTCCACATCGAGCCGCAGCGCGGCGCCGCCGGAAAAAGTCAGCTCGATCCGGCCCGCCGGCGCCTCTGTTTGGGTAAAACCGATTGACAGCAGGCTCAGCGCGCGCTCGGGCTCGCGCTGCGGCACGCCGTTCTGGCGCACCGTGCGCACGCGCTCGAACCGGAGCGCGCAGACCGCCCGCTCGCATTGCCCGCTCTCGGCGGCCAGCCAGTCGAATCGGGAGAGGCCCAGCACGAAGCGGTCCTGCTCGGGCAGCCAGCCCATGTCGCCGACGCGCACGATGGCGTCCTGCAAATGAGCGGAAAGCACCTCGAGGTCCTCGCTGTCAAAGGCGATGAGACGAAGGGGACTGGCGCTATCTGGACAATTCCGGGTCATGCGGGCCTCGCTGCTGGCGATGTGGGGTCGGCTGCCCGAAATGGCAAGCCGCCCACCCATTCCCGGCAGAGCCATACAGGCGCGACCCGCGCCGGGATCAGAACATTGAGCGCAGCTTCACGAAGGCGCGCAGGACAAAGCCCAGAGGCAAGGGCATGGCGACGCGCATGATGGCGAGCTTGCGGACATAGGTCTTGATCCGCCAGCGCGAGACGACGCCGGAGCGAAACAGCGCGACGGCGCCGGGGCCAAGCTCCCGCCATTCGCCGTTCTCGTCGCGCACCTCGACCGAGCCTTCGAGTATATGGACCCATTCGTCGACGCCGAACCGCCAGTCGAATTCGCCGGCCGTGCAATCCCACACCGCAGAGACAGCCGCCCCGTCGCGGCTGCGCGAAAGCTCGGCCATGCGCGCGCGCGGCTGGCCGGCGACGACCCATTCCTGGGGGACCGGCGCATCGTTCAGCACGACATCGGTGGAAGAAATATAAATAGCCCGTTCGCCCATGTTTTATCCTTATCGCTACGTGCGTTACAGGATAGACCGGGCTGGTTAATCAAGGCTTCCGGCCAGGCGGGCGGTCATTGCCGGGCAAGGCGGAAAAACGCCTCACCCCACGGAAATGCGTTCGACTTCCGCGCCGCAGGCCCCGAGCTTCTTTTCCAGCGCCTCGAACCCGCGATCCAGATGATAAACGCGGTTGACGATCGTTTCGCCCTCGGCGGCCAGCGCGGCGATGACCAGCGAGACGGAGGCGCGCAGATCGGTCGCCATGACCGGCGCCCCCTTGAGCGCCGGCGCGCCGTCGATGATCGCGGTGTCGCCGTCGAGCCGGATTTGCGCGCCGAAGCGGGCAAGCTCGGACACATGCATGAAGCGGTTCTCGAAAATCGTCTCGGTGATGTGCGACACGCCTTTCGCGCGGGTGACCAGCGCCATCAATTGCGCCTGAAGGTCGGTCGGAAAGCCCGGATAGGGCTCGGTGACGACATCGACCGGCTGGATGTCGCCGCCGTTGCGATAGATTCGCACACCCTCGTTGGTTTCCGTGATGGTCGATCCGGTGCTGGCCACCACGTCCAGCGCCGATTGCAGGAGATCGGCGCGCGCGCCTTGCAGGAGCACGTCGCCCCCGGTCATGGCGACCGCCATGGCGTAGGTGCCGGTCTCGATGCGGTCAGGCAGGACGGCGTGGCGGGCGCCGGTGAGACGCGTCACGCCCGTGATCTCGATGGTTTGCGTGCCGGCGCCTTTGATCTTGGCGCCCATTTTCACGAGACATTGCGCGAGATCGACAATCTCGGGTTCTCGCGCGGCGTTGTGGATGACGGTGGTTCCGTGCGCCAGGCTCGCGCCCATCAGCGCTGTATGCGTGCCGCCAACGGTCACTTTCGGAAAATTGATGTCGCCGCCCTTGAGGCCGTTTCTGGCGCGCGCAATGGCGTAACCGCCCTCGATCTCGATATCTGCGCCCAGTTCCTTCATGGCCATGAGCAGGAGATCGACCGGCCGCGTGCCGATGGCGCAGCCGCCCGGCAGCGACACCTTGGCCTCGCCCATGCGCGCAACCAGCGGCGCCAGCACCCAGAAGGAGGCGCGCATCTTGGAAACAAGATCGTAAGGCGCCGTGGTGTCGACGATCTGACGCGCCGCCAGATGCACGGTCTGCCCCTGCGTCTCCGAATCGCCGGAGCGCTTGCCCTCGATCGTGTAATCGACGCCATGATTGGCCAGAATGCGCGCAAGCTGCGAAACGTCGGCCAGACGCGGCAGGTTTTCGAGCGTCAGCGTGCCTTCGGTCAAAAGCGAGGCGATCATCAGCGGCAGAGCGGCGTTCTTGGCGCCGGAGATCGGAATGGTTCCGTTGAGACGGCGCCCGCCCACGATACGAATGCGATCCATCAAACCTCGCTTCGGAGACGCAGCGCTTGAGGCCCGTCTCTCTCAATTGGTCACGGCGCGGCGGAACGCGCCAACACTCCGGTCGCGGCCTTAGAATAATCCGCGCCGCAAGACCAGATGTCACAAGCCCCCATTGTGGCGCGCCAAAAGCCGGATCGCGACTTGTCAGATCACGGCTTGCCAGATCAAGCCTTGCGCCCGTCCTCGTTCTTTTTGCCCGCCGGCGTGACGTTTGCGCACCCTTGCGCATCATTTTCGCCGCCAGCCCCCACGATCTGACGGCGCGCCGCCTTGCGCCGGCGCAGATTGTCGCGCAAGGCCCTGGCCAGACGCCCATCGCGCATGGCGCTGTCCCCCGCGCCACCGTCCTTGCCCATATTCAGGACACCCTCGTTTTGATCTGGGGCATGTTTAGGGGTCAAGCCCCGCGCCTGCAAGCTGTGCGCCAGCACGGGTCTGCAAGCTGTGCGTCACCTCGGGCGTTCCCGGTCCGGCGTCCATGCCGAAGCCGGCCGGCGCGTGTCAGGGGCGCGCAAGGCAAGATCGCCGCGCTTGTCATGCAGGCGACGCTGTGGCACAAGCGCGCCGTCCGCGCCCGCCTCGCGCCGCGCGGTCCAAAGCTGCGGTAGCTCAGTGGTAGAGCACTCCCTTGGTAAGGGAGAGGTCGAGAGTTCAATCCTCTCTCGCAGCACCATAAAATTCAATAATTTAATCCGTTCCGACTCAATCCAAGGTGTCGGAACGATGCGTGTTGGCAACGTGAACATGCCGTAATCTTCCGGCGAAAATCCGTGGACCTCTGTTCACGATCCGCAGCCGCAAGGGCAAGGGCGCCATGGTCGAAGCGACCTTCCCGCCGACGCGTGTGCTGGTGGAATAGATTCCGCGTCGCCGGCGACGCGAACTGGCATTGGCCGTTGCGCTGCCCGACAGAGAGCCTGGCGCGGGAAAGCCGGCACAGGAGAGCGCAGCCACAGCGGCGCGCTCTCCCGCTTGAGCGCGTTGGGCAAAAGCGAGAGCGGTTTTGCGTCCGAACGCACGATAAACCAAAGAACCGAGCGAATGAGCCGAATGGGAATTCGAATCATTTGTCCTAACGCACGAACCCGAGAATCGGGCCGATGGCGGCGCCGTCCGCCCTGTAGAACGCATGCGGCGAGCGGGGGCGGCATGGCGGGCTTTCTGCGGCGCTGCTCGTCACCCAGGCCGCGCGCGCTCTGCCGCGCGCCCAACTGACGAAGCCGGGCACGGCGCCGGGCGGCGTGAACTGACATCGGTCGTTGCGGTTGTGAACGACGAGCGTCCGAGGCAGGACGCCGGGCGAGCCCAGAATGGCGGGCACGGAGCCGCTGTCGGAAACGCTCAGGAAACCCGCTGCAAAGACGACGCGATCCGGGCGTGCGCCGCCGGCCAGCGCTTCGGCGGCGGTCTTCGTGCCCGCGCTCATGCTGACCAACGAAACACGAAGTCCCTGCGACCTGAATTGCTCGATCGCCGATCCGATCTCGCCGGCCGAAGTTGCGAACGTCGTTGCTATGCCGCGCGCGGCGAAGGCGCCCTGATTGCGAACGAGAAAGTCGGCGGGAGAGACGCCGCCCGCGCCGGGAACGAGAACCGCAGCGGCGCCGCGGGCCTTCTTTCCCTTTGCCTCGGCGTAGCCGGTGTTCACAAGACATAAAGAAATAAGCAGAAACAATCGCAACATGGCACACCCCCTTGCGCCTCCGTTACAATGCCGCAAAAGTAAAGGTATTGAAAAAACTGCGGGCGACAACCATTAATTTATGGCGTCGGCGGCGCCGGCCTCCGTCAGGTCCAGCGTCACGATGCTCACGCCCGGTTCCTCGCGCGATTCGCGGTGTTTGAAGCCGAGCGCCCTGCACATTTGCAGCATCGGCTGGTTTTCGCTCAACACCTGCCCTTCGATCCTGTGCAGACCGAGCATGCGGCCATGTTCGATCATCATGTTCATCAGCGTCCAGCCCAGGCCCTGCCCCTTGGCTCCGCTGCCCAGCAGAATGGCGTATTCGCCCTCGGTCAGGTCCGCGTTCATCATCAAACGCACGCCGCCGAGCATTTCGTCGGTCTCGACCTTGATCGCGGCCATCGCATAGGCGCGCGCGTAATCGATCTGGGTGAGACGCGCGAGAAAAGCATGGCTGAACGCCTTGACCGGCGCAAAGAAGCGCAGGCGAAGATCGTTCTGCGGCACGGTCTCGAAGAAGGAGCGATACATGTTCTCGTCTTCCGGACGCACGGGGCGCACGAACACTTCGGCGCCGTCGCGCAGACGAATGGTCTGTTCGAGATCCTTCGGATAGGGCGCGACCGCAAAGCGCCGGTTCGACCGTCCCGCGCGCTGCGTGGGGTCGGGCTCGACGCGGATGCGCGCATCCACCACCATCACGCCGTCTCCGTCGGCCAGCAGCGGGTTGAGATCGAGTTCGCGCACTTCCGGCACGTCGGCTGCAAGCTGGGCGAGCTTGACGAGCGTGAGAGCGACCGCGCCGACATCTGCGCGCGGCACGTCGCGATAGTCTTCGAGAATGTTCGATACGCGCGTGCGCTTGATCATGTCGTGGGCGAGCGCGAAATCGAGCGGCGGCAGCGCGAGCGCGCGATCGTCGATCACCTCGACCGCCTTGCCGCCGCGCCCGAACACGATAACAGGCCCGAAAGTCGGATCGTCCGCAATGCCGGCGATCAGTTCGCGGCCATGCGGGCGGCGGATCATCGGATGGACGGTCACTCCCTCGATGCGCGCCTGCGGCAGTTCGCGCGCAACGCGCGTCATCATTTCGCGCGCCGCCTCCATGGCTGCGTCAGGCGTGCGCAGGTCGAGCGCGACGCCGCCCATATCGGATTTATGCACAATGTCGCGCGAAACGATCTTGACCACGCAGGCGCCGGCGCGCGCGATAAACAGGCGGGCGAGTTCGCCTGCCTCCTCGGCCGTGCGGGCAAAGCGCGCGGGCGCGACGGGAATGTCGTAGGCGTCGAGCAGCATGGTCATTTCGACCGGCGCCAGCCAGCGATGGCCCCGCTCTATCGCCTGCTTGACGACGTTGCGCGCGCGCTCGACATCCGGCTCGAAATCTTCCGGCAGGTTCGGCGGCGCGCTCATCAGAAATTCGCGCGCCTCGTTCCAGCGCACCATATGCATGAAGCCGCGCACGCCGCCCGAACGGTAATGCGGAATGCGCGCTTCCTCGAAGAGGTCGTCGGTTTCTTCCGAGCCGCCGAACCAGGTGGCGAAGACCGGCTTCGGCGAGAGCGTGTTCTTGCGCGCTTCCTTCGCCGCATCGACCACGGCCTGCGCGGCCTCCAGCGAACGCGACATGGCGCTTGGCGCATGCATCGCCATCACCGCATCCGTCGATTTGTCGGCAAGCAGGGCGCTGATGACGGTCTTGAAGCGCTCGGGATCCGCGTCGCCGTCGATATCGAGCGGATTGGCCCTGTCGACGCTGGGCGGCAGGACGCCGGCGAGTTTCTCCCAGGTCGCAGGCTCGATTCCGGCAAGCGCGCCGCGATGGTCGGCAAGACGGTCGGCGGCCAGCCGTCCGAGCCCCCCGCCGTTGGAGACGATGGCGAGGCGGCCCCCCGGAAAAGGCTTGATGCGGCCGAGCGCTTCGGCGGCGTCGAACAATTCGTCGACATCGGCGACGCGCAAGAGGCCGGCGCGGCGGAAGGCTGCGTCGTAGACCGTATCGGGACCGGCCATATTGGCGACCGAGGAGCCGCCGCGCGGGCCGCGCTTGTGGCGCCCGGATTTCACGACGATGACCGGCTTTACGCGGGCCGCAGCGCGCGCAGCCGACATGAATTTCTGCACGTCCTCGAGACGGTCGATGTAGAGAAGGATGGCGCGGGTCGCCACATCGAGCGCGAAATAATCAAGGAGATCGCCGAAATCGACATCGGCCATTTCGCCCGCCGAGACGAGCGCCGAGAACCCGACCCTGCGGTTCTGCGCCCAGGCGAGCAGCGCCGAGCCGATGGCGCCGGATTGCGAGACGACGGCAAGATCGCCGGCCGGCGCCTGCAACGCCGACAGCGAGGCGTTGAGGCCGGCTCTGGGCGCCAGCATGCCCAGACAATTGGGCCCGACGATGCGCATGCGGCTGCGCTGCGCGATCTGCTTGAGGCGGCGCGTCATTTCGCCGCCTTCGCGGCCGGCCGGATCGCGCGTCATCACGATGGCGCCGGGCACGCCGAGCCGTTCGGCCTCCTCGATGCGCGCGGCGACATGCTGGGCGGGCGCGGCCACCACAAGAAGGTCGGGCGGGGAAGCCAGATCGCTCAGGCTGCGCACGCAGGGCCTGCCCTCGATCTCGGCATGGCGCGGATTGATGAGCGCAATCTCGCCCTTGAAGCCGGCGCCGACGATGTTGTCGATCAGCGCGCGGCCGGAGGAGCCGGGACGAGAACTGGCGCCGACCAGCGCCAGCGATTTCGGTGCGAAAATACGGTCGAGCGCTCTCGTACCCATTGCGGACCTCATTTGGCGCGGCGTGTATTTCTGCGCCGCGATTCGTCGAATATTATGCTGCAACGCAACATACGCAAGACAAAGGACCGTCCCCAAAGATGTTTCAATGGAATTCGGGCCAGGCGTCATTGCGCCCGCGCAAAGGTCGAGCGTAAACGCTTCAAACGCAATACGCAGACGCGGCAATTGACAGGCGCGGGCTTGGCCGCTTCACTTCGGGCGCTCCGGGTTCGAGAGATGCGGGGCGCGCGGGATGCGGGAGCGGACGATGAAACGAACGATTTTAGCGTGCGTGGGCCTATTGGCGTTTGCGGGCCCCGCCATGGCGGCCGATATCGTGGGAACCTGGCTGCGCAGCAACGGCGAATCCCGGGTGCGGATGGCGCCCTGCGGCGGCGGCGTGTGCGGCACGATCTCCTGGCTGAAGAACCCTGCCAACGGGGTCGCCAAGGTTGGCCAGCAGGTGTTTTTCAACATGAAGCCGGATGGCTCCGGCGGCTGGGAAGGCTCAGCCTTCAATCCCGAGGACGGCAAGACCTATACGGGCAAGGCCTCGGTGTCCGGCGCCAGCATGACCACCAAGGGCTGCGTGCTCGGCGGGCTCATCTGCAAATCGGTCAGTTGGAAGCGCGTCAACTGATTTGCGCGCCGGTTTGCGCGCTTGTGCGCCATAGAGGCGCGTAGCCGGCCATCAGAACGGCAAGGCTTGTCGGCGGCGTGAGGCAGGCGACCACGCCTTTGCGCGGTCGCGGCGCCGGTGCGCCGTAGCCTGCAAACGACCAGGGCAGAATGCTTTCGCCCTTGATTGCGAAAGCGCGCCCGTCCTGCGCGAAAATCGCGCCGTCCGGCAGCATGTCGACGGGGCGCTCGTGCAGGCGTTTGGCGCGTCCCGTTCGCCGCTCGGCGTCGAGGCGCCTGTCGATCTCTCCCGCGCACAATGCGCCTTCCGGATCGAGCGCGTTGCGGTAGGCGAGCGCGCGGTCGCGCCGGCACTCAAAACAGGGACGGTGTCCGGCCGCAAAGGCCGTGGGCTCGTCGAGAAAGAACAGGTCTGTATAACGCGGCCCGAACACCTGCTTGCGCCGGCCCTTGAACGCGCACAGGCAGACAATCCACGCGCGGGATTTCCAGCGCGCATTGGTCAAGCGCCCATCGTCGGCATGAAAACGCCCGCCGCGATTGCCAAAGAGCAGGCCGCGCTCCGGCGTCGCCCGGATTTCACCGAAGGGATCGACGCGGTTTTGCAGCGGCGATGGACGCAAGGGCTAATCCACAAAATCCGTGGACGGGCTGGAGCAGCGGCCATCGCGCGCCTTCATCGGCGCAGAACGGCCGGCGCTGCGCGGCGGGCGCGCGATCAAAAGATTGCGCCGCCAAATATGTTGCTGCACCTGCCATCGGCCGCCTTTTCGGCGGGCGAATCGCAGGGCGAGGAATCGGTCGGGCACATCGGGCGGCAGCGCCAGGCGTCGGCGCGGGAACGAGGATCGCCGTATTCGTACTCGTAAGGCTCGCTGCGGGACTGGCGCCTCCTGGAATAGCCCTGCGCCGATGCCTGCCCCGCCAAAGCAGCGCCGCCGAGCGCGGACGCGCACAGCAGCACAAACGAGCGTCGCGACGGCTTCATCATTTCAATTCTCCATGTTGCGCCAGAACCGGCATTTTGCGTGGGCGTTTCCCCGGCTTCACCAGAAGCGGCCGCCGCCATAGATCGGGCTGGTGCAACGTCCGTCGGCAACCTTGTATTGCGGCGGGTCGCAGGGCGTCATGTCGAACGTGCACCAGGGGCGGCACCGATCGTTCTGACGCTCGGTCTGCTGGTACGTACGCTTGTATTTCCGGTACTTGTGCCCGGCGGCGGCGGGCTCGACCGCAAATCCCGCCACAAACCCAAGCGCAATCGCCGTGCTCAGAATGGCAATTCCCAGACGCATACGAGCCTCCATGTGCTGCTTACGCATAAATGAGGCGCCGCAAGCGCATCTGCAAGCCGAAGATTTGAAGTCGGCGGTTTAAAATCAATGTTTGACGGTAAAGTTCAAACAAAGCCGCCTGAAGACGCTCATGGTTGCATTGCGTCTTGTATCGCATCTTGCGCGTTATTGCGCATTGGCCTGAAGGGCGATCGTATCGACCTGATAAACGTCGTCGGCGAAATGGACCGCGCCATCGGCGGAGGCCCAGCCCGTCATATAGACCCAGATGACAGGCACGGGCTGGGCAAGCCGCAAATCCTGCCGTTCCTTGCCGATCTGCGCCATCAGCGCCGTGCGGTCCCAATTGCCGCCGGAGCCTTCCAGCAGCCAGGCCGCCAGATCCCATACGCCCTGCACACGCACGCAACCATGCGACAGGAAGCGGTAATCGCGGTTGAAGCCCGATTTGGAGGGCGTGTCGTGCATATAGACGGCGTGCTTGTTGCTCATCTGGATGCGGATGGAGCCGAGCGCGTTATGCGTGCCCGAATCCTGACGCAGCGTGTAATTGACCGCCTTTTCCGACGTCCAGTCGATGGAGCGC
Organism: Rhodoblastus sp.; assembly: GCA_047971685.1. GTDB lineage: Bacteria > Pseudomonadota > Alphaproteobacteria > Rhizobiales > Beijerinckiaceae > JAJXWB01. Next base: position 14,781 of record JBKDZW010000177.1, read on the forward strand.
GGGTCGATCGCCGTGCCGCGCCCGTCGAGAATCTTGATCTTCGAGCGCGCGAGATAGCCGGGATCGCGCCGCATCTTCGGGATAATCTCGTTCTTGATGATCGAGGTCGGCAGGGTCCATGTGGGATTGACGTTGACCGCGCTGATCTTGGCGGCGACCTCGGGCGAACGATGGTCGACGTCGCCGACGACGGCCGTATAGCGCTTGACCACCTGGCCCTTTTCGACGGTCTCGACGGCGGCGGAGGGAATGTTGACCACCACATAGCGGTCGCCGAACCCGAAATGCACGCCGGCCAGACGCTGCGAACTCGAGGCGAGCTGCTTGAAGCGCACGCTGGCGGGCGTATTGAGCGCGCGCAGGGTGGCGCCGCCGACGACGCCCGTGCGGCGCAGGCCGTTGCGGGCCTGGTAATGCTTGACGGCGGCGGCCAGATGGGCGTCCCAGACGTTGCCGGGGCCAACCGCCTCATGGGGGTCGCCCTCGATTTGCAGGCGCCGGCGTAAGGCTGCGACCGCAGCGCCCTTGGCGCCCGGCCCGACATTGCCGGGAATTTTCGGCCAGCCGCCGGCGTCCACGATCTTGGCGTAGCGCTCCGAGGCCGCAGCGGTCGCAAAAAATGTCTCGGGCTGGAAGGAGGGCGTGGGATCGTCCGAAAGCGCCCACTCGCGAATCGGCGGCTTCGGTTTCGGCTTGACGGCCGCCTTGCGCTGAACTGCGGGACTGGCCGACGGAGAGCCCGAGGGGGATGCAGCCTGAGCAGGCTGCGGCGCAGCGGCAGGGGCTGCGCCCGAAGCCGGCGGCGCGCTTGAGGCGGACGTGTTTGGGGCAGATACGCTTGGGGCGGACGTGTTTGGGGCAGATGCGCTTGGAGCCGGCGCGCTCGGGGCGGACGTGTTTGGGGCGGACGTGTGTGGGGCCGGCGCAGAGATCGCCGCAGGCGAGGGAACAACCGGCAGCTTTGGCGGCGGCGTGAAAACATTGGGGGGCGGCGCGGACGGCGACAACTGGCCGGGCGTGGTCTGCGCGAGCGCAGGCGCGCCGGCGAGCGTCGTCGCCATGGCGAAAGCCAGCCCGAGAGATTTCGCACGCGACCCCGGCCTCGTGCGGGAACAAGATTTCGTGCGGGTCTGAAAATCCATATTCGCCAACTCGCGCCTATTGGTCGTCAACCTTAACCCGACCTTACCCTCAAGCAGATGAACAGGCGGTTTCCTGTCCGGAAATTTGTTCAAGACGGGGCCGAACGCCCAAAATCCACGCACTAAAATCCACGCATTTGCCGGATTTGACCGTGAAGGGCCGCAGCTTCGGCCCGGCGGCGCGGCCTGCCTCAGGACGCCGCCCGTCCGGACGCGCCCGGTTCAGACGCTCTCATGCCCGACCGCGCTCATGTGAACCGCATTTAGGGTCAAAACGTGGCGTCCCCGCAGTTTCCGGGACGATCGCGATCGTAATGGGCCGGCGATCACAGGTCGTCGACGATTACGATATGCAGCTTGCGAGGGCCGTGTGCGCCCAGCAGCATGGTCTGGGCGATATCGGCCGAACGCGAGGGGCCCGTTATCATATTGACCGTGCGCGGCATTGCTCCCTTGCCGTATTTTTCGCGCAAGCGGTCGAACACGCTCTCGTAATCGCCCTTCAGATCGGCGCCCGACAGCACCACGATGTGATTGTCGGGCAGGAAATTCAGCGTCGAGGGATTTTCGGGGCCGGACGTCATGATGAGCGTGCCGGATTCGGCGACGCCGCCAAAGGCATGCGAAACGGCGTTGAGATCGCGGCCGTCGGAGGGGCCTTGCGCCATATCGAGCGCTGTCGCGCTCCAGGGCATGGCGGCAAGCCTTTTGTCTGCGCCCATGCGCAGGGTCGCCGGCAGATTGTTGTCGCGCAGCCAGCGCGCCGCCTCGGCGGGCGCCTCGTTTGCGTCCGACACGACCGCGACGCTGGCGAAGGCGCCTTCGGCCATCTTCCTGAAAAGCCCGATGCGTTCCTTGCCTTCGAGCTGGCCGCGCGCCGGCGTCACGCCGCGCGGCGCCCCCGACAGGCGCGCCTCGACGGCGGCGCGGCGCGGCGCCTCGGCGCCGTTGACGCGCAAGGCGTTGCGGATGCCGAACAGAATGTCGTCACGCGCGCTCACGAGGCCTTCCTCCGCTTTTCCCATTCGCTCTGGAACGTCCTGCCCTGCGGCGCCGGCAGGTCGCGCCAGTCCGTCCAGCCGGAGGCGAAGGGCATGGCGCGGTACTTGCCGGTTTTTCGCGCGTAAAAACCGAGGACGTGCATGGCGGCCCTTGTCAGCGCGCGGTAGAGCGCAGGGCGCCTGGCCACCCAGGCCCACACGGCCAGCCCGTAACGCGCCGAAGATGGCGTCAGATGCCGCTCGAACTCGCGCTCGCGCCAATGACGCATCATGCCCGGCAGGGGAATGCGCATCGGACACACGCTCTCGCAGCGTCCGCAGAAGGTGGAGGCGTTGGGCAATTGCCCGCCCTTTTCGACACCGATCAACGAGGGCGTGAGCACCGCGCCCATCGGCCCCGGATAGACCCAGCCGTAAGCATGTCCGCCGACCGCGTGATAGACCGGACAATGGTTCATGCAGGCGCCGCAGCGGATACAGCGCAGCATATCCTGGAAATCCGTGCCGATCATCGAGGAGCGGCCATTGTCGAGCAGGACGACGTGATATTCCTCGGGGCCATCGACGTCGCCTGGACGGCGCGGCCCCGTCGACAAGGTCGTGTAGACGCTCATCTCCTGACCAGTCGCCGAGCGCGCAAGCACGCGCAGCAACTGGGCCGCGTCCTCGAGCGTCGGCGTGATCTTTTCGAGCGAGGCGATCACGATGTGACACTTGGGCAATATCTGCGTGAGATCGCCATTGCCCTCGTTGGTGACGATGATCGACGTACCGGTTTCGGCGACAAGAAAATTCGCGCCGGTTATGCCGATGTCGGCGGCCAGGAATTTTTCGCGCAATATGCCGCGCGCTTCGGTCAGCAATTGCGTCGGTTCGGTCAGGTCGCGCCCGGCCGGCAGATGCGTATGCGCGCGCCGGAAATCGCCCTCCACCTGATCCTTGGTGAGATGCACGGCCGGGCCGATGATGTGGGAGGGAATTTCGCCGCGAAGCTGGATGATATATTCGCCGAGATCGGTCTCGATCGGGGCGATGCCCTCCTTTTCCATGGCGTCGTTGAGCGCGATCTCCTCGGAGATCATGCTCTTGCCCTTGGTGACGGTTCTGGCGCCGCGCGCTGCACAGATATCGAGAATGACCTTGCGCGCCTCCTCGGCGGTGCGGGCGAAATGCACATGCCCGCCGCTGTCGCGCACCTTCTTCTCGTAGGCTTCGAGATAAAGATCGAGATGGGCGAGCGTGTGGTTCTTGATGTCGCGCGCGCTGTCGCGCAAAGCCTCGAATTCCGGCAGTTTGTCGGCCGCCATCCGCCGCGCGGCGGTAAAGCCGGCGCGCAGCTTGCCCATCGCCTCCTGCAATTGCGGATCGCCAAGCGCCTTGTGGGCGTTGTCCTTGAAGCGCGGCGTGGTGGGATTGGCGTGGACGCTCATTTGCTTTCCTCCACGCTTCCGGCCTCGCCGATCGGCGGCGCGGCCCCGGTCATGTCGGCGAGCACTTCGGCGACATGGCGCACTTCGCGCGGCGACCCCTTGCGCGAAAGACGGCCCGCCATGTTCATGAGGCAGCCGAGATCGCCGGCAAGCAGCACAGGCGCCTCGACCGCCAGAATGTCCTGCGTCTTGCGCTCGACGATCTGGCCGGAGATTTCGCCGAACTTGACGGCGAACGTGCCGCCGAAGCCGCAGCACACGTCCGAATCCTTCATTTCGACGAGTTCGAGGCCCGCGACCGTGCCGAGCAATTTGCGCGGCTGCGCCTGCACGCCCATTTCCCGCAGACCCGAACAACTATCGTGATAGGTGACCTTGCGCGGAAATTCGGCCGTCACGCTTTCGACGCCCAGCACGTCCGTCAGGAACGAGACCAGCTCGAAACATTTCGCCGCGAAGTTTCGCGCGCGGCGCTGCAATTGCGGATCGTCCCCGAATAATTCGGGATAATGCCTGGCGAGCATCGCCGCGCAGGAGCCGGACGGCGCGACAACGTAATCGTAGCCCTCGAAGGCCTCGATAATCTGTAGCGCGAGCGCGCGGGCATGCGCCTTGTCGCCGGAATTGTAGGCCGGCTGACCGCAGCATGTCTGGCTCGGGACATCGACCGTACATCCGGCGTCCTCCAGCAGCTTGACGGCCGCAAAGCCGACGCTCGGCCGAAACAGGTCGACGAGGCAGGTCGCCATCAGTCCGACGCGACGGCCCTTCGCCTGTTGTCCGCTCATGGATACCCCCTGACGCCGCCCCCTCGGGAGCCTTCCGGAAACTCTCCCCAAGGGAGCGCTTGCATGCTAGTCTTGCCTTCCATCTAGGGGCCTTGCGGCGCAACCGTCAACCTGCGCCAACCGCAGGGCGCGCATTCAGGGAATACGCTGCATTCAGGGACACGCGTATTCAAGGAGACACGCGCATTCAGGGAGACACGCTCATGTCGGCAATCGCCTTTCCGGCGCCCGATCCGGAAATTCTCGGCAAACGCGATCAGATCGTCGCGGGCCTGGCTGCGCTCGTTGCGCCCGAATGCCTGGTGACGAGCGAAGACGAGCGGCGCGCCTTCGAGACGGATGCGCTGACCGCCTATCGCCGCCTGCCGCTTGCCGTCGTCCTGCCGCGCACGACGGAGGAAGCCAGCAAGGCGATGGCCTATCTGCACGCGCAAGGCGTGAAGGTGGTGCCGCGCGGGGCGGGCACGTCGCTGTCGGGCGGCGCCATTCCGCAGGAAGACGCCGTGGTTATCGGCGTCTCCAAGATGAGCCGTATTCTCGAAGTCGATTACGCCAACCGCAGCGCGCGCGTTCAGGCGGGCGTCACCAATCTGGGCATATCCAATGCAGTGGCCGCCGACGGCTTTTTCTACGCGCCCGACCCCTCCTCGCAGCTTGCCTGCACCATCGCCGGCAATATCGGCATGAATTCGGGCGGCGCGCATTGCCTGAAATATGGCGTGACCACCAATAATCTGCTGGGCGTCAAAATGGTTCTGGTCGACGGAACGATCGTCGAGATCGGCGGCGACTGGCTTGATTCGGCCGGCTACGATTTCCTGGGGCTCGTCACGGGATCGGAGGGGCAGCTCGGCATTGTCACGGAAGCAACCGTGCGGCTGCTGCGGCAGGCCGAAGGCGCGCGGCCCGTGCTGTTCGGCTTTGCGACGCCGGAGGCCGCCGCCGCCTGCGTTTCCGACATTATCGGCCACGGCATCGTGCCGGTGGCCATCGAATTCATGGACAAGCTGGCGATCGAAATCTGCGAGGCCTTTGCGCAGGCCGGCTATCCGCTCGATGCGGGCGCGCTTCTCATCGTCGAGGTCGAGGGTTCGGACGCCGAGATGGATGCGCAATTGAAAGAAATCGTCGCCATAGCGCAGACGCACGGCGTCCAGACCGTGCGCGAATGCCAGAGCGCGATGGAGGCCGCGCGCATCTGGAAGGGCCGCAAATCCGCCTTCGGCGCGACGGGCCGCGTCGCCGACTATATCTGCATGGACGGCACGGTGCCGACGAGCAGGCTGTGCGAAACGCTCGACGAGACCTATCGCATCGTCGGGCGCTACGGCCTGCGCGTCGCCAATGTTTTTCACGCAGGCGACGGCAATATGCATCCGCTCATCATGTACGATGTCAACGATCCCGCCGAGCAGGAAAAGGCCGAAAAGGCCGGCGAGGACGTTTTGAAATATTGCGTCGAAGTCGGCGGGTGCCTGACCGGCGAACATGGCGTGGGGATCGAGAAACGCGATCTGATGCCACGCCAGTTCAGCCCGGCCGACCTTGCCCAGCAAATGCGCATTCGCGCCGCCTTCGACCGGGACTGGCTGCTCAATCCCGCAAAAGTCTTTCCGCTGGAGGGGCGGGCGGCCTGATACATCGCTGCGATTGCGGGAAGCGGAGCGAGGCAATCACCTCCGGGACCGGCAAGAACCGGACGAATTTTCTCTCCCAACCCGAAGCCGCAACAATGCCTTCTCCGACATGATCCACACGCCCGCCACCGAACCCGAACTCTGCGCCATCATCGCCGAAGCGCGCGCGAAAAAAACGCCGCTGGCGATCGAGGGCGGCGGCACGCGCACCGGCCTTGGCCGCCCCGCACAGACCGCGCAAACCCTTTCCATGCGCTCCCTCGATGGAATCGTGTTTTACGAACCCGCCGAAATGGTGGTCTGCGCGCGCGCCGGCGCGCCGCTGGCGACGATCGAGGCCATGCTGGCCGAACGCAACCAGATATTGCCGTTCGAGCCGCCGGATTACCGCCGCCTCTACGGATCGTCGGGCGAGCCCACCATAGGCGCGATCGCGGCCTGCAATCTCTCCGGGCCGCGCCGCATAGCGGCGGGCGCTGCGCGCGATGCGCTGATCGGCGTGCGCTTCGTCAATGGCGCGGGCGAGGCGATCAAGAGCGGCGGGCGCGTGATGAAGAACGTGACCGGCCTCGATCTCGTGAAACTGTCGGCGGGCGCGCATGGCACGCTTGGCGCGCTCAGCGAAGTGACTTTCAAAGCGCTGCCATGCCCCCAGACGAGCGCAACCCTGGTTCTGCACGGTCTCGACGATGCGCGCGGCATTGCTGCGCTCAGCGACGCGCGGGGGTCGCCGGTCGAGGTCAATGGCGCCGCGCATCTGCCTGACGGCATTGGCGGCGCGGGCGCGCGCACCCTGCTGCGCATCGAGAATTTTGCGTCCTCCGTCGCCTATCGCATCGAGGAATTGCGCAAGCTCGTCGGCGGCGACGAAATTCTCGATGAGACAGTTTCGCGCGAAATCTGGCGCGACATCGGCGATTGCGCCTTTTTCGCCGCGCCGGACGCCCGCGCGATCTGGCGCGTCTCGACGGCGCCCACACGCGCGCCCGATCTCGTGCGGCGCCTGCTTGCGGACGGCCCGCTCGCCCATTTCTACGACTGGGGCGGCGGCCTCGTCTGGCTGGCTGTCGAAGCGGCGGGCGATGCGCGGGCGATGCAGATTCGCGCAGCGGTCGCGGCCTGCGGCGGACATGCAACGCTCGTGCGCGCGCCCGAGGAATTGCGCGCGCGTCTCGAAGTGTTCCAGCCGCTGCCCGAACCGCTGATGAAACTTTCACGCAACCTGAAGGCCAGTTGCGATCCCGACGGCGTGCTCAATCCGGGGCGCATGTATGCAGGCGTCTAGATTTTGATCGCCGCCTCCGGCTAGATTTCGATGACCGCCTCCGGCTAGATTTTGATGGCCGCCTCCGGCTCCTCGCAACGACAGCCCGAAGCGCTACGGATTCAGCCATGAAAACCAGTTTCACTCCCGCCGCGCTCGCCGATCCGCATATGCGCGAATCCGAAAAGATCCTGCGCTCCTGCGTACATTGCGGTTTCTGCACCGCGACCTGCCCGACCTATCTGCTCGAAGGCGACGAACTCGATTCCCCGCGCGGGCGCATCTATCTCATCAAGGACATGCTGGAGGGCGCCAAGCCCGCAACGGAAGAAGTGGTCA
>JBKDZW010000178.1:0-3294 GCA_047971685.1 Rhodoblastus sp.
CGCCCGTACGTTAGTCCCGCCGGTTCGGAAGTGGAAGAAAAAAGGTCAGAAAACGCTTGGCCGGCTCTTCTAATCTACGGCCGAACGGTCTATATGAGCGCCGTGGCTGACGGTTCGCCGTCACCAGTGACGCGGGGTGGAGCAGCCCGGTAGCTCGTCAGGCTCATAACCTGAAGGTCACAGGTTCAAATCCTGTCCCCGCAACCACTTCTGTCATAACTCGCTAGAAATCGAAGTGTAACAAGAGGTTACACCGAGATTGATGGCTACACAGAGCCCCCCGACACGAAAGTGTCGGGGGGCTCTGTGTTGTTTACTCACGGCTTGCAGTTCGAGCGTAAGCGTGATCCGACGACCGCCTACCGCGGGGCATTTGGAGTTGGTTAGGTGTCCACCATGGAAGAGGTGGACACCAGATGGCTGCGACGAAGGATGGCTTGGCGCGTAGATCTTGGAGCCTGGAAGAACGTCAGCGGATCGTTGAGGAAGCCGTGGCGCCGGGGGCATCTGTCGCCGCCGTTGCGCGTCAGCATGGACTGAACGCCAATCTGGTCTTCAAATGGATACGTCGCGCGCGGGAGGGCTGGCTTGATCGGCGGCGCGCGCCGACGACGGAGAATGCGATTGCGGCTCCAGACATCGCGACGCCGACGTTCATTCCGGTCAAACTGCTCGAGTTGAGCGCGGCCGATACGCCAATGTTGGCGGCCGCTGGCGCTGTTGCGAAGCCGGCGCGTGCGGAACGCAGAACTCGACGCGGGGCGATGGAGATCAGTCTGCCGAACGGGGTCCGGGTGTCTGTCAATGCGGATGTCGACGCCGAAGCGCTGCGAAGCGTGTTGTCGGCGCTGGGCGGCCTTTAATGCTTCAGTTCGCATCGGGGACGAAGATTTATCTGGCAATGAAGCCCGTCGACATGCGCCGCGGCTTTGACGGACTTGCCGCCGATGTCGCGCAGGTTCTGCGCAACGATCCCTTTTCGGGCGCGGCGTTTGTGTTCCGGAGCAAGCGCGGCGATTACGTGAAAATATTGACCTGGGACGGCTCGGGCCTGTGTCTCTTCGCCAAGCGCCTGGAGCAGGGCAAGTTCGTCTGGCCGCCGATCGTCGAGGGCGCGCTACAACTGACGGCGGCGCAACTTGCGCTTTTGATCGAAGGGATAGACTGGCGCCGAACCGTTGCGCGGGAAGCGCTGGATAGGCCGGTTTTTCTATAGATTCCGCGCATTCTTGCAGCTTCGACGCGTATTTTGTGATAGACAGGATCATGTCGCGCGCCGCTGCTGATTTGCCGGAAGATCCCGCCGAATTGCGGCGCTTCGCTGCAGCGCTTGCCGTGGAAGTCCGTACCAAAACGTTACTGATCGAAAAGCTGAAAATGCAGCTCGCCATTCTTCGGCGGGCGCGCTTCGGACGATCCTCGGAGAAGCTCGACCGCGATATCGAACAGCTCGAACTCCTGATCGGCGACATGGAGGAGAGCGATGGCGAACGGCATGCGCGCGAACCGATGACTTCTCCGGCGACGCAGCCTTCTGCGCCGGCGACCGCGAAGAAGCCGTCCGTGCGTGCGCCCCTGCCGGAGCATCTGCCGCTCGAGACGATCGTTCACGAAGCGCCCTGCGTCTGTCCGACCTGCGGGGGAACCAGGTTCGGCCGGATCGGCGACGAAGAGAGAGACGTTCTCGAATATGTCGCCTCGCACTTCAAGCGCGTGCGGCATGTCCGCCCGAAAATGAGCTGCCGCGCTTGCGAAACGATCGTTCAGGCGTCCATGCCGACGTTGCCGATCGAGAGGGGACGGCCCGGACCGGCGCTGCTCGCGCATGTGATCGTCTCCAAATATTGCGATCACCTGCCCCTGCATCGCCAGTCCGACATTTACGCGCGCGAGGGCGTGGAGATCGACCGATCGGTGATGGCGGGCTGGGTCGGCCATATGGCGGCGCTGCTGGCGCCGCTCGCAGAGCGTATCGCGGGGCATGTGCGCGCCGGCCGCGCGATCCATGCGGACGATACGACGGTTCCCGTGCTCGATCCGGGACGCGGTCGAACGAAGACCGGCCGATTATGGACCGCGGTGCGCGACGAGCGGCCCTATGGCTCGACGGCGCCGCCGGCGGCCTTCTACCTCTACTCGCCCGACCGCAAGGCCGAACGGGCCCACGCGTTGCTCAAAGATTGTCGCGGATATCTGCACGCCGACGGCTATGCGGGCTTTGGCGACCTTTACGAGGTCGATCTGCAGACCGGCGCCCCGGCACCGCTGATCGAGGTCGCCTGCTGGGCGCATGCGCGGCGCAAAATCTACGACGTGCATGTCGAGACGAAATCGCCGGCGGCGGCGCAGACCCTCGAAATGATAGCGCGGCTCTTCGCGATCGAGACGGGACTCAGAGGAAAGCCGCCGGCCGAACGCGTCGCCGCGCGCCGTGAACATGCTATCCCCGTTCTGGATGAGCTGCGCGCGTTCCTCGAAACGACGCTGACCAAAATCAGCGGCAAGAGCGACTTCGCCAAAGCCATCCGCTACGCGACCTCGCGCTGGACGGCGCTGACCCGCTACATCGACGACGGCCGTCTGGAAATGTCGAACAACGCCGCCGAGCGCGCGATACGCCCACTTACGTTGGGCAGGAAGAACTACCTGTTTGCCGGCTCCGACGAGGGCGGACGGCGCGCCGCGATCATGTACACGCTGATCGAAACAGCGCGCTTCAACGACATCGATCCGGAAGCCTGGCTCGCAGATGTCATAGGCCGCATAGCCGATCATCCAATCTCAAGACTCGACGAATTGCTGCCCTGGAAATGGAGAAAAGAAGCGAGGCACGCAATCGCTGCATAAAGACACGCGGTCGTCGGATCACGCTTACGCCTTTCATCGACCACGAGATGTCGCTGGCCAGAACGACGGATGTCGATACGACACTCATGGTGGACTGAGCGCTGACGGACAAACCGACGCTGTCGAATCCAAGAACCTGGACGGATCGAAGAACTACGTGTTGACGGCTGCATGATGCGTTTCTGACAATCCGGCGCTTCTTGCGCCGGCTTTTGTTGGGAACTTTTCCCGGGCAAGACGCCCATGGGCTATGCAGTGCGCTTCAGGCGGCGCTGATCCGCTCCAGATAGATGAAGCGGCGGATATTGTAGACGAGATTGGCAAGGCCGATCTTCATCTCGGCACGCCTGATGCCGACAGTTCGGATGAAGAGCCCCATTCTGGATTTCTGGTCGGCAAAGACGTGCTCCACACGAGATCGGATTACTGACTTGCCGGCGTTTGCTC
>JBKDZW010000179.1:0-34105 GCA_047971685.1 Rhodoblastus sp.
GCCGAACTCAAGGGCATTTCCGACAATGGCTCGGTGCTGACCATCAAGGCCATGAGCCGCCATGCGGAAGTCGCGGATTCCGATGTCGTCAAGAAGGCCATTCCCGGCCTTGCGGCGCTTGCCGGCGGCATTGGCGATCCGCAGGTCCGCCATCGCGGCACCATCGGCGGTTCGGTCGCCAATAACGATCCGGTCGCCGATTATCCCGCCGCCTGCCTTGCGCTCGGCGCGACCATAATCACCGACCGTCGCCGTATCGCGGCCGACGATTTCTTCCAGGGCCTGTTCACGACTGCGCTGGAGGACGGCGAGCTGATCGTGGCGTTCGACTTTCCGCACGCGGAAAAATTCTCCTACGCAAAGTTCCGCAACCCGGCCTCGCTCTACGCTCTGGTCGGCGTCGCCGTGGCCAAGCGCGGCGCCGATGTGCGCGTGACGATCACCGGCGCAGGCTCGGACGGCGTGTTCCGCTGGAAGGAGGCCGAAGCAAAGCTTGCCGCCAATTTTTCGGCCGCCGCGCTCGACGGCTTGCAGGCTTCCGCCTCGGGCCTCAACGGCGACATCCATGGTTCGGCCGAATATCGCGCCCATCTGATCGGCGTGATGGCGCAACGCGCGGTGGCGGCGGCCTGAGGCCGCTTGCCCAATGCCCATGCTCCGGCGCCTGGCGCGCCGGAGTTTTCCTTGCGATACGCAAGACGGTTTTCGTTGGCGCGTTGTCCGATCCGGTGTCTGCGCCCGGAAACGCTCAAGACAAGGCGCTCAAGACAAAGCGTTAAAGACGGGCGCCCGGCGACGATCGTGTTGCGCACGCCGCCAAGCGCAAGCGCGCAACCGTTGCTCAGGCGCATTTCCTCGTTGTTTCCTCGATTTCCTTTCTTAAATATGAGTCTGACGGGGACAGCAGGAGGGCAAAATGAATGTCGCCATCGGCGCGGCGGCCAAAGCGTCCGGCGTTTCGGCCAAAATGATCCGCTATTACGAGGAAATCGGCCTGATTGCGCCGCCGCAGCGCAGCGAGGCCGGCTATCGCTTCTACGGCGAGCGCGACGTGCAGACGCTGCGCTTCATCCGCCGCGCGCGCGATCTCGGCTTTCCCATGGACGACATCGGCCGGCTGCTCGGCCTGTGGCGCGACGGAGCCCGCTCCAGCGCGGATGTGAAGCGCCTGGCCGAGCATCACATTGCAGCGCTCGAGGAGAAGATCGCGGCGCTGCAATCCATGCAGCGTTCGCTCAAGGGCCTTGCGCGCGCCTGTCATGGCGATGCGCGGCCCGATTGCCCGATCCTCGACGATCTCGCCACCAGCGACGAGTCTCTTTCTGAACCGCCTGCGCCGCGCCAGGGGTTCGTCTCCTGAAACGTCATTGTTCCTGAACCTGCGATAATGCGGGCGGAGAAGGCGCTTTCGGGCGGCCTGGCGTCGAAATGCAACCGTCGATCTCAACGCCATGACGGCGCGCGTGAACGCCGACCCAAACGCGCTGCTGTTGCGGGGATGGAAAGCCTGAGCGCGATGGCGCTCGATTGCCGTCGCGCTCCAATTACGCTTGCCTCGGCGCAGCCAAGGCAAGCGTTTCGCTTCCTTCAAGCCGTCGCTTCCTTGTCCTCCGCCTTCGCGCGAGAAACCTCGCTGTGCGGCAGGCGGACGAGAAGGTCGATCAGCGCGCGGTCGTGCAGGGCGACCATGCGCTCTTTCGGTTGCAGCCACGCAATCGCATCCTCGATCGTCTCGGCCTCGTTGAGCTTTGCCTCGGCGAGCGCGCGTTCCGGCGAGAACTGCCCTTTCGCGCGCCGCTGGTATTCCGGCAGGAACGTTTCGTGCGCCGCGCGAAACGCGGGATCGGCGTGAACGATGCGCACGCAGTCTATGTGATCGTCGTGTTCGGCGGCCAGTTCCCGGCCAAGATTATTGGCGCGCACCGCGATCGGCGGCGTGTTGCGTTCTTCGGGCGTGGTCAGCAGGCCGATCTTGCGCAGGGCGAGCCCGATGGCGAGTTGCCCGCTCGCCCATGAGATTGGAATGGCGAAAATGAGCCCCGCAATCGTCGGCGACATCCAGGCGACGAGCGAGGGCGAAATCAGAAGGCCGGCGATCAGGCTGACGACGCCGAGCGCCATGTGCGAGCGATGCTTGCGCACGATGGCCTTGAAGGGAATGGAGCCGTCGTCGCGGCGCTGCGGATTCCAGCCGGTGTCGAACCCGAACAGAATGTTCATCACATGGCCGGTCTGGACCAGCATCATGATCGGCGCCAGCAGCGCGGACATGATGATTTCGATCAGCGCGGAAAAGGTGAGGCGGAAGAACCCGCCGCCGCCGCGCCGCGTCTTGCCGTCGATCAGCGCCAGGAACAGGCCGAAGAATTTCGGCGCGAGCAGAATGCCCATGGTCAGCGCAAACAGCGCCAGCGAACGCTCGGCGTCGAAGCGCGGCCAGGTCGGAAAGAGCGTGAACTCGCTCGAGAAATATTCCGGCCGGATATAGGTCGCCTGTAACACGATCAAAATGCCGATGACGAGCTGGAACAGCCAGAGCGGCGAGGCGAGATAGCCGAAAATGCCGGTCAGGAAATGCTGGCGCGAGGCCCAGTGCAGGCCCTTGGTCGGCAGCAGCCTGGTGTGTTGCAGATTGCCCTGGCACCAGCGCCGGTCGCGCGAGGAAACGTCGATGAGCGAGGGCGGGCTTTCCTCGTAGGAACCTTGCAGGGTCGGCAGCATGTAGACGGCGTAGCCCGCGCGCCGGATGAGCGCGGCCTCGACGAAATCATGGCTGAGAATATGCCCGCCGAACGGCGGTTTGCCGCGCAGGTCGGGCAGGCCGCAATGGGCGGCGAAAGCCGCCGTGCGGATGATGGCGTTATGGCCCCAGTAATTGCCGTCGCGGCCCATCCAGGCCGAAAGGCCGGCTGCGATCACCGGCCCGTAAATACGAGCCGCAAATTGCTGGACGCGCGCGAAAAGCGTGTTGCGGTTGATGATGAGCGGCAGGGTCTGGATGATGCCGGAATCGGGATCGGCCTCCATGCGCTGGGCGAGCGTCACGATGGCGTGGCCGGTCATCAGGCTGTCGGCGTCGAGTACGACCATGTGCGGATAGGCGCCGCCCCAGCGGGTGACGAAATCGGCGATATTGCCGGCCTTTCGTGCGGTGTTCTTCTGGCGGTGGCGGTAATAGACGCGCGCCTGCGGCCCCAGACGCGCGCGCAGCGCGAGCAGGGCGCGCTCCTCGGCGATCCATGTGTCCGGATCGGTCGTGTCGGACAGGAAGAACCAGTCGAAATGCCGCCCCAGCCCGCTCGCCTCGACATCCTCCCAGATCGCCTGCAAGGAGCCGAATACGCGACTTGGCTCCTCGTTGTAGATCGGCATGACCACGGCGGTTTTGGAATTGAGCTCCCTGGGCGCATCGAAGCGCATGCGGCCATGGACCAGCATCCAGACAAGGCCGACCGCGCCGCTGGTGAAAGCGAGCGCGATCCAGGAGAAATTGGCGACGAACAGCAGCAGCAGCGCCCATTTCAGAAGCGTGACGCCGCCAACCTCGACGACCTTGTACATTTCGTAGGCGCCATAGGCGGTCAGCGCCAGGCCGCCGCCAAACACCGTGAAGCGGGCAAACCAGGGGCTGCTTTTGTTGGCGGGCGTAACCCATGTGCGCCGCGTCTTCCTGTCGAAGCGCGACAGGCTTTGCACCGGCATCGCAATCGGCGATTCCGGCGGCATGGTCGGCGTTGGCCTCGTTTTGCCGTCGGGGCGGCTTTCGCTCACGGCGTCCATCTGTAGAGCCAGGTCTCGCTCACGGGTTTGCCATCCATTTCGAGAAGGAGGCGGATTTCGGACTGGGTTTCCGCGCCGGGATCGAGATCGAATACGACGCGAAAAACCTTGCGGTCGCGGTAGAGATAGCTGCGCACCGAGGTTATGACGCCGGGCGCAGCCGTCAATGCCGGCTTAATGTCGCGCAATTTCTGGGGATCGGCCAGGGCGTCGCCGGAAAAGGCGACGATGAAGCGCCGTTTCTTGCCGCCGCCGCGTCCGCCGCGCGTTTCCGTCACGCGCAGGAGAGGGGGCTGCGTGGGCGGCCCCCAGCACCAGAACTGCCGATAGGCCCAGCTCGCCTCGACGCCCGCCGACAAGCCGCCCTTGGGCCGCCAATAGGCGATGCAATTGCTGTTGGTTTCCGATTCTGCGGGGATTTCGGTAAGAGCGACGAAGCCCGGGCCGAACTCGTTGAGCGGCTCTATCCACAGCGAGGGCCGCGTCTCCCATTTCAGATCGTCGTCCTGATAGGATTCGAAATCCCGGTTGCGCAGCAGGAAACCGAAGCCCTTGGGGCGCTCGTCGACGAAGGAAGAGACTTGCAGCGTCTGCCGGTTGGTGACGGAGCGCCAGATCCACTCGTCCTTGCCGGTGTTCATTTGCAGGCCGTTGACGTCGGCGATGATCGGACGCACATCGTCGGGCCGCCTGCGGTCGAGCGGCGAGGATATGCTGGTGGCGCTCATCGAGCCTATGCCGACATTCTCGACGCTTGCGCGCGGAACCAGCGTGAGTTCCGTGTCGATGATGATCGCTTCGCCCGGTCGAATGGTGAAACGATACGCGCCGGAGACGCTCTCTGAATCGAGCAGCGCATGCACGATCAGCGCATTGCTGGCGCGCGTCGGCTTTTCGATCCACACCGCCCGGAAATGCGGGAATTCCTCGCCGCGCGGGTCGGCGGTCTTCAACGACAGGCCACGCGCCTGCACGCCATAGGCCTGCCCCGGCGCGCGCGCCTTGAAGAAACTGGCGCCTTGAAAAATTGCAACCTCCGCAAGCCGCCCCTCGCGCGGCACAAGCACGCGGAAGCCCGAAAAGCCGATGTCGGGCAGATTCTGCGGCGGGTTGACAGCGCCCGTTTCAAAATCGCCCACATGATAGGCGAGCCGATGCGACAGGCCGTTCTCGACGACATGGATCATCATGCTTGAATTGAAGATGAACCCGCGATGAAGCGGCTCGATCACGAACCCGACCTTGTCGTCGGCCCATATCAGCTTCTCCTTGCGCAGGCGCAAGCCGACATATTGCTCGTAATTGAGCCCGGTGAAGGCTTCCGGCAGTTCGGTCGGCGCCGGCATGAAAGGAGCCTTGGCGAAGGAGCGGGCGATGTCGAGCACCTGGGCTTGCTGGAAAGGCGCCGGCTGGGGCGCGGCCTGCGGCTGCTGCGGCGCAGGTTGCGCCTGCGCCAGAAGGGTGGAGGGAAATACCAGACCCGCCCCGCTTGCAACGCCTTTCAGCACATCTCGCCGCACGATCATGGACAGACAGACTTTCGTTAAGATGCAGGCAAGACCTTCGCGCGCAGATAGGTTATTTGACGCAGCCCCGCTGGCGGGTCCAACGCGGCCGCGATCTTTCCGCGCGCAATGGTCCCGTGTTTATACTGTTCATATGTTTTGGCAACGGCGTCCGCCATCTGCGCCGCCTTTCCGGAGATTGAAATGCCGTCAGCCCGCCGTTGTCTTGCCATAGTCCTGGCTGCGGGGGAGGGGCAGCGCATGCGCTCGGCCATTCCCAAAGTGCTGCATCGGGTCGCAGGCCGCAGCATGCTCGCCCATGTTCTGTGCGCGCTTTCGGCCGCCGGCGCCGACGGCGTGGCGGTCGTCGTCGGGCCGGGCCGCGAGGATGTCGCCGATGTAGCGCGAAAAACGGCGCCGGGGACGGAAATTTTCGTGCAAACCGAGCGTCTTGGCACAGCCCACGCCGTATTGGCGGCGCGTGCCGCGCTCGCGCGCGGTTATGACGACGTGCTGATCGCCTTCGCCGATACGCCACTCATCCTGCCCGGGACTTTCGGCGCATTGCGCGCGCGGCTGGCGGACGGCGCAGGCGTTGCCGCGCTGGCTTTCGAGGCGGCCGATCCGCAGGGCTACGGCCGCCTGCTGCTCGGCCCGGACGGCGACCTCCTCGCCATTCGCGAGCACAAGGACGCAAGCCCCGCCGAGCGCGACATCACGCTCTGCAACGCCGGCCTGATGGCGCTCGACGGTTTTCGCGCGCTCGAAATGCTTGAGGCCATCGGCAACGACAACGCGCAGAAGGAATATTATCTGCCGGACGTGGTCGCCGTTGCGCGCGCGCGCGGGCTCAAGGCGACCCACGCCACGGCGCCCGCGCGCGAGGTGCAGGGCGTCAACGACCGCGTCCAGCTCGCCGCCGCCGAGGCGGTGGCCCAGCAACGCTTGCGCGAGGCCGCCATGCGCGCCGGCGCGACGCTGGTCGCCCCCGACAGCGTGCATTTTTCCGCCGACACCAGACTTGGCCGCGACGTGGTCGTGGAGCCCAATGTCGTTTTCGGGCCGGGCGTCGAGATTGCCGATGGCGTGACGATTCGCGCCTTCTGCCATCTGGAGGGGGCTTGCGTGGAAACCGGCGCGACGATCGGCCCGTTCGCCCGCCTGCGTCCCGGCGCAAAACTCAATGCGAACGCCCACATCGGCAATTTCGTGGAGATCAAGGCCTCCGTCATCGACGCCGGCGCCAAGGTCAACCATCTCGCCTATATCGGCGACGCCTTCGTCGGCGCCAAAACCAATGTCGGCGCCGGCGTCATTACCTGCAATTACGACGGTTTCGGCAAATACAGGACCGAAATCGGGGAGGGCGCCTTCATCGGCACCAATTCCTCGCTGGTCGCCCCCGTCAGGATAGGCGCAGGCGCCTATGTCGGCTCCGGTTCGGTCATCACAGCCGATGTGGCGCCTGACGCGCTCGCGCTCGGGCGCGGGCGTCAGGTGCAAAAGCCCGGCTGGGCCGCCGGTTTTCGGGCGGCCAAGCTGGCGGAAAAGGCCTGAGAGAGCCAGAGCGGCGTTGGAACAAAGGCTTGAGCGATCAGGGCGTGCAGGGCACGGGGGGGCGCTTCACGCCGTTTTCGTCAATCGTCTCCTGCCATTCTCCATTGGCCCTGGCTGAGCGGTACATGTCCTCGCAGATCGCCGCATGGCCGGCGCCTGCCCGCTTCATGCAGATATTGTAGATCGCCTTGCAGGAGCCGGGTTTGCGCGTCTGCGCGTCCGCCTGCGATGCGCCGCCATACGCAAAGGTTGCAACAACGAGGGCGAGCAGGCTAATCGCAGTCTTCATGTGTATCTCCGAATATCTGGGGATGCTGAATATTTATCCGGCCCGGGGCAGAAGTACATGCAGCTTGGCCGAAATGATGACGGTTCGTCCAGAGCGCCGTTGACCTTGAAATCAGATAGCAGCCGCCGGCGCCGGAATTGCACTTGCGCTGCAAGCGCCGGGCGCCTAGCTCTGGAACCGCCGGCCGGACAGGGAAAGTGACGACACGAACATGTGCGGAATTGTCGGAATGCTTGGGGATCAACCGGTCGCGGGCGACATTGTCGAGGCGCTGCGGCGCCTGGAATATCGCGGCTATGATTCGGCAGGCGTCGCTACGCTGGAAAACGGCCGCCTCGTGCGGCGGCGCGCGGAGGGCAAGCTGCGCAACCTCGGCGAACGCCTCGTGCGCGACCCCCTGCAAGGCCATAGCGGCATAGGCCATACCCGCTGGGCGACGCATGGCCGCCCCAACGAGACCAACGCCCATCCCCACGCCAACGAGCGCGTGGCTGTCGTCCATAACGGCATCATCGAGAATTTCCGCGAATTGCGCGAGGAATTGCGCGCCAAGGGCCACAGGTTTGAAACCGAGACCGATTCGGAGGTGGTCGCCCATCTTGTCGCCGAGAAGATGGCGGGCGGCGGATCGGCGGTGGAGGCGGTCGCAGCCGCGCTGCCGCGTCTGCGCGGGGCTTTCGCGCTCGCCTTTCTGTTCGATGGCGAACCCGATCTTCTGATCGGCGCACGGCGCGGTTCGCCGCTCGCGGTCGGCTGGGGCGAGGGCCGGATGTATCTGGGCTCGGATGCGCTGGCGCTTGCGCCGTTCACGCAGGACGTCACCTATCTCGAAGAAGACGACTGGGTCGTGCTCACCCGCGGCGGCGCCGAATTTCACGACGCCTCCGGCGCCATCGTCGAGCGCGCGCGCATTCGCACACAGGCTTCCGCCTTTCTCGTCGACAAGGGCGAGCACCGCCATTTCATGGCGAAGGAAATTCACGAGCAGCCCGAGGTCGTGGGCCGCACGCTCGCCCATTATCTCGACATGTCCGGCGGCAAGGTGGCGCTGCCGTTCGATCTGACTTTCGATGCAAAGGCGCTGAACCGCGTTACGATCACCGCCTGCGGCACGGCCTATTACGCCGGCCTTATAGCGCGCTACTGGTTCGAGCGGTTCGCACGCCTGCCTGTCGACATAGATGTCGCCTCCGAATTTCGCTACCGCGAGGCGCCCATGCAGGGCGACGGCCTGGCCGTGGTCATCTCGCAATCCGGCGAGACCGCCGACACGCTCGCCTCCTTGCGTTACGCCAAAAGCCAGCGCCAGCGCATTCTCTCGGTCGTCAACGTGCAGACCTCGACGATCGCGCGCGAGAGCGAACTGGTCGCGCCAACGCTCGCCGGCCCTGAAATCGGCGTTGCTTCGACCAAGGCGTTCACATGTCAGTTGGCGGTGCTTGCGTGCCTTGCCATAGCCCTGGGCCGTGCGCGGAACGTCTTGAGCGAGAAGGACGAGGCGCGCCTTGTCGGCGAACTCATCGCCGTTCCAGGCCTGATCGCCGACGCGCTGAAGCAGGAAGGCGACATCGAGAAAATCGCGCACACGCTCGCCAACGCCAGAAGCGCGCTCTATCTCGGACGTGGCGGCTCTTTCCCGCTCGCATTGGAAGGCGCGTTGAAGCTCAAGGAAATTTCCTACATTCACGCCGAAGGATACGCCGCCGGCGAATTGAAGCATGGCCCGATCGCGCTGATCGACGAGGATATGCCCGTCATTGTCATCGCGCCAAGAGATCCCTGGCTCGAAAAGACGGTTTCCAACGTGCAGGAGGTGGCCGCGCGCGGCGGCCGCATCATTCTGATCGGCGACGATGAGGCCAGGACCGAACTTGCCGCCGATCTTGCAGGCGCCGCCTTGCTGAAGCCGATGGCGCCGGATTTTTCGGCCATCGTCTATGCCGCTCCTGTGCAATTGCTCGCCTATCACGCGGCCGTCTTCATGGGCAAAGACGTCGATCAGCCGCGTAATCTCGCCAAGAGCGTTACGGTCGAATAGACGGTTTCTTGCTTGGCGCGTTTTGCCGCCGTCGATCAGGCGGATTCGCGTAAATAACGTTCGCCGAGCCAGCCTTCGGCGGCGCTGCGGCCGGCGTCGCGCAGGCGCGTCAGAAAGCTCCAGTCGAGATCGGCCGCGCTGCGGCTGGCCAGCCCCGCCACTTCGTCTTCCGCCGCCAGCCGGTCCACGCGCAATCCGCGCAGCTTGCGCGTCGCGCTCAGGTCTGCGCCGAGCCGCAGCGCCTCGATCTCGGCGTTGAGCGTCGCATTGAAGGCTATGTTGTCGAGCCGTTTGGCGATCTCGCTGCGTGTGACCGGCGTGCCCTGGCTGCGGGCGGGCGTCACCTGCACGACGAGAAAGTCGCGCGTCTGGGAGGCGCGTACGAGTTGCACCAGCGGCGGGTTGGCGGAATAGCCGCCGTCCCAATAGTCCTCGCCGTCGATTTTGACGGTTCTGTGGATCATGGGCAGGCAAGCCGACGCCAGAATCGTTTCGACCGACAGCTCCTCGTTGCGGAATATGCGCAATGCGCCGTCGCTGACGCGGGTGGCCGCGATCAGGAGGCGCAGCGTGCGATTTGCGCGCAAACGCTCGAAATCGATGTCTCTGGCCAGCGCCTGGCGCAGCGGATTGAGGTCGAACGGATTGAACTGATAGGGCGAGAGCATGCGCGTCAACGCCTCCACGCCCGGCGGTATCGCGGCCAGCGGCAGGAAGGACGACGCCGTGCTCATGCTGCGCCAGAACGCCTCGAGTTTTGCACGGGCGCCCGCGCGGCCGCCCTCGGCCAGTCCCGCCGCCATCAATGTAGCGTTGACCGCGCCGGCGCTCGCCCCGCTGATCGCGTCGAAACGCACATTCCGCTCTTCGAGAAGGCGGTCGAGCACGCCCCAGGTGAAGGCGCCATAGGAGCCGCCGCCCTGTAAAGCCAACGACAGAAGTCCGCCGCCGCGCGCCGGGCGGCCAGTGAGCGCATAAAGCGCGGAATCGAGCATTCTCATTGCAATCCCTCTTTGTCTCGAAGAATTGCTGCGCTGCAACATAGGCTTTCCGAAGCCATGATTATGGTCTTTTTTCGTAAGCTTCAGGTTCGCGATAATTCGGTAATAACTGTGTTTTCAGTGCGTTGTCGAACTGGGAGGGATCAGTGTCCCGTCCGGCGCGGCTCGTTTCAAGCTGCGTCATGCCCGGTTTACAGGAATTTCACCTGCATAGGCGAAAAGGAAACGACAGCGGAGACTTGCGTGACGCCGCCCTTTCTAGCCTGGATTCGTGACGGTCGTTGGCTCGACGCAGCCCGCGCGCGCGCCTATCCGCGTATCGTGCTGGGCATCGTCGTCCTCGCGCTGCTTGTCCTCGTTCTGACCTCCCATGGCGCCGTCGATTCGCGCGGCGAGCCGATCGGCACGGATTTCTCGAATTTCTGGTCGGCCTCGAAGCTCGCGCTGATGGGCGAGCCGGCTGCCGTCTACGACATGGCGCGGCAATACGCGGTTCAGCAGCACGAGTTCGGCCCGCAGACCGGCTTCTATCCTTTCTTCTATCCGCCGATCTATCTGCTGATCTGCTGGCCGCTCGCCATGCTGCCCTATCTGACGGCGCTGGCGATCTGGGTCGCGGTCACCGGCTACGCCTATCAGGCGACGATCCGGCGCATCGGCGCCGGCGTGATCGGCATTGTGCCCGCGCTCGCCTTTCCCGCCGTCTTCGTGTCGGTCGGCCACGGGCAGAACGCGCTGCTCACGACGGCGATTCTCGGCGCCGCCGCGCTTAGCCTCGACAGGCGCCCCGTCGTCGCCGGCATGCTGCTCGGCCTTCTCACCTTCAAGCCGCAGGTGGCGGTCGTCGCGCCGCTCGCGCTGCTGGCGGCCGGGCGCTGGCGCGCCTTCGTCGCTGCGGGTGTCACGGCGCTCGTGCTCGCGCTGCTCTCTCTCGGCGTTTTCGGGCTCGATTCCTGGAAGGCTTTCATCGCGTCCGCGCCGGCCGCCAAGGCGGTGCTCGACGACAAGATGATGTCGGTGGAAAAATTGCAAAGCGTCTTCGGCGCGGTGCGATTGCTCGGCGGCGGCGCGGAACTCGCCTATGCCGCACAGGCCGCCGTCGCGCTGCCCGTGATCGGCGTCCTGCTCTTTCTTGCGCGAAAATCGCTCGATGGCGTCGCCACCGGCGCGCTCATAGCGGCTGCCGCCACGCTGACCAGCCCCTATTTTCTCGACTACGATCTGGCGCTGCTGGCGATCCCGCTCGCCTGGGCGGCGGCGCAGGGCGTCAGGACCGGATTCTTGCCCTGGGAAAAGTCGGCGCTCGTCTTCGCCTTCGCCCTGCCGGCGCTCTCGCGCATCATCGCCTTCGGCTTCGGCGTTCCCTTGGCGCCGCTCGCGCTTGGACTTCTGTTCTGGAGCATCGCGCGCCGCGCCGCGATGAATGCGGGCGCGGCGTCTGCCGCCGATGCAAAGCCCGCTTTCGCTTAAGCGCGTTCAGCAAAAGTGTAAGTGGTTTTGCGTCCGGAATTGCGGAAAATCAAATAGTTAGAGCGTTGCAATGATTCAATGAAAAGCGGAAACGCTCTAAGCGCGCGGCGCGCCCGATTTTTCCAGCGCCTTGCCGATCGCGCGTTTGAGCACGTCGGGCGGCTGCGCGCCGGGCAGGGCGAATTTGCCGTCGAGAATGAAGAAGGGAACGCCGGTCACGCCGATATTCTGCGCCGATGCGATTTCTTCGCGCACGAGTTCCTTGTCGCTGTCGCCAGCCAGCAGGTCGGCGACGATTGATGCATCCAGGCCGCAATCGCGCGCGGCCGCCAGCAGCACCTCCCGGTCGCCGATATTCTTGCCGGCGATGAAGTAATCGTGGAACAGCCGCTCCACGACCGCATTCTGCGCGCCGGTCGAGGCCGCCCAGCGGATCAGGCGATGCGCGTCGAGCGTATTGGGCGAGACGGCGATGTCCTCGAAGGCGAAATCGAGCCCGGCGGCGGCGCCGGCCTGCTTGATGCGCCCGTAAATTTCGCCGCTTCGCGCGCCGAACTTGCGCTGCATATACGCCTGACGGTCGAGGCCTTCGGGCGGGATCGTCGGATCGAGCTGATAGGGCCGCCAGCGGATCTCGACATCGAGATCGGGCAATTCGTTCAGCGCCGCCTCGAGATTGCGCTTGCCGATATAGCACCACGGACAGACGGCATCGGAAACGATGTCGATGGCGATTGCGCCGCGTTCTTTGGGATCGGTCATGGTTTTCTCGCTGAAGTTGCACACGAGAATGTCGCGCGCGGCGACGATTTCAAGCGTTGACGAGAGTAATCGACACGCCGCTCTCGCCGCCCGCTGCAAGCAGGGCCAGAGGGCATGTGGCGCCAAGTTCCTGTGCTTGCACGGATTTTTCGCGCGTCGACAGCGACAGGCTTTCAAGCCTGCCCGGCGCGAAAAGTCCGGCTTCCGCCAGGTCGGCGGCGATATCCAGCGGCGCAACGAGATGACAGGCGCCGGCCTTGTCGAGCATGTCGACGAAATGGCGCGCCGAAAACGGCCCGAACCATATGAGCGGGGCGCCGATGAGCAACGCCGCCACCGGCCCGCACGCAAGCCCCGTCAGGCTTGCCGGCGACAGGGTGGAAAAAATCGGCCGCTCCGCATTGAGCCGCAGACGCGAGGCGAAATCGAGCGCTATTGCGACGACCTCGGATTGCGCGACGAAGATCGTGCGCGGCGTATTGCTCTGCATGTCGAGCGCAAATCCGATGCGCGGCGGCGCGGCGCCCCGGTTTGCGGGCATGATCTCCTCCCCCGTATCGCGCAGCGCGGCGGGCGAAAAATCGACCGCGCCGTCGCAAGCGTCGGGGCCAAGAGAGCACAGGAGCCGCACGCCCGGCGCGGCGGCGGCGATCTCCAGCATGACATGCGCGGCGTCGTAGGCGCCAAAGCGCGTCGGGCCGATCACTGCGGCTGCGCCCGTGGATTGCGCGAGAAAGGCGAGCGCAGCCGGGCTCGGATGCATTGGCGCGATCACGGGTTCGAGCCCTGCGCCAATGGCGCCGAGAATAGCGGCGGCGACGCCGATCCGCTGCGCGCCGACGATCAGCACGCGCTCGCCCGCAACCAGACCGCAGGCGCGCGCCTGCGCGCGGAATGCGAGCGTCAGCCGGTCGAATTCGCCGTAGGCGACAGGGGTTGCGACACAGTCTTCGCCAGCCTCTAACATCGCCACGCGCTCGGCGCGCAGGCGCGCCGCCCCGCGCGCCACCGTATCGAGACCGAACGCGGCGAGCGGATGATCGCTTGTCATGCCCATGGCCTCCGGCTGCGCGCTCATCATCTGGACCTCACGATCTGGACTTCATGGCCGGCGCTTCATGACGATTTGCTCCACCATGAATCGAGCGTTGCAGCAAACAGCGGCGCGGTCCAGCGCGGCAGCGTCTCGGGACGTTCGATGCGCGTCCAATAGGCGTCCCATTGGAATACCGTGTGAAACAGCGGAACGATGTAGAAGCCTGACAACAGCACGCGGTCGTAGGCGCGCACGGCGGTGATGAAATCTTCGCGCGTGCGCGCTGCAAGCATGGCCGCGATCAGCGCGTCGATGGCGGGCGAGGAGGCGCCGGCGAGGTTGAAAGAGGCTTCCTGCGATGCGCTGGCCGAGCCCCAGCGCATGCGCTGCTCGTTGCCGGGCGAGGCGGAGGCCGCCCACGTGCCCAGCATCATGTCGAATTCAAAGCGCTGGCGCCGGCGCTGATATTGCACCTCGTCGACCGTGCGTACGCGCGCGATCACGCCGATGCGCTTGAGCGAGGAGGCGTAGGCGAGCGCCAGCCGCTCCTGGTTGCGGTCGGCGACCATGATCTCGAATTCAAAGTCCTGGCCATCCTTGACGAGTTGGCCGCGATCTATCTTCCAGCCGGCCTGCGCGAGCAGGTCGAGCGCAGTGCGCGCCTGTTTACGGTCGCGGCCGGAGCCGTCGGCGACATAGGGGCGCCAGCGCCCTTCCAGTATGTCGCTGCGCACGGCCTCGCGATAAGGCGCAAGCAGGCTGCGTTCGTCCGCGCTTGCTTTCCTGCCGGTCGAGGCGAGATCGGAATTGTCGAAAAAGCTGATCGAGCGCGTATAGAGATCGTCGAACAGATTGTGGTTCATCCATTCAAAATCGAACATGATCGAGAGCGCTTCGCGCACGCGCACGTCCTTGAACAGGGGCAGGCGGGTGTTGAAGGCGAAGCCCTCCATGCCGCGCGGCGTGCCGACCCGCAATTCCTCTTTCTTGACGCGGCCGTCGCGCGCAGCGGGAAAATTATAGCCCGTGCGCCAGCGCGTCGGATTGCCTTCCAGGCGATAATCGAGAAGCCCGGCCTTGAAGCTTTCAAACATCGAATTGGCGTCGCGGTAATAGCTGATGACGATCTCGTCGAAATTATAGAGGCCGCGGCAGATCGGCAGGTCGGCGCCCCAGTAATCGGGATTTCGCTTGAGCATGATCTCCTCGCCGGGTTTGAGCGAAGTGATCGTATAGGGGCCGGAGCCCATGGGGATCTCGATGGAGGAATCGGAAAAGCGCTCCACATCGGTCTTGTGCTTGGGCAGAACCGGCATCAGCGCCAAAGTCAGCGGCAGTTCGCGGTCGTCGGCGCCGGTCAGGTCGTAACGCACGGTCCATTGGTCTTCTGCGACAATGGAGCGCACGAGGCTGTAGGCGATGCGTTGCTGCGGCCGTCCGCGCGTTTTCAGGAGATCGAAGGTAAAGAGAACGTCGGCCGCCGTGATCGGCGCGCCGTCGGAGAATTTCGCGCGTTTGTCGAGGCGGAACACGACATAGCTGCGATCGTCGTCCGTTTCGATAGTCTGGGCGATGAGGCCGTAGAGCGTGAAGGGCTCGTCGAGCGAGCGCGCCATCAGGGTCTGGTAGATATTGCCGGCAAGGCCCTGCGCCGCCGAGCCCGCGCGAAGATTGTAGGGGTTGAGCCCGTCGAACGTGCCTTGAAAGGCGATGGACAGCCGCCCGCCCTTGGGCGCGGCGGGATTGGCGTAGGGCAGGTGCGTGAAATCGGGCGCAAGCGCAGGCGCGCCGTGCATCGCCAGACCGTGCGAAACGCGCGCATTGGTCGCCCCGCCTGCCGGGCTTTCGGCGCGGGCGGCGCTCGAAAAAAGAGCAGGGGCGGCGGCAAACGCGCCGATAACGGCGCGGCGCGAAAGACGCAGATCAAGCGCGCCGATAACGGCGCGGCGCGAAAGGCGCAGATCAGGCCGAATCGATTCATTCGTCATGGGTTCACTCTAGGCGAGCCGCGCGGCGGCGTCAGGGTGCGGCATGGCGATCAGATGCTGGCCGATCGACGCCCGCCGATTAGACGCTGGCAATGCGGCGGTAAAGCGGGTAAGAGACCCCGTCACTATGTCGCCGCAATCGCAAGTGATGAGCGCACAGGCGCCTCGAAGCGGTGGAAGCGGGCCGGCTCGCGTCCGATTGGGGCCGAACAGATTGGGGTTGATCCGATTGGGGTTGATCCGATTGGGGCTGATCCGATTGGGGCAGATTGTGCAAAGCTTTCATTTGTTCTCGAAGTTCTCGACAGCGCCGGCGCCGTAAGGAATTCACTGAAAGGGTTTTTTCATGTCGTCCAAAACGAAGCTTTTCGGCGCGGCTCTCGTCGCCGGGGCGATTGTTCTCGCAGGCAGCGCGTTCGCACAGGATAAGAAGCCGGCCGCCAAGTCGACGCAAAAGCCGGCTGCGCCCGCTCAGGCCGCGCCCGCCGGCCAGCATCAGGGACCGATGACGGTGGACCTCCATCCCGCCCAGACCGACTGGACCAAGGTTTGCGGCAAGGATCAGGCCGCCGGCAAGGAAGTCTGCTACACCACGCGCGATTTCGGCACTCAGGCCGACCAGCCTCCGGTGCTCGCCGTCGCCGTCTATGACGTGAAGGGCGACGACAGCAAGATCGTCCGCTTCCTCATGCCGATCGGGCTGATGCTGCGTCCGGGCTTCCGTTTCGCGGTCGACAAGGGCGCGACCATGGAAGGCTCCTTTGAAATCTGCTTCCCCAATGGCTGCTTTGCCGAATCCAAGGTCAAACAGGCCACCATCGACGCGATGAAGAAGGGCACGTCCCTCCACGTGCAGGTGCGCAACGGCGTCGGCGCCGAAGTCGCCTTCAACGTGCCGCTCGACGGTTTCGGCAAGGCGTACGACGGCCCCGCCATCGACCCCAAGGTGCTGGAAGAGCAGCAGAAAAAGTTGCAGGAACAGCTTCAGAAGAAGGCCGAGGAAGAGCGCAAGAAGCTTGAGGCCGCCGGCGGCGCTGCGGCTCCGGCGGCGCCCGCCGCTCCGAAGAAATAGACTGCCGGAAACGGCGCTTATGAAAGGCGCGGGCTGGTCCCGCGCCTTTTCATTTGGGTTTTCCGCCCCTCAGGAAAAGCGCCGGCGCGCGATCCGGATCCTGCTCGGGAGCCAGGGGCCACAGCCAGAGCGGGCAGCCGGGAAATCGCAAGGAAAATCGCGCAAATCAAACGCCCGCCCGCCAGCGCCTGCATCAATGCTGGCCGCAGGACTTCAGCCGATAGCCGCCGGCGTCGGTGCGCACGAAAATCTCGTCGACCTGGGGGTGGCGTACCGGCTCGCCCGATGTGTCGGGAAGGAGATTCTGCTCCGAGACATAGGCGATATATTCGGTTTCCGTATTTTCCGCGAACAGGTGGTAGAACGGCTGGTCCTTGCGCGGCCGCACTTCCTCGGGGATCGCCAGCCACCATTCCTCGGTATTGGCGAAAACGGGATCGACATCGAAGATCACGCCGCGAAAGGCATAGCGCCGGTGCATGACCACCTGGCCAATCCCGAATTTTGCTATCCGTTCCTGCACGTCGCCCATAATACGCAGGCCCTCGCTCCGGCGTCGGATGATCGATCCGACGCCCGCCTGCCCCGTGAGCTAGTACTGGCCTGCAACCTTGTCAATTACAGGGCGTCCGTGCGCTCCGGCGGTCAAAATCCGTAGAGGGTCTTGTATTCGGCGTCCTTGGCGGCGACCTGCCGGGCAAGATCGACGATAACCTTGGCCTGTTTCCAGGTGGCGTCGTCCTGCATCTTGCCGTCGATCATCACCACGCCGGAGCCGTCGGGCATGGCCTCGAGAATGCGCCTGGCGAAGGCGACTTCCTTGACGTCCGGCGAGAAAACCCGCTTGGCGATGGCGATCTGTGCGGGATGCAGCGACCAGGCGCCGGCGCAACCCATGAGAAAGGCGTTGCGGAACTGCACTTCGCAGGCCGCCTCGTCGGCGATGTCGCCGAACGGGCCGTAGAAGCTCTTGATGCCTGCGGACTGGCAGGCGTCGACCATTTTGGCGATCGTGTAATGCCACAGATCCTGCTGGACCGAGGTGCGCGCCTGCCCCTCGACGGGGTCCGAAATCACCTTGTATTCGGGGTGGCCGCCGCCGACGCGCGTCGTCTTCATGGCGCGCGAGGCCGCAAGATCGGCAGGCCCCAGGCTCATGCCGTGCATGCGCGGCGAGGCGAGCGCAATCTGTTCCACGTTTTTCACGCCCTCGGCGGTCTCCAGAATGGCGTGGATGAGGATCGGCTTGCCGATAGTGTGGCGCGCCTCGAGCTGGGCGAGCAATTGGTCGAGATAATGAATGTCCCAGGGGCCCTCGACCTTGGGCAGCATGATGACATCGAGCTTGCCGCCGATCGCTGCGACGATCTCCGAGATGTCGTCGAGCGCCCAGGGCGAATTGAGGCAATTGACGCGCGTCCACAGGCCGGTTTCGCCGAAATCGAATTTCTGGCCCATCTCGATGAAGCCCTTGCGCGCGGCTTCCTTGGCGTCGGCGGGGATTGCGTCTTCGAGATTGCCGAGAATGACGTCGGCGCTCCTGGCCATGTCGCCGGCCTTGGCGCGCACTTTTTCCAGATGCGTGGGCACGAAATGGATCATGCGCTCCACGCGCACGGGCAATTCGCGGTAGGGGAGCGGCGCCCCGATGGCGAGCGGCTCGTAGAATTTGCGCGGGGTCTTCATCGCAGGCTCCATTGTTGCGCCGCGAAATTAGCGAAAAACCACGGCGACGCAACCGGCGCCCGGACGCGGCCGCGCCGAACCGGACATGCGCTCGCTTTCAGCGCATCGCGCACTCATTTGCGCGTCGTCTCCAGTCCGCGCAAAACGCCTTCGGCCCGCCAGCCTTCCAGCAGGCGCACGAAAGCGTTGGGGCCCTTGAGATAGGAGCCGTTTCTGGCGGTGACGGCGTCGGGGGCGCCTTCGTTGTTGTAATAGCCCGGCGTGCATTCCTTCAGAAACGGCGCGCGAAACTCGCTCATCCGCACGATCCCCTTCACCCAGTCGGCTTCGGCTTCGGCCTCCGGCTCTATCGCGTGCAAACCCTTGTCCAGCGCGGCATGCGCGACGAAGGCGATGTGCTTGGCGGTTTCGGCCAGCATGTGCTGGAAATTGGCGCTATAGCCGCTCTGCGCGGTCTGGATCAGGAACATGTTGGGAAAGCCGCGCGAAAAAATGCCGTGCAGCGTTTCCGCGCCGTTCCTGAATTTGTCGGTGAGCGTCTGACCGTTGCGCCCGACAATGGTCATGCCAAGTCGCTGCGAATAATCCGTTCCGACCTCGAAGCCCGTGGAATAGATCAGACAATCGAGCCTGTATTCCACGCCGCCCGCCACGACGCCCGTTTGCGTGATGCGTTCGACGCCCCGGCCGGCGGTGTCGATCAAATGGACATTTGGCCGGTTGAAGGTCTGCAAATATTCGTCGTGGAAGCACGGGCGCTTGCAGAATTGATCGTACCAGGGTTTGAGCGCGGCCGCGGTCGTCCTGTCTGCGACGATCTCGTCGACGCGCGCGCGAACCCGCTCCATTTTCTGATAATCGGCGATCTGGATCAGCGTCTGCGGATCGTCGACTTTCTCGCCGGCTCGCGCCTTGCGGCGCGCGGCGAGCAGAATATTGCCGATGAGATCGGTCCAGCCGTCGCTGACCATGTCCTCGTCGAATTCCTCGCCGGACACGACGGCGGAGAAATTGTCGGTGCGCGTCTTCTGCCAGCCGGGTTTGAGCGCTGCGGCCCAGGCGGGATCGGTCGCGACATTGTTGCGCACATCGACCGACGACGGCGTGCGCTGGAATACGAACAATTCTTTCGCGCTTGCGCCAAGATGCGGCACGCATTGCACGGCCGTGGCGCCGGTGCCGATGATGCCGACCGTCTTGTCCCCGAGGCCCGTCATGGCGCCGCCGGAATTGCCGCCCGTATAGGCGTAATCCCAACGGCTGGTGTGGAAGGAATGGCCCCGGTAGT
This sequence comes from Rhodoblastus sp., assembly GCA_047971685.1. Taxonomy (GTDB): domain Bacteria; phylum Pseudomonadota; class Alphaproteobacteria; order Rhizobiales; family Beijerinckiaceae; genus JAJXWB01. The sequence goes on from JBKDZW010000179.1 coordinate 19,473, forward strand.
TCTCGATGCCGGGAATGCCGGGCAGCTTCGGACGATGCAGTAGACCGCCCGCCGCCACGATGAATTTCGCGCAGATGATGTCGCCGCGCTGCGTCGTGACGATCCAGCGTCCAGCGTCCTCGTCCCAGCGCGCTTCCTTGGCTTCCGTCTGGAACAGGGTCTTGTCGTAGAGCCCGAAATGCCTGCCGATGCGCTGCGAATGCGCAAACAGTTCCGGCGCGCGCGCATATTTGGCGACCGGCATATAGCCGGTTTCCTCGAGCAGCGGCATGTAGATATAGCTCTCGGTGTCGCAGGCTGCGCCCGGATAGCGGTTCCAGTACCATGTGCCGCCGAAATCGGCGCCCTTTTCGACGATCAGGAAATCGTCCACGCCTTTTTCGCGCAAGCGTGCGCCGGTCAAAAGGCCGGAGAAGCCGCCGCCGAACACGACGATATCCGTATCCCGCTCGATCGGATCGCGCGAAAAACCGGGCGCCGCATAGGGATCGTCGAGATAGTGCGCATGGCCGTCCTTGATCTCGACATATTGGTCGTTGCCGTCGGCGCGCAGGCGCCGGTCGCGTTCGGCCCGGTATTTCCGGCGCAAAACATCGGGGTCGAAGTCCGGTATGGCCGTCTTGTCCGCAGCGATTGCCATGAGCGCACCCGTTCTGAATTATGTATCGGATAATCCGGTCCGACAAACTAACCCCATCCAAAGCGCAGGGGAAAGCCGGACAACAGGGAGGAAGCTATGAGCGGGAAGCAGGCTTTTGCACGGAATACGCGCGTCGATCACGTCGGTTCTCTCCTGCGTCCCGAGGATTTGAAGGCGGCCTTCCTGCGCTGCGCGCGCGGCCAGATCGACATGGCCGCTCTCGTGGCGGCCCAGGACGAGGCGATCCGCGCCATTGTCGCGGAGCAGGAAGCGCACGGCCTGCCCCTCGTCAGCGACGGCGAATATCGCCGCCTCAACTGGCAGGTGAGTTTTTCGCGCGTTTCCGGCTGGGATCTCTGGGAAGGCGCCTGGCGGAATTTCCTGCAATTTCCCGACAATCTCGGCGCGGAAGAAAAGCCGCTGCATCGCGGCGCCGACGCCGTGGAATCCTTCAAGGTTCCCGCAACCGGCAAGATCGCGTTGCAGGAAAGTTTCGTTCGCTCGGAATATGAGTTTCTGCGCTCCATCGCCAAACGCCCGGCCAAGATAACCCTGATGGGCCCGGATCGCGTACGGCAAATGTGCGATATCGGGAAATCCGCACCGCATTACACCGACAGCGCCGTCTTTCTCGCCGATGTCGTCGCCATCCAGCGCACGATGATCGGGGAGCTTGTCGCGGCAGGCTGCGGATATGTGCAGATCGACGAGCCGAGCTTTACGGGTTACGTCGATCCCGCAACGCTCGCGCGCATGGCGGCGCGCGGCGAAGACCCGCTCAAAAGCCTGAAAGGCGCGATCAACGCCGACAACGCCGTCATCGCGGGCATGCAGGGCAGGGCGGTGTTCGGACTGCATATCTGCCGCGGCAATCGCGCGAGCATGTGGCACCGGGAAGGCCATTACGACGCCATCGCGGAGGCCGTATTCGGCGGCCTCGACTACGACCGGCTCCTGCTCGAATACGACACCGAGCGCGCGGGCTCCTTCGATCCGCTGCGCTTCGTCCGCAAGGGAACGATCGTCGTCCTCGGCCTGATCACCACCAAGAGCGGCGAAATGGAGAGTGTCGACGATCTGCGCCGCCGCATCGATGACGCTGCGCGCTTCTGCCCGCTCGAACAACTCGCGCTTTCGCCGCAATGCGGTTTTGCATCGGGCATAGGCGGCAATGCGTTGAGCATGGATGCGCAATGGCGCAAGATCGACGTGATGATGGAAACGGCGCGAAAAGTGTGGGGCTGATCCGCGCAAAGCGAGTATCGCTCAAGGCAAGCGCACGCTCCGGGCAAGAGATGAATTTTTCGTCGTCCCGTCCCGGTCGGCGGAGAAACCTGACTTCAGACGGGACTGCGGATGTCAGATAAATTTTTGATTATCCAAGTGCATGAAACGAAACGGGCCCCGGCGCCTGATGCGTCGCGGGGCCCTTCTGTTTCGCCGGTCTATCGTACGCACACTTGGTCCACGGACTTCGCACATCATCACATGACACGATCATGCGTCACATGTTGATCGCGAGCTTGCCTCACGGGTCTTGCGTTGTCCCATCCTGAGCATCGTCGCCTTCCTGTTTGCGATGCTCCTGAAGTTGCCCGACACGCTTCAAGCCCACGCTCGCTTCAAACCCGAAACTGCTTCAAAGCTTGAGTCTCAAAGTCGAGTTTCAAGCCGACTCTCGAAGTTGAGCATCAAAATCGAGCGTTTAAAGTCTGTTCCGGTTCGATGCCTGCTTCTGCTGGATCCGTCTGCTTCGTCATGCGGCCTGTAAATCCGGCAGATATGCCTGATTAGGCCAGTCACATTCCAGGTGCGACCGCCTGCTTTCGCAGCGTCGGCCTGGTCGGTTCATTCAACGATGTATCAGTTTGCAGGCTGACGGAACTCATCCGGTCCCGTCTGCTCTGCCGGCGACCCCTTCTGCAAGGGATCGCTTATCCTTGCTCGGTGGAGTCATCTCCCGTGCTTTGCTGTTGAACAACGAATGTATAAGGACGGAAATTTGCATCCCCGCCGGGCCACCCGGCCAGGCTCTCCCGAAAGCCCGCCGATACCGTCGCTTCCCGAGGCGCTCGCACTCGAAACAACAACGATTGCAGCAAGAACATGCTCCGCCTGGTTGCTGAATCTGTCAAGACGAAAACGTTTGCATCAACGCAAACCATGCGTTCCATCGCCGATGCGCATTTGCCCTTCCGCGCGCAATTGACGAGTGTGTCGCGGCGGGATCGGCGGCGATGCCCGAACGGCGGGCGCGAGGGACGGCATATGCGGACGGAACTTCTGACGACGGCCGAAATGGCGCAGGCCGACCGCCTGACCATGGCGTCGGGCATGTCGGGCTTTGCGTTGATGGAGGCGGCCGGCCGCGCGGTCGCCGATCGCGCCGCCCATGTGATAAGGCGGCGTGGCGGGCGCCGGATCGAAATATTGTGCGGGCCCGGCAATAACGGCGGCGACGGCTATATCGCCGCGCACGCTCTGCTCGAAATGGGTTTCGAGGCGGAAGTGCGCACGCTCGGCGACGCCGGCGCGCTCAGGGGCGACGCCGCTGCCGCCTATGCCTGCTGGAACCGCGACGCCTCCCCCATCGACATGTTCGACATCGAACAGGCCGATCTCGTGATCGACGCGCTGTTCGGCGCAGGCCTGGCGCGCGATCTCGACGGCGCCGCCCGAAGTCTCGTCGAGCGCGTGAACGCCTGGCGGCGCACGGGCGCCGGCTGCGTGCTCGCCGTCGATACGCCCTCCGGTCTCGACGGTACGACCGGCGCCGTGCGCGGCGCGGCCATCGAGGCCGATGAGACCGTGACCTTCTTCCGCCTCAAGCCCGGCCATCTCCTGATGCCGGGCCGCGCGCTGTGCGGTCGCGTGACCTGCGCCGACATCGGCGTCAAGCCCGATGTGTTGCGCGACATCGCGCCAAAAACCTTCCACAACATTCCCGCGCTGTGGCGCGCCGCGCTGCCGGCGCCGCAAATCGACGCCCACAAGTTTTCGCGCGGGCATGCGGCGGTCGTCTCGGGCGGGCTCGCCTCCACGGGCGCAGCGCGTCTTGCCGCGCGCGGCGCTCTTCGCGCAGGCGCCGGCCTCGTCACCGTCGCCTCGCCTTCGGATGCGCTCATCGTCAACGCCGCCGCGCTAACGGCGATCATGGTCCGCCGCTGCGACGGCCCCGGGGGGCTGCTCGATCTTCTGGCCGACCGCCGCAAGAATGCAATCGTGCTCGGCCCCGGTCTCGGCGTCGGCGAACGGACCTGCGCGCTTGTCGAAGCCGCGCTCGTCGAAACAGCGTCCGGCGCGGGCGCGGCGTCGCGCGCTTATGTGCTCGACGCCGACGCGCTGACGTCCTTCTCCGGCGCCCCGGAGCGCCTGTTCGCCGCAATCGGCGCCGCGCGCGGGCCCGTCGTGCTCACGCCGCATGCCGGCGAATTTCTGCGCCTGTTCGGCGCCGGTAAATCCGACAAGCTCACGCTGGCGCGCAACGCCGCGCAAAAAAGCGGCGCCATCGTCGTTTTCAAGGGGCCGGATACGATCGTGGCAGACCCTGGCGGGCGCGCGTCCATCGCCTCCAACGCTCCGCCATGGCTGGCTACGGCTGGCTCCGGCGATGTGCTGGCCGGCATGATCTGCGGCCTGACGGCGCAGGCCATGCCCGCCTTCGAGGCGGCCTGCGCGGGGGTCTGGATGCATGGGGAGGCGGCGAATCTGTTCGGGCCGGGCCTGATCGCCGAGGATCTGCCGGAAATGCTGCCGAAGGTCTGGCGCGGCCTGTCCGAGGCGCCTGTTCAGGCTTAGGCGGGGGCGATTTCAGGCTTGGGCGATTTCAGGCTTGGGCCGATTTCAGGCTTGGGCGGATTTCGTGTAGAGGGTGCGCGAATACCAATCGACGCGGCTTGAATGCTTTTCACCTCCTGGCAGTTTCTGCTTGTCTTTCTCCCCGCCACGCTGCTCGGCTTTGCGGTCTTGCAGCGCTATGGCTCGAACGAATTATGCGTGGTCTGGCTGCTTGCGGCCTCCTGCGTCTTCTACGGCTATTGGAGCATTCCCTATTTCTGGCTGCTTGCGGGCGCCATGACGGTGAATTTCATTCTTGGCCGCCTGATCGACGAGGCGCGCGGCAAGACGCGCCGCATTCTGTTCGGCCTGGCGGTCGCCGCCAATCTCGCCCTGCTGTGCTATTACAAATACGTCGATTTCTTCATTTCCGCCTTCGCCGACCTGACGGGCGTGCGCGTACCGTTGTTGCAGGTGTTTCTGCCGCTCGGCATTTCCTTCTTCACCTTCCAGAAGATCGCCTACATTTCCGACATTCATGTCGGCAAGGCCAAAAGCAGACGCTTTCTCGACTTCGCGCTTTTCGTGTTTTTCTTCCCCCAGCTCATCGCCGGTCCCATCGTCCATCATGCCGAGGTCATGCCGCAGTTTCGCAGGCTGGCCGCGCCGGCCCATGTCGAGGCGGATACGCGCTGGACCAATTACGCGGTCGGCTTCGCGCTGCTCGCCATCGGCCTCGTCAAGAAAGTGGTGGTGGCCGACAATATCGCGCCTTTCGTCGAGCCGGCCTTTGCGACCGCGCGCGTGGGCGATGTGGGCGCGGCGCTCGCATGGCAGGGCGCGCTTTGCTACGGCGTGCAGCTCTATTTCGATTTCTCCGGCTATAGCGACATGGCCATTGGCCTTGCGCGTCTGTTCGGCGTGCGTCTGCCGGCCAATTTCGACAAGCCCTACGCCTCCGTCACCATCGTCGAATTCTGGCGGCGCTGGCACATGACGCTGTCGCGTTTTCTGCGCGATTACGTTTACATCCCGCTCGGCGGCAACCGGAACGGCGAGACGCGCCGCGCCATCAATCTCCTGGCGACCATGGTGCTCGGCGGTTTCTGGCACGGCGCCAATTACACCTTCATCATCTGGGGCGGTCTGCACGGGTTCTACCTGCTCGTCGCCCATGCCTGGACGCGTCACGGTCCCTGGCGTCTGCCGGCCTTTGTGTCGCGTATCCTCACGCTCGTCTTCGTGCTTGTCGCCTGGGCGCCGTTTCGCGCCGACAGCGCCGGCGAGGCGGGCGTCATGATGGCCGGCATGATCGGCCTCAAGGGCCTGCGCCTCGACCAGATCGGGTTTTCGCCCGGCGGATTTGCCGCGGGCGTGGCGCTGCTGATCGCTTGCGTCGTCCTGCCGAGCGCGCGCCAGATTTTGCGCGCCTATCACCCGACGCTCGGCGCGCCTGCGCCTGCGCCCGAATATGCGCCGGCCCTGTTTGCGCGCCCGGCGTTTACGTGGCCCTCCCTCGCATGGGCCGCCTTCCTTGCAGCCGGCATCGTCGCCGTGGAGCTCTTCTCCTGGCAGACATCCGAATTTCTCTTCTTCCGGTTCTGATCATGCGCCGCTGGCTCGCCGCCGCTTTCGGCATGACATTGGCCCTGTTCGGCGCGATCGGCGCCATTGCTGCGGCAGGCGATGTGTTCGCGATCTTCGGCACGCGCCTTTTCGCGCATAATCTGGGTTCGCTCGAACTGCGCCTGACCACCAATGGCGATCGCGTCATCAAGGGGCTCGAATATTTCCGCCGCACGAAGACGCTCGATATCGTCTTTCTCGGGTCTTCGCGCGCAGCCTTCGGATTCGATCCGCACACGGCGACCATGGCCGGCCTCAACGCCTACAACGCCGGCCTCAACGGCTCGCATTCCAACGAAAGCGCCGACATCCTCAAGACGATGGCGGGCAGGACGCCGAAGGTCCGGCGCGTGATCTGGGCGGTGGATTTCGAAGAATTTTTCCGCGAGACGGCGGCGCCCGGCGATCTCGCCGAATCCGTTTTCGGCGGCGCCTCGCCCTGGCGCGGGCGCCTGATGCACGCCTTGTCCTACGAGGCGCTGCGCAAGACCATCGGCGGCCAGACCGGCGCGCAAGCCTTCTACATCGATACCGACGGCTTCTATCATTATGCGCTGCAAGATCGCAAAAGGCTGATTAGCGGCGACGATTTCTGGGAATTGCCGAGCATGCGCGCCTGGTTTCCCTCCTACATGTATGTTCCGCGCGACACTTATGCCGAGCAATTGCAGCCGCGCCTGCAACGCATGGTCGAGGCCATCAGGGCGGCGCGCGAACGGAATATCGCGGTCGATATCGTGCTGCCGCCGGTCCATGTCTCGCGCCGCGCCATGTTCGATCTCCTGGGCTACCAGCAGCGGTTTCGCGACTGGAAGAAGGCGCTGGCCGCCGCTGTCGGCAAGGCCGCCGAAGGTCCGGGCGCGCCGGTCCGCGCAATCGATTTCAGCGAGGTCGGCGAGGTCGCGCTCGGCTCCTTCAGGCGCGGCGGCCCGCTCGACCGCTCGCCCTGGTTCTTCGAGGTTCTGCATTTCCGTCCGAGCGTCGGCGACATGATCGTGGCGCGCGTCATGGACCGCCCCTGGCCGGCGGATATCGCGCCTTTCGGCGCGCCGCTCGCCGAGACGACGACAGATGCCCGCCTCAGCGCCGACGAGGCCCAGGTCGCCATCTGGGAGCAGCGCCATCCGGAGCTGGTCGCAGGCATCCGCGCGGTCATCGCGTCGTTCGAGAAATACAGGATAAAGAGCTGACGCCTTTCGGCTTCAACGCCCGCCCGGCCGCGATTTGCATGGAGAGAAGGCGGGAAGCGCCTATTGCGCGTCGGCCGTCTCGATTGCGGCGGGCGCACCCGCAATCTTCTTGCCGTTTCTGGCGGGCGCCGTAACGTCCGGCTGGATCAGCCCGGCCGACATGATGAGCTTGGCGGCGTCGTCGGGCGGCATGTCGATTTCGATCACTTCGCTGGCCGGCAGATAGAAATAAAAGCCGGTCGTCGGATTGGGCGCACACGGCAGAAAGACGGAAATATAGGGCGTGTCGCCGGCGTTGATCGCCTCTTTCACGAGATCGCCCGGCGGCGTCGAGATGAAGACGAGCGCCCATTGGCCGGGGCAGGGATATTGCACCAGCCCGACCTTGCGAAAGCCCGTGCCCTGCTGGGAAAAGACCGTCTCGAACAATTGCTTCACGCTTTTGTAAATGCCGCGTACGACCGGCATGCGGTGAAGGATTGTCTCGCTGATGCGGATGAGCGTGCGGCCCAGGAGATTGGCCGCCAGAAAGCCGAGCAGCGTGAGGCCGATGAAGGCGAGGACCACGCCGATGCCCGGAATATCCTTGACCAGATAAATGTCGGGCCATGCGGAAGCGGGAATGAGCGGCCTGATCCAGTGATCGACCGTATCCACGAACCAGATGACCAGCCAGGCGGTGACCGCCAGCGGTCCGGCGATGACGAGGCCGGTCAGAAAATAGGCGCGGATGCGCGCGCCGAGACGGCGCAGGCGCGAGGGGGAGGGCGGCAAGTCGCTCATGTCGCGTGCAATTTGGCGACGCCCGGCCGGTTTTGCAAGCCGCCGCAGGCATATGGAGCCGCCGCAGGCATATGGAGCCGCCGCAGGCATATGGAGCCGCCGCAGGCATATGGAGCCGCCGCAGGCATACCAAGCCGCCGCAGGCGCACGGAGCCGCCGCTTCAGGCCCGCGCCCTCACGCCGCCTTCTTTTGCGCAAGCGCCACCAGGGTGCGCAAAATGCGCCGCGCGCCTTCCAGCCGCTCGTGCGTCTCCTCGAAATCGCCGGTGAAAACGATTTTCATGTCGGGGCGCACCTTGGCGCGAGGCCCCTGTTCGGCGAGGAAACGCACGAGGCCCGCAGGGTTGGCGAAGGAATTGTCGCGGAAGGCGACGATGACGCCCTTGGGGCCGGCCTCCACCTTCTCGACATGGGCCTGTCGCGCCAGCGCCTTGATGGCGACGATTTCCATGAGTTGCTCGACTTCGGGCGGCAGGGGGCCGAAACGGTCGATCATCTCGGCAGCGAAGGATTCGATTTCGCCTTCTTCCGCCACGCCCGACAGGCGGCGGTAGAGTTGCAGGCGCAATTGCAGATCCTCGACATAGGTTTCCGGAATCGTGACCGGCGCGCCGACCGTGATCGTGGGCGACCACAATTCCTCCGCCGGCTCCTCTTGCCCCGCCTTCAGGGCCTCGATCGCGTCCGTCAGCATCTGTTGATAAAGCTCGTAGCCAACTTCCTTGATATGGCCGGACTGTTCGTCGCCGAGCAGATTGCCGGCGCCGCGAATGTCGAGATCGTGGCTGGCGAGCTGGAAGCCCGCGCCAAGCGTGTCGAGCGATTGCAGAACCTTCAGGCGCTTTTCGGCCTGCGGCGTCATCTGTCTCTTGGCGGGCACGGTGAACAGGGCGTAGGCGCGCGTCTTGGAGCGTCCCACGCGCCCGCGCAATTGATAGAGCTGGCCAAGGCCGAACATGTCGGCGCGATGCACGATCATCGTATTGGCGGTGGGAATATCGAGGCCCGATTCCACGATCGCGGTCGAAACGAGAATATCGAACTTGCCGTCGTAGAAGGCGCTCATCTTCTCTTCGAGTTCGGTCGCGCTCATCTGGCCATGCGCGATTGTGAACTTTGCTTCGGGAATGTTCTGGCGCAGGAAGGCGGCGGCCTCGTCGAGATCCTCGATGCGCGGACAGACATAGAAGGATTGCCCGCCGCGATAGCGCTCGCGCAACAGGGCCTCTCGGACGATCAATTCGTCGAAGGGCGTGATGAAAGTGCGCACGGCGAGCCGGTCGACCGGCGGCGTGGCGATGATGGAAAGTTCGCGCACGCCCGTCAGCGCCAGTTGCAGGGTCCGTGGAATGGGCGTGGCCGACAGCGTCAGCACATGCACTTCCGCGCGCAATTCCTTCAGGCGCTCCTTGTGGCCCACGCCGAAATGCTGTTCCTCGTCGATCACGACAAGGCCGAGATCCTTGAAGCTCACGGTCTTGCCGAGAACGGCGTGGGTGCCCACGACGATATCGACCTCGCCCGACGCCGCGCCCGTTTTCGCGGTCTTGAGATCGGCGGACGAGACCATGCGCGACATCTGCGCAACCTTGACCGGCAGGCCGGAAAATCGCTGCGAAAACGTCTTGAAATGCTGGCGCGCAAGCACGGTGGTGGGCACGACGACGGCGACCTGCTTGCCATTCAGGACAGCCGAGAATGCGGCGCGTAGAGCAACTTCGGTCTTGCCGAAGCCGACATCGCCGCAGATCAGGCGGTCCATCGGGCGGCCCGCGGCCATATCGTCGAGCGTCGCCTCGATGGCTGCGTCCTGATCTTCCGTCTCGTCGTAGGGAAACCGCGCGCAAAACTCGTCGTAGAGGCCGGATGGCGGCGTCATCACGGGCGCCTTGCGCAACATGCGTTGCGCGGCGAGCTTGATGAGGCCATGCGCGATCTCGCGGATGCGCTTCTTCATCCGGGCCTTGCGCGTCTGCCAGCCGACGCCGCCGAGACGGTCGAGCTGGGCTTCCTGATCTTCCGAGCCGTAACGCGAAAGAAGTTCGAGATTTTCGACCGGCAGATAGAGTTTGTCGCCGCCGGCGTAATGCAGTTCGAGACAATCGTGCGGTACGCCGATCGCCTGAATTTGCGTGAGCCCGACGAAGCGGCCGATGCCGTGATCGACGTGAACGACAAGATCGCCCGCGCTCAGCGCGCCGACTTCCTGGAGAACGTTCTCGCGCTTCTGGCGTTTGCGGGCGCGCACCAGCCGGTCGCCCAGAATATCCTGTTCGCCGATGACGGCGAGATCGCCGGCGACAAACCCCTGTTCGAGCCCGATGACGGCAAGCGCCACGCCCTTGACGCCGATGGTCTGCGCCAGCGAGGAAACGGGCTCGATTTTTTTCAGGCCGTGTTCGGCCAGCACATGGCCGAGACGCTCGCGCGAGCCATCCGACCAGCCCGCCAGGATCACGCGCTTGCCGCTTTCGCGCAAGGTTTCGATATGCGCGACGGCGGCCTGAAAGACATTGGCGTTTTCATCCGCGCGCTCGGGCGCAAACGAGCGCCCGGCGCCGGCCTCCAGATCGACCACGAGGCCATGCGGACTTTCGGGAACCGCGAATGGCGAAATGCGCGCAAGCGCAATCGCATCCAGTCTTGCCCGAAACTCGTCCGGCGCCAGATAGAGCGCATCCGGCTTCAGCGGCTTGTAGCTGGAGTTTGCGGGATCTGCATCGAACGCTTCCCGGCGCGCGTCGTAATAATCGCGCGTCTGCGCAAGGCGTTCGCCGGCGGCGTCCTCAGCCAGCGGATCGAGCAGAATGGGCGCGCCCGCGACATAATCGAACAGCGTGTCCATCTTTTCGTGAAACAGCGGCAGCCAGTGCTCCATGCCCGGATGCCGGCGCCCCTCGCTGACCGCCTCGTAGAGCGTGTCGCCGCGCGTCTGCGCGCCGAATTCGGCGACATAGGCCTGCCGGAAACGGCGCATGGTTTCGCTGGTGAGCTGAAGTTCGCTCATCGGCACGAGATCGAGCGAGCGCAATTGCCCGGTCGAGCGCTGCGTCTCGGGGTCGAAGGGGCGGATCGTCTCAAGCGTATCGCCGAAGAAATCGAGCCGTATCGGCTGCGCCATGCCCGGCGCGAACAAATCGACGATGCCGCCGCGCATGGCGAATTCGCCGGTTTCGCGCACCGTGCTGGAGCGCATGAAGCCGTTGACCTCCAGCCAGCGCGCCAGTTCCTCGGTCTTCACGAGATTGCCGGGCGCGGCCGAAAACGTATCGGCGGCGATGGTGGCGACCGGCGCCACGCGCTGGGCCAGCGCATTGACGGTCGTGCACAGAATGCGCGGGCGCTCCTGCGAGCCGCCGGAACGCGCAAGACGCGACAGCGCCGTCATTCTTCGCGCGGCGATCCCGGCGTTGGGCGAAACGCGGTCGTAGGGCTGGCAATCCCAGGAGGGGAAATCGAGTATTTCGATTTCCGGCGCGGCGAAGGCGAAAGCGTCCTGAAAGGCGCGCGAACGCTGACCGTCGCGCGCGACATGCACGAGTGCGACCGCGCGTCCCTCGGCCCTGGCTGCGAATGCGCGCGAAAAATCGGCGGCCACGAAGGCGTCGAACCCGTCGGGCGTGCGCGAAAGGAGAACTTTGCCGCCGCGTTCCAGTTCCCGCAGCGCGCGTTGGAGATGGTTGGTCATGGAATCGGATGTTAGAGGTTCACAGGCCCGTTGTGGCTGTGGAACAGGATGATCTGCCTGAGGAGGGGGGTGTCGTGGGGCGGTTCCGGCGCCGCCGAACCGCTGATCCAGGAAAAGGCTTTCTGGTCCTCGACATCGAGCAATTGTTCGAGCGCGGCGATTTCGTCCGGCGCCAGCGATGCGAGCCGGGCCTCGACAAAGCCGCCGAGCAGAATGTCCATTTCGCGCATGCCGCGACGGCAGGCGCGCACCTTGATGGCGCGGCGGCGGGTGTCGAGGTCTTCGGCGGTCATGCGGGGCTCCGGCGCGGACGGCGGCCCGCTGAGCACGTCTATATAGCGGGGCGGGGCGGCAATGTCAGCCGCCGCCGGAAATTGGCCGCCGGCGGCGCAGGCGCGCATGGTTTGCTATAAGGCGCCATGCGCCCCTCGCTGCTCGATCCTCTGTTTTCCAGCCTCGCCGCCCTGCCGGGCGTCGGTCCCAAGACCGCGAAACTGTTCGACCGTCTGCTCGGGCAGGACGGGGCGCGGGTGCTCGACCTCCTGTTTCGTCCGCCCCATGGCGTGGTCGACAACAGGCTCAGCCCCACCATCGCCGAGGCGCCGCTCGAATCCCATGTCGTGATCGCCGCGCGCGTGATGGAGCATCGCATTCCCCGCAAATATTCAAATGCGCCGCTCAACGTGCTGGTCGAGGACGACAGCGGCGACGACGTGCTGCTCGTTTTCTTCCGCACCAATTTCGACTGGGTGCTGCGCGCTCTGCCGATAGGCGAGATCAGATGGTTTTCCGGCGATCTGAAATTATGGAACGGCCATCGCCAGATCGTTCATCCCACCGTGCTCGACGCTGCAAAACTGAAGCAATTGCGCGAGCATGAGCCGGTCTACGGGCTGACCGAAGGGCTGCATCGGCGCAGCGTCCAGAAGGCTGTGGACGCAGCCCTCGCCAAAGTGTCCGACATGCCGGAATGGCTCGACGCGGAAATCATGCGGCGGGAAAAATGGCCGGATTTTGCGTCGGCGCTGCGCGCATTGCATGCGCCGGTCTCGGCCATGGATATTTCGCCCGACACGCCCGCGCGAAAGCGGCTCGCCTATGACGAATTGCTGTCGCATCAACTGGCGCTGCGGCTGGTGCGCGCGAAAATGCGCCGCCGCAGCGGCCGCGCAACGCAAGGCGACGGCCGCATGTCCCGCGCTATAGAAGGGGCGTTGCCTTATTCTCTGACCGGCGCGCAACGCGCCGCGCTCGCCGAGATCGCAGGCGATATGGCGAGCGAAAAACCGATGTTGCGGCTGCTGCAAGGCGATGTCGGCTCCGGCAAGACCATTGTCGCCGTGCTCGCCATGGCGGGCGCGGTGGAGGCCGGCCGGCAGGCGGCTCTCATGGCGCCGACCGAAATTCTGGCGCGCCAGCATTACGAGCGCATCGCGCCGATGGCGCGCGAGGCCGGCATGCGCGCCGCGCTTTTGACGGGCCGCGACAAGGCGGGCGAACGCCGCGCGACGCTGGAGGGGCTGGCGAATGGCGAAATCGACATTGTCGTGGGCACCCATGCCCTGGTGCAGGACAATGTCGTCTTCCGCGATCTCGCGCTCGCCATTGTCGACGAGCAGCATCGCTTCGGCGTGCATCAGCGCCTTGCGCTTGGCGACAAGGGCGAGGCGGCCGACGTTCTCGTCATGACCGCAACGCCGATCCCGCGCACGCTCGTGCTCACCTATTTCGGCGATATGGACGTCTCCAATCTTCGAGAAAAGCCGGCGGGCCGGCAGACCATCGACACGCGCGCCGCCCCCCTGGAGCGCATCGACGAAGTGATCGCGGGCATTGGCCGCGCCATGGAGACCGGCGCGCGCGCCTATTGGGTCTGCCCGCTGGTGGCCGAAAACGAGGAACTCGAAATCGCCGCCGCGCAGACGCGCTTTGCGGATTTGCAGAAGCATTTCGGTTCTCGCGTCGGGCTCGTGCATGGCCAGATGAAGGGCAAGGACAAGGACGCCGCCATGGCCGCCTTCCAGCGCGGCGAAACACAGGCGCTTGTCGCAACCACCGTCATCGAGGTCGGCGTCGATGTGCCGGAAGCCACCATCATCGTCATCGAACACGCCGAGCGCTTCGGGCTTGCGCAATTGCATCAATTGCGCGGCCGCGTCGGGCGCGGCGCGCAGAAGTCGACCTGCATCCTGCTTTACAAGGGGCCGCTCGGCGAGACCGCCAGAGCGCGCCTGTCGATCTTGCGCGAAAGCGAGGACGGCTTTCTCCTGGCCGAAGAAGATCTTCGCCTGCGCGGCGAGGGCGAGATTCTTGGCGCACGGCAATCCGGCCTGCCGGGGTTCAAACTGGCCGATCTTGCAGCGCACGGGACTTTGCTCAAACTCGCGCGCGAAAACGCCGGGGCGATCCTCGATGACGACGAGGGGCTGACAAGCGAGCGGGGCAGGGCGCTGCGTCTGCTTCTGTATGTTTTTGGCCGCGACGAGGCGGTGCGCCTGTTGCGGGCGGGTTAGAGGCTGCGCGCGAACCGTCGTTTTCCGCCTCGCAATGACGCCGCCGCCGGTCAGGGCGCAAACGCCGGTCTATTGTCTGGCTATGCTCAGGAAGGCGCCGTCGCATAACGTCCAGGCGTTCGATAAATGCTCCAGACGTTGAAGCTCAGATAGATTGCATAAGCGATGGCGTAGCAGGCGCCGGCGATGACGAGCGAATGCGCGCCGCTTGCGGTGAGAAGCGCGGCAAAGAGCGGCAGCGACAGCCATTCGCCGATGGCGACCGCCTTGATTCTTTCGGTGGCGAACAGCCCGTGCAGGGGAACCCAGCAGGCAAGCCGCAGCGCATCGCCCGCCAGAAACAATCCGCTCGCCAGCGCCGGCATCAGAAATTTCTCGGAATAGAGGAGCGGCATGATCGCGCCCTGTCCCGCCCA
>JBKDZW010000180.1:0-9610 GCA_047971685.1 Rhodoblastus sp.
AGCGCGGCGGTCGAGGCTCGATCCGTCGAATCCCGGCAAGGCGAGACCGAGCAGGTTGAAGCGGCGCGGGTTGAAGCGGAACACGTCGAGACCGCCGAAATCCGGCCTGTGCAAGCGGAATCCGGACAAGCCGAGCCTGGGCAAGTCGAATCTGGGCAAGTCGAATCTGGATATGCCGAGCCTTCCAAGGCCGAGACGACAGTGCAGCCGGAGAGCGCTCCGCCGGCGGAGCCTGCCGCCGCGCCGGACCCCCAGCCGCCGCGCGCCATCGAGCAGCCGCGCGCCGATCTCGGCCGCATCATCACCGAAGCCGATCCGAGCACGCCCAAGAAAGGCGGCTGGTGGCAGCGCGCCAAGGCTTCGATCACAGGCAATTAAACGCGCGCCGAAAGGCGCAGGCGATGAATTGAACGGGGCGCGTTCGGACGCAAAACCGCTCACACTTTTGCTGAACGCGCTTTAAACCTGCGCGGCCGCGAGCGTCGGATAATCGGTGTAGCCGGCCGGCCCTTCCGAATAGAAGGTCGCCATGTTCCAGGGCGTGATGGCGGCGTTCTTCTTCAGGCGTTCGACCAGATCCGGGTTGGAGATGAAATCCTTGCCGAAGGAGACGGCGTCCGCCTCGTTATCGGCAAGCACCTGAATGGCGGTCTCGCGGGTCAGCGCCTCGTTGGCGATCCAGGGGCCGCCGAACGCCTTGCGCAATTGCGGGCCGAGGCGCGGCTCTTTCAAGGATTCGCGCGCGAAAATGAAAGCGATCTTGCGCTTGCCCAGTTCGCTGGCGACATAGCCGAAGGTTTTGGCGGAATCGCTGTCGCCCATGGAATGGGCGTCGCAACGCGGCGCCAGATGCATGCCGACGCGATCCGCGCCCCAGACCTCGATGCAGGCATCGGCGACTTCCAGCATCAGGCGCGCGCGGTTCTCGATGGAGCCGCCGTAACGGTCGGTGCGCTTGTTGGTTGAATCCTGCAGGAACTGATCGAGCAGATAGCCGTTGGCGCCGTGGATTTCAACGCCGTCGAAGCCGGCCTTTTTGGCATTGGCGGCGCCGCGCTTGTAGGCGGCGACAATGCCGGGAATTTCGTCCGTTTCGAGCGCGCGCGGCATGGGGAAAGGACGCTTGGGGCGCAGCAGGCTGACATGACCTTCGGCTGCGATCGCGCTTGGGGCCACGGGCGGCTTGCCGTCGTGATATTGCGGATCGGAAATGCGCCCGACGTGCCAGAGTTGCATCATGATGCGCCCGCCCGCCGCATGCACGCCCGACACGACATCCGTCCAGCCCCGGGTCTGCTCGTCCGACCAGCAGCCGGGCGTGGAGGGATAGCCGACGCCCTGCGGGTCGACCGAGACCGCCTCGCTCAGAATGAGGCCGGCGGCGGCGCGCTGCACGTAATAATCGCGCATGAGCGGATTGGGGACGCGGCCAGGCATGGTCGCGCGATTGCGCGTGAGCGGCGCCATGACGATGCGGTTCGGGCAGGAGATCGCGCCGAACGCGATGGGGTCGAAAATCGAGGTCATGCGGTTTCCCGTATTTCTGGAGATGGCGGGAGGATAATCGCGCGCGCCGCAGCCCGATAGGATTCTCGCGCATGTGTTTTACGCGCAGAATGCATTGTTTTGCGCGCAGGACGCATTGCCTGGCCTGCGGCGCTCAGACGCTGCGGCCCAGCCAGTTTTTCATGCGGGCAATCGCCTCGGCGACGTCGGCCTCGGGACCGGCATAGGACAGGCGCAAGGCGCGATGGCCGCGCGTCCGGTCGAAATCGACGCCCGGCGTCGCCGCAACGCCCGCCTCTTCCAGAAGACGCTTGGAGAAATCCAGAGAATCGTTGGTGAAGCGGCCGATGTCGACATAAAAATAGAAAGCGCCGTCGGGCGGATGGAAATCGCCCAGACCCATTTCGGGCAGGGCCGCCGTCAGCGCTGCGCGGTTGCGCACATAACCTGCCTTCACCGCCTCCAGTTCGTCGCGCGCCGAAAAAGCCGCCTCGGCTGCGACCTGACTGAGAAAGGGCACGGAGATCGCCAGGGATTGTTGCAGGCGCTCGGCCGGGCGCACGAGGTCTTGCGGCAACACGAGCCAGCCGACACGCCAGCCCGTCATGCAATAATATTTCGAGAAGGAGTTCACGACGATTGCGGCGTCGCTGAATTCCAGTGCGGTCTCGGCCGGCCGCTCATAGGTCAGGCCATGATAGATTTCATCCGATATGAAAGCGATGCCGAGCTGGTCGCACGTCGCGCAAACGTCGGCGAGATCGGTTTTGCTCATCATCACGCCCGAGGGATTGGCGGGGCTCATCAGCAGTACGCCCTTGAGCGGCGCCTGAGCGTGGGCGGCGGCGATCATTTCCGCCGTCACGCAATGGCGCGTGGCGGGCGATGTTTCGAGCGGCGCGCAGATGCAGCCGAGCGCTTCGAGAATGTTGACGTAAGCGGGATAGCCGGGCGCAGCGACGGCGACCCTGTCGCCGGGCTCGAACAGCGCGAGAAAAGCAAGAATGAAACCGCCCGACGAGCCGGTCGTGACGACAATGCGCCCGGGCGCGATATCGACATTGTAGGTCTCGCCGTAATGACGCGCGATTCTCGCCCGCAAGGAAGCCCGGCCAAGCGCATCGGTGTAGCCGACGCGGCCGCCCTGCAAGGCCGCGATCGCGGCGGCGCGCACGGGCGCGGGCGGCGGCGCGCCGGGCTCGCCCACTTCCAGATGCATGATCGAGAGCCCCTGCGCCTCCAGCGCGCCGGCCTCGCGCAAAACGTCCATCGCCAGAAACGGCGCCACCGCGCTGCGGCGGGAAGCGGCGAGCCGCGTGGTTTTTCGGGTCATTTGCGGGTCCATGGACAGGCCGGTCGGCACGTGTGCATAGCAGGCGGGCGGCGCCCGGCAAACCTCGGCCCATTTCCAGCCGCTTTTACGGTCGATACGTTAGGCCATGGGCAATATCGACCGGGTTTTCCGCTTAATGAATCCGAAACGCGCGACAAGAGCGTCTTTCGCCGCTCTGGCGATCGCCTTGCTTGCCGGCGCGGGCGTGCAGTGCGCAAGCGTGCGGCCCGCCGCCGCCCAGCAGGGCGTCGCCATTATCCGCGACGCCGAGATCGAGCAGCTTCTGCGCGATTATGCGACGCCGATCTTTCGCGCCGCCGGCATCGGCAAGGGCGCAGCCAAGATCATTCTGGTCGGCGACCGCAGCTTCAACGCATTCGTGGCGAACGGGCAGAAGATTTTCATCAACACCGGCGCGCTGATGGAGGCCAAGACGCCCAACGAGGTGATCGGCGTTCTCGCGCACGAGAGCGGGCACATCGCGGGCGGACATCTGGTGCGGCTGCATCAGGAACTGGCGCGCGCGCAGATCATGGCGATTGCGGGCATGCTGGTGAGCGCAGGCGCGGTGGCCGCGCAGATACAGACCTCGCGCACCGGTTCGCGCCATACGCAGGTCGGCATGGATCAGACCGGCATGGCCGGCCTGCTGCTTGGGCCGCAGGAACTGGTGCGCCGCTCGCTGCTTGCCTATCAGCGCGGCGAGGAACAGGCCGCCGACCGCGCCGCCGTCAAATATCTCGACGCCACGAAGCAATCGGCCAGAGGCATGCTCACGACCTTCGAGCGTTTCGCCAATGAGGCGCTGTTCAAGTCGTCCTCGATCGACCCTTATGTGCTCTCCCATCCACTGCCGGCCGAACGCATTTCCGCGCTCGAGCATGCGGCGCGGCAAAGTCCCTATTTCGAGACGAAGGATTCGGCCGCCCTCCAGGCGCGCCACGACATGATGCGCGCAAAGCTGTTCGGCTTCATGGGCGATCAGGCCGAGATCGCGCGGCGCTATCCCGTCAGCGACAATTCCCTGCCCGCGCGCTATGCGCACGCCATCTCCAATTATCGGTTCGGCCGCCTGAGCGAAGCCTTGCAGGCCATCGACGGGCTGATTTCCACACAGCCGCGCAATCCCTACTTTCTGGAACTGAAGGGGCAGGTTCTGATGGAAAGCGGACGGGCGCAGGCAGCGCTCCCCTATCTGCGCAAGGCGGTCGCCATGGCGCCGGGCGCAACGCCGATTGCGGTCATGCTCGGCCATGCGCTGGTGGGCGCGGGCGGCGCCGGCAACAAGGAGGCGATCCGCGTGCTCGGCAAAGCGACGCAGCGCGATCCGGATTCTGCGGAAGGCTTTCAATATCTGGCCATGGCCTACGACAATATCGGCGACCGGCCGCATTCGCAGCTTGCCTCCGCGCAGGCGCTGTTCGTGGCGGGAAAATATGTGGAGGCGCGCACCCAGGCCAAGCGCGCGCAGGATCATTTCAAGCACGGAAGCCCCGGCTGGCTGCGCGCCGACGACATTCTCAATTACCGACCGCCCAAATTCGACTGACCCGGCCGATGGACGCCACGGATTTTCCGCGTAAAACACTTTCGATCTAAATGGGCTGCGGCCCCGGAGCGCCACATGTCACGCTTTCTTTTCTCCCTTGCAGCGTTCGCCGGTCTTGCCGGCGCATTTGTCACGACGCCCGCTGCGCAGGCCCAGCAATTCAACGACGCGCAGAAAACCGAAATCGGCAGCATCGTCCGCGAATATCTCGTGAAGAACCCCGAGGTTCTGAACGAGGCCATCGCCGAACTCGAAAAACGCCGGCACGCGGACGAGGCGCAACAGCGCGAGGCGGCGATCGCATCGGTCGAGAACGAGATATTCCATTCAAAATACCAGACCGTCGTCGGCAATCCGCAAGGCAAGATCACGCTGGTTGAATTCTTCGACTACAATTGCGGTTATTGCAAAAAGGCGCTGTCCGATCTTGAGAAACTCGCCAAGGAAAATCCCGATCTGCGCATCGTGTTGCGCGACTTTCCGGTTCTTGGCGTAGCCTCGCTCGAATCCGCGCAGGTCGCCATGGCGGCCGCCAAGCAGATCCAGGGCGACAAATTCTGGAAGTTTCATCAAAAGCTGCTGACCACGCGCGGCCAGATCGGCAAGGAACAGGCGCTGAGCGTCGCGCGCGAGCAGGGTCTCGACATGGCGCGCATCGAAAAGGATCTGAAGAGCCCCGATATGCGCGCCGCCTATAAGGAAGTGATGGGGATCGCCGAAAAGCTCTCGCTCAACGGCACGCCCTCCTGGGTCATGGGCAAGGAAGTGATCGTGGGCGCAGTCGGCTATGCCGACCTCAACGCCAAGATCGCCAATTTCCGCAAATGCGGAAAGACAGCGTGTAGCTGACGGTCAGGCGCCGGCCCGCCGCCGCTCTGTTCCGATCGTGCGGCCATTTTGGCCTTGAGCCTGCGATCGCCCGGCTCCCGACCGAAGACCGGCTGCATTCTGGCCTTTGGTCAGATTTAATTTGGACGCTTGCTTGCGGCTATGCATAGCCGCCGGACGTTGCCGGCAAACGAGCCGGTCGAGGAAATCCGATCTTTCGCGCGCAAGGCGCATCAGGCGAAGGGGGCGTTTCGGGCGGCCCCTTCCCCTGCCCCGCCAAGCCGGTTAGAACACCGGGCCGGGCCGCAGCGCTCGCCGGAAATCCTCCATGAACGTCGTCCATGTTCTGAACGGTCCCAATCTCAACCTGCTCGGCCTGCGCGAGCCCGCCACCTATGGCGCGGACACGCTTGCCGACATCGAGACGCGCCTGCGCACGCTCGGCGCGGCCCGCAATGTCGAGATCGTGTTCCGCCAGTCCAACAACGAAGGCGATCTGGTCACCTGGATTCAGGAGGCCGGCCAGGCGAACGCGCCCGTTATTCTCAACGCCGGCGCCTATACCCACACATCCATCGCCATTCACGACGCCATTCGCAGCGTCAAGGCGCAGGTGATCGAAGTGCATCTGTCCAACACGCATGCGCGTGAAGAATTTCGTCATCATTCCTACATTTCGCCCGTTGCAAGGGGCGTCATTCTCGGGTTCGGCGCCCAGTCCTACGAGCTTGCGCTGCAAGCCCTCTTTCCATCGCAATGAGCCAGACGACATGACCAGAAAGCCTACCGCCAAGCCGGCCGCGCCTGCGGCCAAACCTTCGCCGGCCGCGCCTGCGGCCAAATCCTCGCCCGTCGTCGACACCGGGCTGGTGCGCAAGCTGGCCGACCTCCTGTCGGCGAGCGATCTCACCGAAATCGAGGTCGAACAGGGCGACCTGCGCATTCGCGTGGCGCGCGAAATCCATTATGCGGCGGCGCCTGCGCTTGCGACGGCCGTCAGCGCGCCGCCGCGCGCGCCCGCCTCCGTTCCAAACGCTGCTCCTGCCGGCGCCGCCGAAGCGACGCCGCCGGCAAACCATCCCGGCGCCGTGAAATCGCCGATGGTCGGCACCGTCTATCTCAAGCCGAACCCGGACTCGGCGCCCTTCATCGAAATCGGCTCCACCGTGAAGGCGGGCGACAAGCTGCTGCTGGTCGAAGCCATGAAGACGTTCAACGAGATCGTCGCGCCCAAGGGCGGCGTCGTCGCCGCCATTTTGGTGGAAGACGGGCAGCCGGTCGAATACGACCAGACGCTCGTCATCATCGAGTAAGACGATGTTCGACAAGATCCTGATCGCAAATCGCGGCGAAATCGCCCTGCGCATTCTTCGCGCGGCGAAAGAACTGGGCATTGCGACCGTCGCCGTCTATTCGACCGCGGACGCCAACGCCATGCATGTGCGCCTGGCGGACGAATCGGTCTGCATCGGACCGCCGGCGGCGCGCGATTCCTATCTCAACGTGCCTGCCCTTCTGGCGGCCTGCGAGATAACGGGCGCGGACGCGCTGCATCCGGGCTACGGATTTCTGTCCGAGAACGCCCGCTTTGCCGAAATTCTCGAAGATCACAACATCGCCTTCATCGGCCCCAAGGCCGAACATATCCGCATCATGGGAGACAAGATCGAGGCCAAGCGCACCGCGCGCCGGCTCGGCATTCCCTGCGTGCCGGGCTCCGAAGGCGGCGTGAGCGACCCCGACGAGGCGATGCGGATCGCCCACGACATCGGCTTTCCCGTGCTGGTGAAGGCGGCCGCCGGCGGCGGCGGGCGCGGCATGAAGGTCGCGCGCAGCGAAGGCGAACTCGAACACGCCATCGCCACCGCCAAGACCGAAGCCAAGGCGGCGTTTGGCGACGACGCCGTCTATCTCGAAAAATATCTCGAAAAGCCGCGCCATATCGAGGTGCAGATCCTCGGCGACGGCCAGGGCGGCGCCATCCATCTGGGCGAACGCGACTGCTCGCTGCAACGCCGCCACCAGAAGGTGCTGGAAGAAAGCCCCTCGCCCGCGCTCAACGCCGAACAGCGCGCCGAGATCGGCGAGATTTGCGCAAGCGCAATGCGCGAATTGCGCTACGCCGGCGCCGGCACGATCGAATTCCTCTACGAGGACGGTCAATTCTATTTCATCGAAATGAATACGCGCATCCAGGTCGAGCATCCCGTCACCGAGATGATTACGAATCTCGATCTCGTCTGCGCGCAAATCCGGATTGCGGCCGGCGCGCCGGTGCCGATGGCGCAGGAGGAAGTCAGCTTCTTCGGCCACGCGATCGAGTGCCGCGTGAATGCCGAGCATCACGCGACATTCCGTCCCTCGCCAGGCAATATCGCGCAATACCACCCGCCCGGCGGCGTGGGCGTGCGCGTCGACAGCGCGGTCTATCAGGGCTACGTGATTCCGCCCAATTACGATTCGCTCGTCGGCAAGCTGATCGTGCACGGGCGCACGCGCAACGAGGCGCTGATGCGGCTGCGACGCGCCCTCGACGAGTTCGTCGTCGACGGCGTCGACACCACGCTTCCCCTGTTCCGCACGCTGGTGCGCAATGCCGATGTGCAGAACGGCCTTTACGACATCCACTGGCTCGAACAATTTCTGGCGACGGGCGGCATGGACGTGAACGGCTGATTTTTCACGCAACGCTTTGCTTTGAACCTTCGCCGGGCAGGCAGGACATGGATTACGGGCTTCTGATTGCAGCCGTCGCAGGACTGATCGGCGGTTCGATGAACGCGATCGCCGGCGGCGGCTCCTTCGTCACCCTGCCCGCGCTGGTGGCTGCGGGCGTTCCCTCGGTCAGCGCCAACGCCACGAGCACGGTTGCGCTGGTGCCGAGCGCGCTGGCCAGCGCCTATGCCTATCGCCACGATTTCAGGGGCTTCGACGGCGTCTCCATGCGCGCCATGACCATCGTCTCGGTGCTCGGCGGCATCGCCGGCGCCGTTCTTCTGATGCACACGTCGCAACGGGTTTTCGACGTGCTCGTGCCGTTTCTTCTGGCTTTCGGCACGATCGTCTTCGCCTTCGGCCGGCAGGCCGGCGAATGGCTGCGCCGGAGGGTCAGGATTTCGTCGCGCATGGTGCTGGTGTTTCAGGCGCTGCTCGGCGTCTATGGCGGCTATTTCGGCGGCGCGGTCGGCATCATGATGATGGCGACCTGGAGCCTGCTGACGACATCGAGTCTCGCCTCGATGCAGCCTGCGCGCAATCTTCTGAATGCGGCGATGAACGCCACGGCCTCGATCCTGTTCATCTTCGGCGGGCTGATCTATTGGCGCCAGATGCTGGCCATGCTGGTCGGCGCCATCGTCGGCGGCTATTTCGCCGCCCGCGTTGCGCGCAAGCTCGATCCCATGAAGGCGCGCATCGCCATTTCATGCCTCAACACGATCATCACCGGCCTGATGTTCTGGAAGACGTTCGGCTGAGCGATCCAGCCTGCAAACCTTAAGCGGAATTAACGTCTGCGCGGCAATGCCTTCAACCTCGCAGGAATGGCTTGGCGCCATTGTTCGCGCGCAACGACTTGCAGGAACGGAAAATATGAAGAAAACTATCGTCTTTGCCGCGATATTCAGCGCGTTTTACGGGGCCGCGCACGCAGCCGCGCTGTCGGATGTCGACAGGCTCGCCCTACAGGCCGCCATGGTTCAGCACATCGACCGCCAGAGCGTCGATGGGCAATTTCCCTGGTTCGACCTCAAGGCGGGCGCGCTGCGCGCCTATGCGCCTGCGAAAACCCATCCCATGATCGTGCAGTCGGGCGATACGTTCGTGCTCTGCACCGACTTCAAAAACACCGACGGCGCCGCGACCAATGTCGATTTCTACGCCGTGCGCAAAAACAAGGGCTTCGCCATCATCCGCACTGAAATCGCCAATCGCGAGCCGCTCATGGCTCTGATAAACGCCGGCAAGGCGCAACCGGCCGAGTGAATACAGCCGCCGTGCGCCGCTCGATCTACGCCAAGTTCATTCTGGTGTTCGCCGTTGCGCTCGTGCTCGCCACAACGCTCGGCGGCATCCTGATCGCGCACGAGCGCGAGGCCAGCGCGCAGGCGCAGTTGGCCGCCCGCGTCGGCGGACAGATCGGCCGGGTCGCCTCTATGATAGCAGCGGCCGACTATCCCGACGATCCAAAGGGCGCGCAGAGCCTGCTTTCGCTGCTGCTGTTCGACCGCGCCATCGTCTGCGCCGAAATCGTCGACGGGAACGGCGTCGCTACGGGCGTCAGCGCACCGGCGCGCGTGGGGTGCCGCGGCGAACCGGCGCAGAAAACGGCGACCGCGCCCATTCCCGACACCGGGTTCGATTTGCGCGTCATGGTTTCCGGCGAAGAACTGGTC
>JBKDZW010000181.1:0-18838 GCA_047971685.1 Rhodoblastus sp.
GGCGCCCGGCGGATGGTGGAGACGGGCGTGGCCTATGGCTGGTCGAGCCTTGCCCTGCTCGCTGCGTCCGAGGACCGGCCCGACAGCCGGCTGGTCAGCGTCGACATGCCCTATCCGAAGATGAACAACGAGGCCTTCGTCGGCATCGTCGTTCCCGAACGCTTCCACGCGCGCTGGAAGCTCGTTCGCAAGCCTGACCGCAATGGCCTGCGCGCCCTGCGCGATCGTCGAATCCGATGGCAAATTCAACGGCGTACTGCGCAAGCCCGGCGCGCGCCCCGAATCGCAATGACCGCGCGCGGCGAGGGCGCATGAGCGAAGCCTCGCGCCCCGACGAAACGGCGCGCCCCGCCAGGAGTTTACGCGCCCAGATCATCGGCGCGCTGATCGGCGGGGCGGGCGTGCGGCTCGCTGGCGTCGCGGTGACCTTCCTCGTCGGCATCCAGCTCGCGCGCCACCTCGGCCCGGCAGAATACGGCGTCTACGGCACGGTGATCGCGGTAACGTCGATTGCTGCGGTCATAGCGCAGTTTGGCCTGCCGCAACTGCTGACGCGGGAGCTTGCCTATCTCGAAACCTCGCATATGGCTGCGTATGCGAAGGGTGCGCTGGTTTACTTCGCCCTGATGGTCGCATGCGCTTCTGCGTTCGTGGTCGCAATCCTGTGGTTGCTGATCGGCGTCTGGCCGGCGCTGTTTGGTCATGTTCATGGCGCAGCCCTTGCCTGGGGTTTGGCGCTGGCGCCGCTCACCGCATTCGTCAATCTTGGAGCCGGCGGCTTGCGCGGCCTGCATCGGGCCGTATCCGCGCAAGTACAGGACGCACTGGTTCGGCCGACGGTTTTTGGTCTTCTTTTGATGGGGCTGATCTTCGTTCTGAATAAGCCTGTGAATGCAGACCTCGCAATCACGCTCCAAGCCATTGCATGCGCGTCGGCCCTTTTTGTATGTGGCGCCTCGCTCGCGCTGTATATGCCGAAATCCTTGAAGAAAGCAGCCGTCCGTACTGATTTCGGCACGTGGGCGTCGTCGTCTCTATCAATGGCTGGAACGGAGATCTTGCGGATCGTCGATGGTCAATACGCCGTTCTGCTGCTCGGCGCGATGATGGCGATATCGGACGTGGGGCATTATCGCGTTGCTCAATCCATTGCGGCGTTCATCGCCTTGCCTTCGACGCTGGTGAATCTGGTTTTGATGTCGCACATCGCGCATTTGCATCGCGCGAAACGATTTGCCGTTCTCCAGCGTCTGGTAAGTTCGATCGCGATCATGACATTCCTCGTCACGACTCTGGCGACACTGGCGATCATACTCGCGGGAAAGCCTCTGATCGCGTCGGTGTTTGGGGCGCAATTCATTTCCTCGTGGGAGCCCTTATGGATTATCGGGATTGCTTATTGCATTGATGGCCTGTTCGGCTGCGCCGCAATGCTCCTGAACATGTGCGGCCAGGAGCGCTTGCTGATGCGGTGTTTCGTCATCGGGCTATGTATTGGCGCGGTCGCGAGTTGGTTGCTGGTTCCTGTAATCGGCATATCGGGTGCGGCGTGCGGAATGGCTATCGGGCAGGTCGCTCGAGTAACGTTGATGTGGATTGTGGCCAGATCGAAGCTCGGCATCGACACAACGCCCTTCGGATTGCTGAAACGAGGACCGCTCTCCTGACGCCGATTGGGGCCCTCGCATGAAAACAAGGAGTTCTCCGATTTCCTACGCCTCAATGAAATCTCTGGTTCCTCGTCCTGCGGCCCGACTATTGAGGGCGGTCAAGGAGGCTTCTCGCCGGTCGCTTGCATGGCTGGAAATCACACGGAATGTAAGGGGCCACATTCCGGAGGATCAGGCCGTTGTCATATCGTCCCTGCGTGACGCTCCGCGACAAATATTGTCCGATGTTTTGAATTGGCGCGAACCTAATCTCGTCTCGGACGCAACCGTCATCGTTCAAGGCTTGGGAACGTTTCGGGTCAGGGGCCGCTCGGACGATCTCAGTCATCTCGTGCCCGGGAACAGCAAGCCTCTGCGACTGATAATCGCGGAGCATGTTCGGCCTGGCGATACGGTCGTCGATGCGGGCGCCAATATCGGCGTCGTCTCGGTTATTCTGGCGAACATGGTCGGTCCTGAAGGGCGCGTGATCGCAGTGGAAATGATGCCGGACACTGCGGCTTGTCTTCGGCACAACCTCGGGCTCAACGCTGCTGACAATGTAACGGTCATCGAATCCGCGCTGTCGGATACGGCAGGCCAGATCGTTCACGCCAGCGTCCGCCCGGGACAATACGGGCAGGCAAGCATCGCAAATCAGGGATCGCAATCCGATGCGCTTCAGATCGAAGTTCGGACAACTACGCTTGACGAGGTGACGGCGGAACTATCCTCCATCGCATTCCTGAAGATGGACCTCGAAGGAGTGGAGCATATCGCGCTCGCAGGCGCCCGCGA
Organism: Rhodoblastus sp.; assembly: GCA_047971685.1. Lineage (GTDB taxonomy): Bacteria > Pseudomonadota > Alphaproteobacteria > Rhizobiales > Beijerinckiaceae > JAJXWB01. Next base: position 2,448 of record JBKDZW010000181.1, read on the forward strand.
GACCTTGAAACGCACCAACGTGGTCTTCTTCGAGAGTTGGCGGCCCGATGGCGGAGATGCAGCGCGCATCTTGCGCGAATCCGGGTTCAGATTGTCACAGGTCGACGGCCGCAACTTCCTTGGCGTGCGTTAAAGCGAACTCAGCAAAAGTGTCGGCGGGTTTGCGTCCGAGCGCGCGAAAACCCAAAAAATTTGGACGAATGACGCGAACAGGATTTCGCCGGATTTGCTCTGGAGATAGAAAAATTTACTGAATTTGAAGCGCAACTTCCCGCTTGAAATTCACGTCTTGATCCAAGCATCATCGTCGATGCGCATGAATTTGCCGAAGCATTCGGATTTACTTAAAGAACAACGATCAAAACTCTCGGGGTAGGTTTGCATGTCGCAGCAAATCCGCGCTTTGGTCCGGGCGATCCTTCTCCCGGGCGTTGCCATGCTCGCGGCAACGGCGGCCATCGCCGCTTCATGGCCGGGCCGGGCCTGGGCTGGAAGCGAAACGCAGGCATCCTGTCCGCAGACGCCGCCCGGCCGCAAGGACGCGCTTTACGGGCAGAAGATCGCCATCTCGGCATCCAATGCCGGAAACCGGTATTTTGCGCCTGCCTTGGCGGATTTGAAGCGGTATCTGGAAGGGATCACGGGAAAAAGCTTCGAGATTTCGCAACAGCCCGCCGAACCGGACATCCGGCTTTCGCTCTCCGATTCGGCCGACGCGCCGGAATTCGCGCGCCAGGCTCTACAGGGTCGCAGCATCGAGGCTTTCCTCATCTGCGGCGGTCCGGGGCGGCTCACTATCGTCGCAAATGATCCGCACGGCCTTTCGCATGGCGTCTATTATTATCTCGAACGCCTGGGCATGCGCTGGCTGCTTCCTGGCGACCGATGGACGATCACCCCGCATCGGGAGGATATTTCGCTCGAAATCGGCCTGGTGGTCGAACCCGAGTTCAGGGTTCGCACCTTTGCAGGAACGGGCGGCTTCTTTTCCTGGCGCTGGGGCAGAAGCTATTCCGGCTCGGCGGAACGCGAGACGGCCTACACGAATTGGGCAAGACGCCTGCGCTTCGGCGGCCAGTACACGCTCGGCAGGCACATGGGCGAAGCATTCATCGCCGACAAGACGATCCTGCCGATCCTCCAGCGCCATCCCGAATATCTGGCGCAGGTGAAAGGCAAGCGCTCGCCTCTGTTTATCGAGGACAAGCAGGGCCGCCTGATACTCAATACAATCGCGAAACTGGACGCCGGCAATCCGGACGCCGTCGCGCTCTTCTGCGACTGGACGATCCGGCGCTTGCGGGAAGCCCGCAAGAGCCCCGATCGCACCCTGCACTCGGTCTTTTCGGTCGAGCCGTCGGACGGCTACGGTTACGGCGATAATGTCGAGGAACTGCCGGGCAACGGCTCGAGCAGCGATCAGAGCTTCTACATTGCGGACACATGCGTCCAATGGGCGGCAAAAGAATTTCCAGGCGTTTCCGGCATCATTCTCGCTTATGCCGGCCATGCGGAGCCGCCATCGTTTCCAATTGCGCCCAATCTGATCGTTCAGTTGGCGCCATACGCTTTCCAGCCGACCCCGCCGGAATTGTTCATCGCGCGATGGCGCAAGAAGACAAAACGGCTCGCGCTCTATGATTATTGGTCGATCCCCGACTGGACGCATGACGAGCCGACCTTCGATTTCATCAAATTGGCCAGCAAGCTTCGCTACTGGCGCAACAGCGACATAGAGGCCCTTAACGCCGAAACGAGCTATGGAGCAGGCGCGATCGGCATTGCGCATTATGTCGCCGGCCATATGACCTGGAATCTGGCGCTCGACGAGCGGGCCATGATCGACGAATGGTTTTCCCTGGCTTTCGGTCCTGCCCGCGCGCCGATGCAGAAAATGATCGAGCGTTGGGCGAGATCCTTCAGGCTGACGTCGCAGGAACTGGGCCTGTCCTTTGCCGATCTGGCCGAAGCGCGGCGCCTGGCGACGCCCGGCTCGGCCGAAATGGGGCGCATCGACGATTTTGCCGCCTATCTCCACTATCTCCGGCTGCGGCTCGAGATGGTGGGCGAACCGGACGCAAAGAAGCAGATCGACAGGGCCGACGCGCTGACGGCCTACCTGCTCGACATCGACGATCGTCTGATGGTCCACACCACGCGAATCATAGACCTGGACGCCCGCTCCTATCCCGGATCGCAAACCATGTTCGCCCGTTCCGGCACGGCGCCGCCCGGACCCGGGTGGGACAAGGTGCGGCGTTTGAGCCACGCCGACATCGACACGCAATTCGCAAACGACGCACGCGCCTACCCGCCCGCCGACTGGGCGCCGATCGCGTATTCCGGCCCATTGCGCCCCGCCCCGGACGCACCGTCAGCCCCCGCCCCGGATACGAACGGCCCCGTCATGTCCGTTGTCGGCAACCTCGACCTCGACGTCGTGATCGCTCCCGGCGAAAAGGGCCTGCGCCTGAAAGTCACGCGCGGCGTCGACAATGCGCTGGAGATCCACGACAGGCAGGGCCGCTCGATATTGACGCGCGCCATCAAGGGCGGCGCGCCGGATGTCTGGGAAACACTCGTCTTGCCGCTTGAGCCCGGCGAATACCAGCTCGTTCTGCGCCCTTCCGAAGGGCGCACGGGCGGCTATTTCAAGTTTCAGGCGCCGGCAGGCGCAAGGATCGCCCTGTCGTCGTTCCTCGTCCCGAAACAGACGCCATCGCCACGTCTGTATTTTTACGTTCCGAAGGGATTGCGACAGGTCGTGGCCTACCTGCCGGGCGGCGACTTCAATGGCGCTTATAAATTCGAGATACTCGATCCCGACGGAAAGCCTGCCGCAGTGCGCTATCAAGACGGCAGCCGGATCGTCATAGCGACCGTTCCCGCCGGGCAGGACGGCCGAACGTGGTCGCTTCGCAACGCCGTTTCGCCCAACGAGCCGATGGCGATGCTGACGACGCCGCAAGCGCTCGCGCTGACGCCGCAAGCAGCGCTCACGACCGCCGATGCACTCTATCGCGCGCCGTAGCCGCGGATCATCACCTCGACCGTCATCAGGCAGATCAGAAGATCGAGCCATGGCGAGAAGTGCCTGATGTAGAAGAAGTCGTAGTGGAGCTTCTCCTGCACCTCGTCGAGTTCGACCACGTGACCCTGGTTGACCTGCGCCCAGCCGGAAATTCCGGGGCGCACGATGTGACGATAGCTGTAGAACGGCAAGGTCGACTCGTACCATTCAGACAGCGCGACCGCTTCGGGCCGTGGCCCGATCCAGCTCATCTCGCCGCGCAGGATATTGATCATCTGCGGCAGCTCGTCGATGCGGGACTTGCGGAGGAAGGCGCCCAGCCGCGTGATGCGCTGGTCGCCCTGCGCCGTCATGCTTGCCGCCCTCGCCTCGCCGCTTTTCGGCGCCTCCGGCAGATGCGTCATGGTCCTGAATTTGAAAATCCGGAATCTCTCGCCGCGAAATCCGACGCGCACCTGTCGAAACAATGCGGGCCCCGGGCTGTCGAGGCGAATGGCGAGAGCGACGACGAGCAGAAGCGGCGCAAGGACGATCAAGAAAAGCGCGGCGATCGTGGCGTCCACGAAATATTTGAAGCGCAGATAGACGTCTCTGGGATTGAGCGAACCCAGCGTGTTCTCGGACAGATGCCTGATCTCCAGCTTGCCCGTCATCACCTCGACGATGTGCTTGGTGTGATAGACGGGCACACCGGCCAATACGCAGGACGTAATGAAGCGCGCCCAGCGATCCGGCAGATCGGCGTGCAGGTCGGCGACGACGCCCTGGCATCCCGGCGGGACATCGGTCGGCTCACTGATGGGAACCCAGTCCACCTTGTCGATCTGCGCGGGCGTGAGCGCATCGCCTGCGGGAACCAGGCCGAGAACCGTCCGTGAGCGCGTGTGGACCTGCCAGTAGTAGAAGACCATCCAGCCGGCGCTGATGATGTAGCCGCCCAGAAACTGGAAGCGGCTATAATCGAAGCGAAACATGAAGAACAGCGCGACCACGATCAGAAACGACACCGTGAACGTCGCCAGCACGTAGCCGATCAGCATCCGGCCTGGAAACTTGAGCGCCTCTTCCGAGATCAGAAACGCGGCGATGATCGAGACCGTCACCCCTGTCGCCGTCCCGATTATCTGGCGGGCGTCTGCGATCGCCGGCAGGCCGAGAATGGGGGCGCGAAACAACAGCGGCAACATGACCGCCGCCACTATGACGATCGGCACACTGATCCTGCGCGCCGGTGCGGCGACACGCAGGGCGGTTCGCAATTTGGCCCTCAAGTCTCAAACACCCTCAAATTTCGGCACTGGCCCCGATTTGACGCGACGGCCAGAACCGGGTTCTTGAACTAATGCAGCCGGTCGATCGCAAGTTCGGAAAACCAGACTGTTCCGGAAGCGACCTGTTCTTGCGGAATGCGCGCCGCAAGCTCCAGCCGCAGCAATTGCGCCGCGCAGTTCGATGCGGGAACATCGAAGGAAACCGAGAACGGACGCCAGCCGCCCGGCTCCCCACGCATACGCTCGCTTTCCGCTATCGCATTCCCCTCGCGAACGCCACAATAAATCTTCCAGTAGACGCCTCGCGGATTGCGGAACTCGTCCGTGCGCAGCTTGCCGCTCAGGCGATATTTGCCCGGCGTCAGCGCCAGAACCTGCGAGACGTTGGCGAACACGCCGCGACGGTTCAGAAACTCGATTTCGACGGCCTTTCCTCTTGCGCCGGTAAGAGCGTCGACGATGCTCACCCGGGCATTGTCGCTGTTGGTCGCCGACCAGTTGAAAGGCAGGTCGTTCACCGGCGCCTTGAAGTCGCCGTTCACGAGCAGCGGCATGGCGTCCGCGTTCGCCTCGGGTTGAAAGGCAAGCCAGATCGTCAGCGCCTCGTCGACCATGCCTTGCGACAGGAGATTGTTGAGATAAGGCCCGATCTCAGCGCTCGTCATGGGGCGGGAGGTCGCCTTCAACAGGCCGATCAGATCCTCGAACGCCTCCTGGTTGCCGCCACTCGCCCCGTATTGCGCGAGAAAGCGCGAGCGCCAGACCGGCGCGCGCGCGAGCGCCTCGGCAAACGACTTGCGCGCCGTCGGCGTCTCGACGATCTTCGCAAGCAGCGGCGTCAGCGCCTGCGTGAGCGAGGGCATCTCGCGCAGGAGCGCGTCGCTGTAGAGCGTCGCCTTGTCGAAATCGCCGCTGTCGTAGGCATTCTGAAGCAATCGTCCTGCCGCATCGACATCGCGAAACGAACGCCGGTAGGCTTCGGCGAATTCCCTGATCGCCAGCCCGGCGTCGCCCGCCTGTTCGGCGGCGCGGCCAAGCTGCTGAAATGCGTCGATGCTCAGGGGATCGGCGTGCAGGGCGCGCTCCGCGCGAGCCCGCGTCTGCGGCGCCGACGCGGGCTCGGGCTTCAGGGTGTTTTCGACATTCTTCCTGGCGGCTTCGGCATCGCGAAATCGCGCAATACGTATTTCCGACGTCGCGTTTCCTCCAAAAATCTCGACGGCGGCATAAGGGCGATCGACGTTCAGTCCCGAGGTCAAGCCGAGTGAAAGCAGCGACCAAGAGAAGATCGACGCGCAGAACGCGATCAGAGCCCCTCTGTTTGGCGCAGCAGGCCACCCGGTTCCTGAAGAAATATCGTGCGTCATGACACGTTCACTCTAGCGGTTCCGGCGTGGCCGGAAAAGTTCGGCGCGTCCCCCGGCGACAATGCGCGCGGGTGTGTTGCACGAAGGTTGGCGTTCGCGTCGAAATGAGCAAGGGCGCCGAAATATCCGAGAACGGCGACGACGAGAAGCGCCATCGCCATCAAGGCGACAAGGTAGATCAAACGGCGCAGAAACCGTCGTTTGCGCGACCCCGGCGCGCGATCGAGGAATGGATTTGAACGCAGCGGCGCAGCGGCGACCGCCCGCGACTCCGCCAGAGACTGACGCAGGCTCCAGGCCTCGGCGAGCGAGATATCGTAGGCCGCGCGCGTTTGCTTCGACTGCATCGTTCGCCATGCGCGCCCCACCCTGTCAAAGAGATCGTCGTCGCGCGACCCGCCCGCTGTGTCGGGATGCAGCCAGCGCATCATCAAAATCATATTGGCCCGCAACTCCTCGCGGGTCGCATGCGCCTCGCAGCCGAGCACGCGATAGGCGGTCGAGTCCGGCGCAAACAAGATTTCCCTGACGTAAAATTCCGCAGCCTCGACGACCGTTTCCAAGGGCTTGCCGCAGATTTGCACGGCGTGGGATCGCGCCTTTTCCTCGCCGGCGAGAACCCTCAACAGCAAAGTCACGTCCGCAGGCAGCCGCCCCAGGCGGAATTGGCGAACGGTCGCCGGCATCCGAAGGAGATAGACCGCCTGATCGAGCGCCGTCGCGCGTTCCATATCGCGTCAACTGGCTTTTGGCAGGCTCTGGGAATCGTCTTTCTCTTCGCCGTAACTGAATTCGCCATAGCCGTACCCGTAACCGTACCCATAACCGTATCCCGCGCTGCGCGCCTCGAACTTGGTCATGACGACCCCGATCACATTGCCGCGCGAAAAACGCAGTCTGCTCAGCGCGTTCCGCACGGCCATGCGGCTCGCCTGCCCTGCCGCGACGACAAGAAGGGTCGCCTCGGTCTTGTTGGCGATGATGGTCGCATCCGCAAGGCCCATTACCGGCGCGGAATCCACGATGACGAGATCGAAGCGCTTGGCGGCGGACGACAGAAGCGACTGGAACTTGGCGCCGGACAGCAGTTCGGCGGGATTGGGCGGCAAGGGCCCCGAGCTCATGAACACGAGATTGGGCAGATCGGTGATCTGCATCGCGTCGGGAGCATCGCAGCGACCGGCAAGATAGGAACTCACGCCGATGTCGTTGGAAAGACCGAGGAGCTTGTGCATCGAAGGCTTGCGCAAGTCGCAATCGATCACGAGCACATTGAGGCCGATCCTGGCGTAATGGCGGGCCGTCGACAGCGATGTCGTCGATTTGCCCTCGCTTGGCCCGGCGCTGGTGACGAGCAGCGTCTTGGGCAAGCCCGTCGACGTCGAGAATTGCAGGGAGGTCGCCAGCGAACGGAGGGCTTCCGAAACATTGGAATGCGGATCGCGTAAAGCATCGGCGACAGCGATATTGTCCACAGGCTTCGGGATGAGGCCAATCGACACCAGGCGAGTCGCGCGCTCGACTTCATCCGGGCTCGTGACGCGATCGTCGATACGCTCATGCAGCACCGCCGCAGCGACGCCCGCCACCAGACCCAGCAGGAGCCCGCCCAAAAGGTTGAGCCACGTCTTCGGCCAGGTCGGAGATCCCGGAAGCAGGGCGCGATCCACGAGCGAAACATTGTTTGCGCCGATGTTGCTGACGACGCCGACTTCCTTGTAACGGTTGAGAAGGTCGTTGTAGAGTGTGCGGGTCGTATCGGTCTCGCGCTTCAGGATCGTGTACTCGACCGCCCGATTCTGCTGGTCGAGCAGATCGGCTTTCAGCTTCTCGACGTTATTCCGAAGCTCCTGCTCGCGCTGCGATGCCGTCTGAAAAGAATTCTTCAGCGTTTCCTTGATGTTGGCGATCTCGCGACCGATCTGCCTCTCGAGTTCTGAAATACGGCCACGTAACTGGATCATCGACGGAAACTCGGGCTTGAAGCTTCCAAGCTTGTCCTGATAGTCGCTGGCCAGCTCCGCCCGCTTTTGCCTGAGGCTCTGGATCATCTGGTTGGAGGTGATTTCAGGAAGACTCCCCCCCGTCGTGCTTTCCGCCGTCCGCCACGCCTGCTCGTGCTTGATCCGGTCGCCGATTGCCTGGCTAAGCTCGGTATTGGCGGCGTTCAGTTGCGCTTCGATCAGAGACGCCTTGTCGAGGTTGATAAGCTGCTCTTTCTGCGAGTAGGCGATGAGTTTGCGCTCGGCGTTCTCGAGACGCAATTTCACCTCGGAAAGCTGGTCTTCGAGAAATCGCCGGGCATAGCTGGTCGCCTCGATGCGCCGGTCGAGATTCATTGCGACGAATTCCTCGGCCATCGCATTGGCGATGTCGCGCGCCCGCTTGGGCGAGCGGTCGGAGACCTCCACACGCGCGATCGTCGTCTGCGCGAACGGAACAATCCTTGTGCTGGCGAGAATTCGACTGGCTGCGGCGTCGATCTCCGTCGTCACCGCCGGCTTCTTATGCATGCGAAACGCAGACAGGATCGACGTGACAAACGATCCGCGACGGCCCATGAAATCGTCGTCCTCGATCAGCTTGAGCTTGCTGACCACCCGCTCCGCCAGACGCCGGCTGCTGAGCAGTTGGAATTGCGTTTGAACATAATTGGCCGAATCATTGGGAATGAGGTCGTCCTTGCTGACGATCGACATCGACTTCGGCTCGACCTGAACCGTCGATGTCGCCATGTAGATACGGGTGGCCAGCAGGGAATAGACGACCGATGCGCCGAAGAACGACGCGACGAAGATCACGATCAAGGTGCGGTTTTTGAATATGATCCGCAGATATTCGCGAACGTCGACGAAAGGCTCGGCCGGCATCCCCATATCGGGATTGGGGGCGGCGAGCGCGCCGCCCCCCTGCCTGTCGAGCGCGGGCGATTGCAAACTGGCGATGATCGGCAGCCGATCGCCGCCGTCTTGATGATCATTGGAACCGCGCAGCGTCATCGCTCGTCTCGTGCCGTCTCAGTGATTCAAAGGAGCCACGGCCCCGTTCTGATATACGTCCAACCCGCTATTTCGCGAGGCCGATGAATGTCGCGCTGGTCGAAAGGAAGCCGAGCGCGGGCGACCAGTCCCGCAATGTCGTCTTGAACCCCGAGGCCTCCACAGTCACGACATCGCCATTTTGCAGCAGCGGATCGCGCGCGACGCCCGCATTGATCTGCTCGATGTCGAAACGGGCCACATATCGGTTTCCCGCCTGCTCGCGGAAGATGATGATATTCTTCGGATCGGCCACCGTGTCCAGACCCTCGGCGCTCGCGATCGCCCGCAACAACGAGGTCTGCGCTTTGACCGGATACACGCCCGGCTTCTTCACGGCGCCGGTGACGGTGATTTTCTGGCTGTTGTATTCTTCGATATAGACGTTGACCTGCGGCGACTGAAGATAGCGCGCGCGCAGCCGCGATGCAATTTCGGCTTCGAGACCCTGCTGGCTGCGGCCCGCCGCCTTCAGTTGGCCGATCAGCGGCAGCGTGATCGTGCCGGCCCCGGAAACCTGAACCTGGCGATTTAGCTCGTCGACCTGGAAAACCTGCACCTTCAGGACATCCATCGGGCCGATCTTGTAGAATCGATCCGCGCCGGCGTCGTTCAGAAAGACCGGCTGAAGGGTCTGGCTCGGGTCGAGCTGGGCGACGGGCGGCGCTCCCGGCGCAGACCCGCCGCCCTCGGCGAGGCTACCGCTCCCCCCGGGCGAAGATGCGCCGCATCCAGCCAGAAAAAGCGCCGCCATCAGGCTCGCCGCCGTGACCGCCGCCCAGGATAGCGCCGACCGACCTGCCTGCATTTGGTCTGCCTTTGGTGTCTTCGTGTTCATTCTTGAGAGCTTCCATGCTCGGGAGCGGCAGCGATGCCGGCAAATCATTGTTCAAAATGCCATATGGACGGGTAACGACAAGATGATAGGCTTCATCTTCCCCCACAATGCGGCGCGCCGCCTCCCATCCCGCTCCGAGCGCCGGCGGCCTGCTCGTCACATTGTGGGTGTCGCTGGCCAGAATATGCACAAGGCCGTCATTCAGCATTTTCTCGGCCCAGTACTGGGCGCGTTTGCCGAAGCCGCCGGTCAGCGACCCCGCGGTGATCTGCATCCAGACGCCCGAATGCGCCAGGCGCTTGACGAGCCCGTAATGCGAGGACAGCCAGGACAGACGCTCGGGATGGGTGAAGATCGGGACGTATCCTGCGGTCAGCAATTCGTAGAAGCACTGGTCCGCGTGGGGCGGCGCCACATGATGCGGCATTTCGAGCAGCACGTAACGGGTTCCATGCAAGGTCGGAACCCGGCCCGCCTTGATGGCGCCGACGAGATCGGGCGCGATATGGACATCGGCTCCAACCACGAGGTGCAGCGGAATCTCCAGTTCGTTCAGTTTCTGCTGCAAGCGTTCGACATGCGCGTAAATCTCAGGGCCCGTATTGTGCCAGACCCCAGGCATGATGTGCGGCGTGCACGCCAGAACGGACACGCCATCTGCAACCGACGCGCGCGCCATGGCGATCGACATGGCGAGATCGCGCGCGCCGTCGTCAATTCCCGGCAAAATATGCGAATGAAGATCGATCATCGAACCCGATCAAAACAGCGCCCCGCAGCGCCTTTGGTTCTGCCCGTCAGACACGCATTTAGCAACGAATCCCGCGCCGGGATTAACACAATGAACGACATGCCGCAAAATACAGGGTCTATCCCGGATCCGCCTTCTGCAACGATCGCGGCGGGCGAGCGTCCGCCGAGGCGGCAGCAGTTGCGCAAATTTTAGTCTACTTTATGACGGCTATCGTGAAATCCTCTTCACGGCGCGCCCATGCCGCCGGCAATGGTTGCCAGGAGTATGGTCAATTTGACAAATCCCGTAACAACGCCGGCCTCCCGCGCGACATCCAGCCTGCCCGTAACGTGGCTGGGCGTCGGCGCTCTCGCCGCCTGCATCCTGTTCGGCGGCAACACGATGACCTTCTCGGCGTCCGACGCCATAGCGGAAGCGCTGTGCGTTCCCTCCCTTGTCGCGGCGATCGTGGGAATAGCCTGCGCGTTGCGCGCGCAATCCGCGCCTGCGGCGTTGAAAGTAGCGCTCGTCTTCTGCCTGCTGGCTGTGGCGCTGCCGCTGATTCAGCTTGTTCCGCTGCCGCCGGCCGTCTGGACACGCTTGCCGGGTCGCGAATCGATTCTCGAGGCTTACCATCTGGCGAATGTCCCGCCGCCATGGCTCGGCCTCTCGCTGTCGCCGACCGCGACGCGGCAGAGCCTGTTCTCGTTGGGGCCCGGCCTCGCCATATTCCTGCTCGTGGTTCAGATGAACTGGCGCGAACGTCGCATGGCGCTCGCAGCGTTGCTTGCGCTGGCGTTCCTGTCGACCATCGTCGGCCTGATGCAGCTTGCGCAGGGCGCGGGCGGACCGCTGCGGTTTTTCTATCCACAAAATTCTGACATAGTTGGTTTTTTCGCCAACCATAACCATCTCGGCGTCCTGCTCTACCTGAGCCTTCTGATCTCCGGCGTCTGGGGCCTTTCGCTGCTGATCGAAGTCGCCTTCGGGCATCAGCGCAGCATCTCGAACACGCGGGTCGCCGGGATGGCGACGGCCCTGTTTCTTCTGGCGGCAGTCTTTCTCCTGGCCGCCGTCCTCACGCGCTCGCGTGCGGTCTTTCTGATCAGCGCGGCCACCGGCGCGCTGATTCTGGCGCTCACGGTTCCGTTCAGCAATCCTGGTCGCCACCGTATGCCCGTGGCGATCTTCGCAATTGTGCTGATCGCCGGACTGGCGGTCGGCGTGAATTTCACGGGCTTCGACATCATGAACCGGCTACAGCACGGGCTTTCGGACACGATACGCGCCGATATCGCCGCCGCCAGCCGGCGCTTGATCGGCGTTTATTTTCCGGTCGGCTCCGGGTTCGGCACATTCCTGCGGGTTTATGCCGCGCATGAAACGCCCGCGATCGCGCAGGTTGCAGCAATCAACCGCGCGCACAACGATTACCTCGAATGGCTCGTCGAAGGATCTATTGCCGCGGGCCTGCTGACGGCGCTCGGGGTGGCCTGGGCAATCTGGATGTGCGTACGATCCGTGCAGAACAACGGCGATGAAGCCTTCCTGAACGGGGCGCTTCGTCGCGCCGCCGCTTTCGGTCTTGCCATGATCCTCGTCCATTCGACCGTAGAATATCCGTTGCGCACCATAGCCTTGATGGGCGTGGCTGGACTGTTCGCCGGCCTGTGCGTCGAGCCGTTCGGGGCGCGCGCAGAGATCGCTCCCGAGTCCGCCAGGAGCGCGGCACGGCGCAGACGAAGGAAGAATCGATGAGCGTGGCTGAACGATTCAACGTCAATTTTCAGGTGACAGGAGACAGGGCGCGAGTAGCCCTGGTCGGCTCCGATGGCACAGAACTGTTGATGATCCTGCCCTTCCACGCCCCCTATCAGACCGACCGGGAAAGTCTGGAAAGCGCGGTCATGAGCGAGGCGGAGGCCCGCATGAAATCCGCACTGCTTGCCTTGATCGCCAAGAACTGGCCACAGTCGGAGGACTGACGCAGCAACCTATTTGCGCCCCTCCGCGAGGCGGCGGTAAATGTCTGCATATGCGCGAGCGCCCTCGTCCAGCGAGAAGATTGCATTGGCCGCCTCGACGCAACGCGGGCGCGTTTCCGGACTTTTCGCGAGTTCGAGCAGGCGGGCCGCCGCCGCCGACAGCGATTGTGGCGCAAAGTCCCGCAAGATCACGCCGACCTGGCGCCCTTCAAGGATTTCCTCCATGTCGCCGACGCCGGCATTGCCCAGGCATGGCACGCCGCAGCCCAGATATTCGGCAAGCTTGGTCGGCGCGCTCGCGATCTTGGAATAGACGGGCTTGATGAGCGCGGCGGCCGCATCCATGCGCGCAACGAGCGCCGGCACGTCGCGATGTTCGGCGGCGACGATCTCGATGCGATCGTCCGGGACGCCCGCCCGCGCGGCCGCCGCCCGGATCGCATCGTGCTCGTTGCGGTTGACGACAAGCATGCGCGCATCCGGCTGCTGCGTCAGCAAGACGCGAACGAAAGCCATGGTTTCGTCCAGCAGGTACCAGGTGCCGAAGGAGCCGAGATAGCCGAAGGTGAAGGGACCGCCAGGGCGCGGGCGGGGCGAGAACAATTGCAGATCGGCGCAGGTCGGAATGACGGCGATCGGTGGGGGATTGGGCTGGAGATAATCGAAACCGGCGATTTCGCGCTCCGAGGCGCTGGTCAGCGTCACGACATGATCGGCGGCGCGCAGGAATGCCCGCTCCAGCGATTTCGTCACCCGGTAGAGCGCGCCGCCGGCGGGCCAGATGCCGCCGTCGACCCGCTCGTCCGCCCACAAACCGCGCATGTCGAAAAGAAAACGGGCGCCGGTCAGATATTTCGCCGGGAGCGCCATCAGCGCCGGCGGATAGGAGCGCGCATGGACGATCTTCGCGCCGCTGCGCGCAGCGATCCACAGAGCGACGAGCGCGCCGACCGTAATGTCATAGGCGGTCGCCGGCGCGCTCGGCGCCTTGTGATAGGCAAGCGGCGTCCAGGCGATGCCCGCTTTAGCGAGCCGGTCGCGGACATAGGCCATTTTCGCGGGATCGTTGCGCTCGCGCTCCTTCTCGAAGCTGACGAGATGGATCCGATAGTCGCGCGACAGGCCCTCGAGATAGGCGATCACCTGGCTCTGGCCGAGCGGCTCCGTCATGCCGTCGTAGGACAGATAGACGGTTGCAGGCTTGTCGCTCATCGGCGGGCGGCCCCGGTCAGACTTTGTAATAGCTGCGGAACCAATCGACATAGGCGCGCACGCCGTCGCGCGTCGTAGTCGTCGGCCGGAAGCCGGTCACGCGTTCGAGTTCCGAGAAATCGGCGGTCGAATCAGGCACATCGCCGGGTTGCAGAGGCTTGAGCTCGATGATCGCCGTCTTGCCGACGGCGTTTTAGATCTCTGCAACATATTCTCGCAGAGGCACCGGATGGCCGCCGCCGATATTGAGTATGCGCCAGGGCGCGTTGCTCGATTGCGGGTCGGGCCTTTCGGCGTCCCAGTCCGGATTGGGCTCAGCAACACGGTCGCTGGCGCGGATAACGCCTTCCACGATGTCGTCGATATAGGTGAAATCGCGGCTGTGATTGCCGTTGTTGAAAAGCTGGAGAGGCTCGCCTGCAATGATCGCGCGGGTGAAAAGAGCCAGCGCCATGTCGGGGCGCCCCCAGGGGCCGTAGACCGTGAAGAAGCGCAGCCCCGTGGTCGGCAGGCCGAACAGATGGCTGTAGGCATGCGCGTTCAGTTCGTTCATCCGCTTGGTGGCGGCGTAGAACTGCAAGGGATGATTGGCGCCGCGATGTTCGGAGAACGGCAGGTCGCGATTGGCGCCATAGACGCTCGAAGTCGAGGCGTAAGTCAGATGTGCGGTCTTGGCGCGCCGGCAGCATTCGATGATGTTGAGGAAGCCGGTGACATTGCTGGAGGCGTAGGAATAAGGATCCTTGAAGGAATGCCTGACGCCGGCCTGCGCCGCCAGATTGATGACCCGGTCAATGGAGTGTTTTTCAAAGCAGGCCTCGACGGCGGCGCGATCGGCGAGATCGGCGCGAATGAAATCGTAGGAACCCTTCGATTTTGCGGCGCTCTGCTCGAGTCTGGCCAGTCTGGCCTCTTTCAGGCCGACATCGTAATAATCGTTGAGATTGTCGAAATTGACGACGCTGTCGCCCCGCTCCAGCAATTTCTGCGCGACATGGGAGCCGATGAAACCGGCAGCGCCGGTGACCAGAACCTTCATCTAGAGTCTCCCGTCGCTGACGTCTTTCGGCAAGAGGCCCTTCACGTCGAAGAGGACCGCGCCGGGCTTGCCGAGAGCACGGATACTGTCTGCGCCCATCTCGGAAAACTGGCTGTGCGCGACCGCCAGCACGATTGCGTCATAAACGCCGGGCTCAACCTCCGCAACGAGATCGAGTCCATATTCGTGACGCGCGTCCGCCGCGTCCGCCCAGGGGTCATAGACATCGACCTGCGCATTCATCGAAGCAAGGCGCCCGATGACGTCCACCACCTTGGTGTTGCGCAGGTCAGGGCAATTTTCCTTGAACGTCAGACCCATAACCAGAATGCGGCTGCCAACCACGGGCAGGCGGCGGCGCATCATCAACAACGCGACGCAGTCGGCGACATATTCCCCCATTTCGTCGTTGATGCGGCGGCCTGCGAGAATGACCTCGGGGTGATAGCCGACTTCCTGCGCCTTGTGCGTCAGGTAATAGGGATCGACGCCTATGCAATGGCCGCCGACGAGGCCCGGCCGAAACGGCAGAAAATTCCACTTCGTGCCGGCCGCCGCCAGCACTTCGTGCGTGTCGACGCCAAGGCGCGTGAATATGATGGACAATTCGTTCATCAGGGCGATGTTGAGATCGCGTTGCGTGTTCTCGATGACCTTGGCGGCCTCGGCGACCTCGATCGAGGCGGCCTTGTGTGTGCCGGCGCGGATGATCTCGCCATACAGCTCGTCGATCGCCTGAGCGGCTTCCGGCGTCGATCCGCTGGTGATCTTCACGATATCGGGCAAACGATGCTTGTGGTCCCCGGGATTGATGCGCTCGGGACTGTAGCCGACGAAGAAGTCGCGATTGAACGTCAGGCCCGATTCCTGTTCCAGGATCGGCACGCAATCTTGACGTGTACAACCGGGATAGACGGTCGATTCGTAGACGACGACGCAGCCTGGCCGCAACGCCTTGCCGACGAAGCGCGAGGCGGAGCGGACGAGTTCCAGATCGGGCCGGTTGGCGGCGTCTATCGGCGTCGGCACGGCCACAATGAAGACCCCGCAAGCGCCGAGATCGTTCGGATCGTTGGAAAATGTGAGTTTTGACGCAGCCGCAAGTTCCGCAGGCTCGACTTCGAGCGTCGAATCGAGGCCGCGCTTCAATTCGTCGATTCGCCGGGTGGAGGCGTCGAATCCCAGGACAGGCCTCTTCTTGCCGAATTCCACAGCCAGCGGCAACCCGACATAGCCAAGTCCGACGATGGCGATCGTGGATTTCGACAGATTCATTACTCCGACCTCTAAGAAATCACCCGGTTCCGGCCGGCGGATACGCGATCGGACCAAGCGCATACGACGCCTCGCCGCGACGGCGCAAGTGCAAATCGCCCCCGTGAACATCGCCGCCGCGAATATCGCCGCCGGTCCACGCCCGGCCTGCCCGCATGATCGCCACGCCGCAGTGGAGCATGCCCGGTCCAGGCTTGAATTGTGCGGCGCAAAGCGCGAGAAAGGCCGGGATTCCGAACGGATGGGGACCGACTGCGCACATGCCTGAAGCGGGCCTGAGAAAATCTTCTGGAAATTTCGACGCTTCGACCGTTGCAAGCTTCGGCGACGAATGGTCCCGCTTCGACCAGTCGGGCCTTTCGGAACCCGAAGCCCAGGCGATCTTCGACCGTTATTTCGCAATATTCCCGTGGGCAGCCCTCCCGCCCGGCGCCGAGGGGTTCGACATGGGCTGCGGCACGGGCCGGTGGGCGAAAATGGTCGCGCCGCGCGTCGGCAGGTTGAATTGCGTCGATCTCAGCGCGGATGCGCTGGCGGTCGCCCGGCGCAATCTCGCCTCGATGGCCAATGTCGTGTTCCACAACGCCTCGGTCGACGCCGCC
>JBKDZW010000182.1:0-8570 GCA_047971685.1 Rhodoblastus sp.
GCTCATCGCTATCGTTCTCATGCAGCGCTCCGAAGGCGGCGCGCTCGGGATCGGCGGCGGTGGCGGCGGCAACTTCATGTCGGCGCGCGGCACGGGCAATGTGCTCACCCGCACGACGGCAATCCTTGCCGCGGCGTTCTTCGCGACCTCGATCATCCTCACCGTGCTCACGCGGTACGGCGACCGGCCGTCGTCGATTCTCGACAACGTGCCTGCAGCGAACACCACGACTCCGGCGCCTGTCGGCGGAAGCCAGGATGGTTCGGTGCTCGACCAGCTCGACCGGATGTCGCCAGAGCCGACGACGCCTTCGGGACCGCAGGTTCCCCAGTAGGGATCTGACGTCGAATTTCCCGAACCCGGCGTGATCGAGGATCACGGCGGGTTCATCCTCATGATTGATACCGGCAAGATTCGACTCCCCG
This sequence comes from Rhodoblastus sp., assembly GCA_047971685.1. Lineage (GTDB taxonomy): Bacteria > Pseudomonadota > Alphaproteobacteria > Rhizobiales > Beijerinckiaceae > JAJXWB01. The sequence continues at coordinate 426 of JBKDZW010000182.1, forward strand.
AATCGGCCGGAGCGGACTAAAGGTCGGGACCCATGGCGCGGTACGTCTTCATCACCGGCGGCGTGGTTTCTTCTCTCGGCAAGGGCATCGCTTCGGCGGCGCTGGCCGCGCTGCTCCAGGCGCGCGGCTACCGGGTGCGGCTGCGCAAGCTCGATCCCTATCTCAACGTCGATCCGGGGACGATGAGCCCCTACCAGCACGGCGAGTGCTTCGTCACCGACGATGGTGCCGAGACCGATCTCGATCTGGGGCACTACGAGCGCTTCACCGGCCGGCCCGCGACCCGGATGGACAACATCACCACCGGGCGCATCTATCAGGACATTATCCCCACGGAACGCCGGGGCGACTATCTCGGCGCGACGGTGCAGGTCATCCCGCACGTCACCGACGCCATCAAGCAGTTCGTGCTTGAGGGAAACGAGGACGTGGATTTCGTGCTGTGCGAGATCGGCGGCACGGTGGGCGACATCGAGGGCCTGCCGTTCTTCGAGGCGATCCGCCAGCTCGGCAACGATCTTCCGCGCGGGCATTCCTGCTACATCCACCTGACGCTGCTGCCGTTCATCGGCAGCGCCGGCGAACTCAAGACCAAGCCGACGCAGCATTCGGTGAAGGAGCTGCGCTCGATCGGCATCCAGCCCGACATTCTGCTGTGCCGCTCCGACCGCCCGATCCCGCCCGAGGAACGCCGCAAGCTCGGCCTGTTCTGCAACGTGCGCGAAAGCGCTGTTGTCGAGGCGCGCGACGCTGCAAACATCTACGACGTGCCGGCCGCCTATCATGCCGCCGGCCTCGACCGCGAAGTGCTGCACGCCTTCGGCATCGAGCCCGCCCCGCGTCCGGACATGAGCCGCTGGAACGCGGTTTCCGAGCGCATCCACAATCCCGAAGGCGAAGTCACGATCGCCATCGTCGGCAAATACACCGGCATGAAAGACGCCTATAAGTCCCTTATCGAGGCGCTGGCGCACGGCGGCATGGCCAACCGCGTAAAGGTCAATCTCGACTGGATCGAGAGCGAGATATTTGAAGGCAAGGATGCAGCCCCCAGCCTCGAACACGTCCACGGCATTCTCGTGCCCGGCGGTTTCGGCCAGCGCGGCGCGGAGGGCAAGATTCTGGCGGCGCGCTTCGCCAGAGAGCACAAGGTGCCGTATTTCGGCATCTGCTTCGGCATGCAGATGGCCTGTATCGAGGCCGCCCGCGCGCTGGCCGGCGTCAAGGAGGCAGGCTCCACCGAATTCGGCGCGACCCGGGAGCCGGTCGTCGGCCTGATGACGGAATGGATGCGCGGCAACGAACTCGAGCAGCGCGCCGCCAATGGCGACCTCGGCGGCACCATGCGCCTGGGCGCCTATAAATCGAACCTCAAACCCGGCTCGAAGATCGCCGAAATCTACGGCGCCGCCGAAATATCCGAACGCCACCGCCACCGCTACGAGGTCAACACGGCCTATAAGGAACGGCTGGAGAAATGCGGCCTGATCTTCGCCGGCATGTCGCCCGACGGCCTGCTGCCCGAGACGGTCGAATATGCCGACCATCCCTGGTTCATCGGCGTGCAATACCACCCGGAGCTGAAATCGCGCCCCTTCGAGCCGCACCCGCTGTTTGCAAGCTTTATCGAAGCGGCGAAACGGCAGAGCCGGCTGGTGTGAGGGGCGTTGTTCGGCCTGCGGTCGGGTGATTCTCGCGATGACGCCGAAGGACGAAACATATGACTGACCGTCTCGACGCCCTCGAAATCCGCATCGCCCATCAGGACCGCACGATTGCGGAACTGAACGAAACCGTCACGCTCCAGTGGCGCAGGATCGATGCGCTGGAGCGGGAAGTGCGGACGTTGCGCGAGGAAGTGCGCAATTCCTTTCCCGAGCGCGACGCGCCGGAGCCGCCGCCGCCGCACTATTGAGCGGGGCGCGCGCTCCGATTATCGCGGCAGGGGAACGGGCGCGGCCTGTATCTGGCCGTAGCCGTAATTTGCCGGTGCGGGCCCGCGATAGGAATTGGCGTAGCCGTTGCCGGCGTTCTGCTGGCCGGGCGCATAATTGCTTGCAAGATTGGCCTGATACTGGCCGCCGCCGCCGAAGGCGGCAGGCGAGGGCACCAGCGGGTTGCGCGCCGGATTGAACTGGCGCTGGCGCGGGTCCGTCTGCTGGTAGGCTTGCTGGTGCGGGGTCTGCGCGGGCGCCGCCATATAGACCGGCTGCTGCGGATTGGCGGGCATGCCCGTCTGCATCTGCTGTCCCTGATTGCGTTGCTGGCGTTGCGCGAAAAAATGCACGCAGGCCGGATTGGTCTGGTTGGCTGCATTGGCGCAGTCGAGCACGATTTTCGCGCTTCTGGACCGCGAACGGCTGCGACGCGCCTGACGGGTCGCCCGCCTTGAGGCGGTCACGGTTGCTTTCTGGCCCGTAATCTGCGGCCCGACGGAATAACCGAGGGCAGCGCCCGCGATAAGCCCGATGGGGCCGCCAACCAGCGCGCCGGCCAATGCGCCCATCGTGCCGCTGATGAAGCGCGATTGCTCGTTTGTGCGCGTTTCCGCCTGCGCAAGCGCCGGCGAGAGCGCAAATGCGCCCGCAAGAATGATGAGGATTGCCCGATTACGCATGTTATGACGCCTTGTTTGCATCATTCATCGCGCAACGCCCTTACCGAAGGGCGCCGTAAAAGCGCATAACGCCGGTTAAGCCTACGAATTCCTTGCCGTTTTGAATCCCGTGGAATTTGCAAACCTGACGGTAAGGATGTGCGTTAAACAAAGCGACGGCGACGCCTCCAGCGCGCCTTTTGCGAAAACCCGTGCACCCCGTGGATTCCCATGCCGTTTGTCATCGCCTTTATCGTCGCGGTCGCCGGGTTCATGGGCTGGCTGGCGTTAAAACCGTCCTGTGCGGGCGTCGAGGTCGCCGGCCAGGCGCAATGCCAGGAAGCCTTCAGCGCGGCCTTTTGCGCGCATGCGATGGCGCAAGGTCTTGCCGCTGCTCAAAAAGGCGGCGGCGCTTATACGACCCAGGCCAAATGCCTCGATCAATATCCCGTGTGCATCGAACGTTCCGATGTGGCCGGCTGGACGCCAAAACCGCGGGCATATTGCGTGGCGGCGGGCCCCGACGGGGCGGTGGCGCGCGCGGAGCCTGTTTACGGCATTCGCTAGTTCGCCGGCGCCTTTGCCGCTTCGCCTTGTTTTTGGCGCTTGCGCATCATAGGTTTGCGCAAAAGCTGTCGTGCGTATCGCGCGCAGGCGGCTGAAACGGGTGGTTGAAACGGGCGGTTGAAATTGGCGGTTGAAATCGGCGCCGCCGGTTTTGCCTTGAGGCCGGAGTTGTTGAGATGGGTTCCTTTTCGATCTGGCACTGGCTGATTGTCGGCGGTGTCGTGCTTTTGCTGTTCGGCGGCAAGGGTAAGATCTCCGACATCATGGGCGACGTCGCCAAGGGCATCAAAGCCTTCAAGAAAGGCATGTCCGAGGAGGACAAGGAGGAGGCGGCCCAACGGCCTGCCGAGCCCATGAAGACAATCGACCATCAGGCCGCGACAACGGCCGAAAAAGCCGCCGACGCGCGCAAGGTCTGATCCGGCGCCCGCCGGCCCGCTCGGGGTCGTTTAGATATGCTGGACTTCGACGTCGGCAAACTCATCGTGATCGGCGTGGTCGCGCTCGTGGTGATCGGGCCGAAGGATTTGCCGCGCGTGCTGCGGCAGATCGGCCAGGCGGTCGGCAAGCTGCGCCGCATGGCCAATGAATTTCAGGGCCAGTTCATGGAGGCCATGCGCGAGGCCGATGTGGAGAATCTCAAGAAGGAGGTTCAAAACGTCGCCGACAGCGCCAAAATGAATGTCGCCTTCGATCCCGTCCGCGATATGCGCGAACAGATGACCGCCGCCGTCGATGGCGATGGGGCGCCAAAGGCGCAAGCCGAAACCACGCAGGCGGAAACTGCGCAAACTGAGGCCGCGCAGACCGAACCTGCGCAGACAAGTCCGCAAGCGCCAGCAAGTCCGCAAGCGCCAGCAAGTCCGCAAGCGCCAGCAGGCCCACAAGCGCCGGAAGCCGAAATCGTCAAACTCGATATGCCCGCGCTCGACCCCATGCCCGATAAACTGGCGGTGGAATCGGCCTTCGAGGATACGCCGCCCGCCGCGCTTGAAGCGCCTGCGGCGCAGGCTGCCGAAAGCGGCGCGGCCAAAACGGCCGAAAGCGGCGCGGCCCAGACAGCCGAAGGCGGCGCGGCCAAAACGGCCAAGCCAAAGAAAAAGCGCGTGGGAAAAAGCGCATGAGCCAGGCCGATATCGATTCGACGCGCGCCCCGCTGATCGAGCATCTCATCGAACTGCGCCAGCGCCTGATCCGCGCGCTCATCGCCTTCCTCGTGATGTTCGTCGTCTGCTTCTTCTTCGCCAAGAACATCTACAATCTGCTGGTGCTGCCCTATCAGCACGCCGCCGGCCCCGAGGCGAAGCTGATTTACACCGCGCCGCAGGAGTTTTTCTTCACGCAGATCAAGGTGGCGATGTTTGCCGCCGCCTTTCTGTCCTGTCCGGTCGTGTTCTCGCAGATCTACGCCTTCGTTGCGCCGGGCCTTTATCGCAACGAGCGCGACGCCTTCCGGCCCTATCTGTTCGCCACGCCCATATTCTTTCTGTCCGGCGCGCTGCTGGTCTTTTTCGTGGTCATGCCGAACCTGCTGCATTTCTTCATCGGCATGCAGCAGGCCAACGAGCCGGGCAAGGCGCAGATCGAACTCCTGCCCAGAGTGTCCGAATATCTCGGACTGGTGATGACCCTGATCTTCGCCTTCGGCATTGTCTTTCAATTGCCCGTCGTCCTCACGCTGCTTGGCCGCGTCGGCATTGTCGACACGGCGTTTTTGCGCGCCAACCGGCGCTACGCCATCGTCATCGTCTTCGTGATCGCCGCCATCCTGACCCCGCCGGATGTTTTCAGTCAGCTCGCGCTCGCCATCCCCGGCGCGCTGCTCTACGAGGCCTCGATCATTTCGGTCGGCATGATCGAGAAGCGGCGCGCGCAGGAAGCGGCGGAAAAGGGGGATTGAGGGGTGTTGACCCCTTCTTCCGCTTGCGGGAGAAGGGGGCGCGCAGCCGGCCTTGCCGCATCGTAGCGTCGCGCCGCCCCATTCGACCCTCGCTGACGCGAGGGCCGCCTTCTCCCGCGAGCGGAAGAAGGAAACGCCCGAGATTTCATATGTTCGACATCAAAGCCATCCGCGACGACCGCCAGGCCTTCGACGCCGCCCGCCAGCGGCGCGGGCTGGAGCCCTTGTCGGCGACGCTGATCGCCCTCGACGATGCGCGGCGCGGCGCGATCGCCACATTGCAGGCGGCGCAGGAGCGCCGCAACGCGGCCTCAAAGGAAATCGGCCTCGCGATGCGCGAAAAAGACACGGCGAAAGCCGAAGCGCTGAAGGCCGAGGTCGCCGCGCTGAAAGAAAACTGGCCAGTCATGGAGGAGGCCGAGCGCACCGCCAGCGAGGCGCTTAACAAGGCGCTGTCCGAAATTCCCAATTCGCCGCTCGACGACGTGCCCGAAGGCAAGGACGAACACGACAATGTCGAGGTCGCGAAATGGGGAACGCCGCGCGAATTCGCCTTTGCGCCGAAAGAACATTTCGACATTGGCGAGACGCTCGGCCTGATGGATTTTGAAAGCGCGGCCAAAATGTCGGGCGCGCGTTTCGTCGTGCTCAAGGGCAAGCTGGCGCGCCTTGAGCGCGCGCTCGCGCAATTCATGCTCGACACGCATGCCGACAGGCATGGTTATACGGAAGTAAATCCGCCGTTGCTGGTGCGCGACGAGGCCATGTTCGGCACCGCGCAATTGCCGAAGTTCCGGGAGGATCAATTCGCCGCGGGCGAAGGTTTCTGGCTTATCCCGACAGCCGAAGTGCCGCTGACGAATCTCGCGCGGGAAAACATTCTGGACGAAAAACAATTGCCGCTGCGGCTTACCGCCGGCACCTATTGTTTTCGCGCGGAGGCGGGCGCTGCCGGCAGGGATACGCGCGGCATGATCCGCCAGCATCAATTCTACAAGATCGAACTCGTTTCCATCACGACGCCTGAAAAGGCGCTGGAGGAACACGAGCGCATGACGCAATCGGCCGAAGCGATCTTGCAGGCGCTCGAACTGCCCTATCGCAAGGTCCTGCTGTGCGCCGGCGACATGGGCTTTGCGAGCCGGAAGACCTACGATCTCGAAGTCTGGCTGCCGGGCCAGGGCAAGTACCGTGAAATATCCTCATGTTCGGTCTGCGGCGACTTCCAGGCCCGCCGCATGAACGCGCGCTATCGGCCGGCGGACGGCAAGGGCCCGCGCTTTGTCGCCACCCTCAACGGCTCCGGCGTGGCGGTGGGCCGCGCGCTGGCGGCGGTGCTGGAAAATTGCCAGAACGAAGACGGTTCGGTGACGGTGCCGGCGGTTTTACGCGGCTATATGGGCGGGTTGAAGAAGATAGAAGCCTAACCCCGGACGACAAAACCGGATCGAGCGGGAGGGCTATGTCGTCCCCGGACTTCTCAATGCGGACATCTGCGATAGTCTCGATGGCGTCGCCGAGACGATATGGTTGAAGCCTTGCGCGCTTCGCCTCAGAATCGAAGTCGACGATTCCTGAATTCAGACGATTCCCGAATTCAGACAATGCCGCCCATTCACGGGTCAGTGAGGGCGCCCGGAATGGAGACATCATGCGTATCCTCATCACCAACGACGATGGCGTCCACGGCCCCGGTCTCGAGGTGCTGGAAAAGATCGCCGCGCAATTGTCGGATGACGTTTTCACCGTCGCGCCGGAGACGGATCAGTCGGGCGTCGCCCATTCCATGTCGCTGTCGGACCCGCTGCGCCTGCGCGAAATCAGTCCCAGGCGTTTTGCCGTGCGCGGCACGCCGACCGATTGCGTCATCATGGGCGTGCGCAACATTCTCAAGGACAAGAAACCGGATCTCGTTCTCTCGGGCGTCAATCGCGGTCAGAACGTCGCCGAAGACGTGACTTATTCCGGCACCGTCGCCGGCGCCATCGAAGGCACGATCCTCGGCATTCCCTCGATTGCGCTGTCGCAGGCCTATGGCCCCGTGTCCGGCCGCTTCTCGCCGCATTGGGAGACGGCCCTGACGCACGCGCCCGCGCTGCTCAAGAAGCTGATCGCGGAGGGCGTGCCGCCGGGCGTGCTCATCAATATCAATTTCCCCGATTGCAAGGCCGACGAGGTTACAGGCGTCGCCGTCACCGCGCAGGGCGTGCGTTCGGCGGAACTGCTCGACATAGATGCGCGCATGGATGGGCGCGGCATTCCCTATTACTGGATCGCCTTTCAGCGCGGCCCCTATACGCCGGGCGCCGGCACCGATCTGGAGGCGATGGTCAACAGAAAGATTTCCGTCACGCCGCTGCGTCTCGATCTCACCGACGAGCCGACCATGACCCGGCTCGCCGAAGTTCTGGACTGAAGCTTGGTCGAGCGCCTCGCCTCGGCCGATGTTGCGCGCGGCGCGCTGTTGCTGGCGCTCAGGCAGGCGGGCGTGCGCGATGTCGATGTTCTGCGCGCCATAGAAACCGTGCCGCGCGAAAATTTTACGCCGTTTGCGTTGCGCGATCTCGCCCAGCGTAATTGTCCCTTGCCGATCGCTTGCGGCCAGACCATGGAAGCGCCCGGCGATCTCGCGGAAATTTTCGAGGCGCTGCAACTCGACCCCACCCATCGCGTCATGGAGATCGGCGCGGGCTCCGGCTATTCGGCCGCCGTTCTGTCACGTCTCGTGAAAGAGGTGGTCGCCTTCGAGCGCTTTCGGTCGCTCAGTCTCGAAGCGTGCGCGCGGCTTGAGCAATCGGGCGTCAGAAATGTTGAAATCCATTGCGCCGACGGTCTTGCCGGGCCCGAACGTTTCGGACGTTTCGACCGCATAATCGTTTACGCGCGCCTGCCTGCGCCCGATGCGCGCCTGCCTGCGCCCTATGCGCGCCTCTTGGGCGCGCTTGCGCCCAATGGCCTGATGTTTTGCGCGTTGCCCGAGGGCCTCGCCGAAAACCGGAACCCTGAAAGCCCGGACGAAAACGCAGGCCGTGATGTTGAACGCGCGGCCGGAAACGCTCATCTCGTCCGGAATCATCATGCC
>JBKDZW010000183.1:0-25392 GCA_047971685.1 Rhodoblastus sp.
AAGCTGCGCTTCGCCATCCGCGAAGGCGGCCGCACCGTCGGCGCAGGCGTGGTCGCTTCGATCATCGAGTAAGGCACAGGACCGCGAGCCCGAAGGCTCGCTCTTGAAGACAGGGCCGCGTGTTTGCATGCGGTCCAGCGGTCCCAGAGGAAGAAGACATGAACGGCCAGAACATCCGGATCCGCCTGAAGGCCTTCGATCACCGGATTCTCGATACGTCGACGCGCGAAATCGTCTCGACGGCGAAGCGGACGGGCGCGCAGGTGCGCGGTCCGATCCCGCTGCCGACCAAGATCGAGAAGTTCACGGTCAACCGCTCGCCGCACGTCGACAAGAAGTCGCGCGAGCAGTTCGAGATTCGCACCCACAAGCGCGTTCTCGACATTGTCGATCCGACCCCGCAGACGGTCGACGCACTCATGAAGCTTGATCTTGCCGCCGGCGTGGACGTCGAAATCAAGCTCTGATTTTCACCGGCGCCTCTGCCTTTACGAGCATGCGCCCTTAGGGAATGGACCAAATGCGATCAGGCGTTATCGCACAGAAGGTGGGTATGACCCGTGTCTTCACGGACGCGGGCGAGCATGTGCCGGTCACTGTGCTCAAGCTCGACGGCTGTCAGGTCGTCGCTCACCGCACCATGGAAAAGAACGGCTATACCGCCGTTCAGCTCGGCATCGGCCGCGCCAAGGTGAAGAATGTCTCGAAAGCAGAGCGCGGACGCTTTTCCGCAGTTTCCGTCGAGCCGAAGATGAAGCTTGCCGAATTCCGTGTGCCCGCCGAGGAGATGATTCCGGTCGGCGCGGAAATCACGGCGGACCATTTCGTCGTCGGCCAGTTCGTCGACGTGACGGGCACGACGATCGGCAAGGGCTTTGCCGGCCCGATGAAGCGCTGGAACTTCGGCGGTCTTCGCGCCTCGCACGGCGTCTCTGTCTCGCACCGTTCGCATGGTTCGACCGGCGGCCGTCAGGATCCCGGCAAGACTTTCAAGAACAAGAAGATGGCCGGCCATATGGGCGTCGATCGCGTGACGACGCAGAACCTGCGCGTCGTGCAGACGGATGTCGAGCGCGGCCTGATTCTGGTCGAGGGGTCGGTGCCCGGCCATCGTGGCGGCTATATTTTCGTCCGTGACGCGGTCAAGCGCGCGCTGCCGAGCGAAGCGCCCAAGCCAGGAAAATTCAAGGAGCCGAAGGCCGCCGATGCGCCTGCCGCAGCTCCCGCTGAAGACAAGAAGGAGGGCTGAGCCGTGAAGATCGACGTCCTGTCGCTCGACGGTCAATCGGCTGGTTCGATCGAACTCAACGATGAGATTTTCGGCCTCGAGCCGCGCATGGATCTCATCCACCGCATGGTCCGCTGGCAGCTCGCCAAGCGCCGCGCCGGCACCCATGCGGTCAAGAACCGCGCGGAAATCTGGCGCACCGGCAAGAAGATGTACAAGCAGAAGGGCTCCGGCGGCGCCCGCCACGGCTCGGCCCGCGTGCCGCAGTTCCGCGGCGGCGGACGCGCCTTCGGCCCGGTCGTGCGCTCGCATGAGCACGATCTGCCCAAGAAGGTTCGCGCGCTTGCGCTGCGTCACGCCCTGTCGGCCAAGATGAAGGACGGCGGCGTGATCGTGTGGGACAAGGCCGAAGGCGACGGCAAGACCAAGACCTTGCGTGAAAACTTCGCCAAGGTCGGCCTGAACAGCGCGCTCATCATCGACGGCGCCGTTTTGCAGGACCAGTTCGCGCTGGCGGCCCGCAACATCCCGCAGATCGACGTGCTGCCGATCCAGGGCATCAACGTCTACGACATTCTGCGCCGCGAGAAGCTCGTGCTGACGCGCGCGGCGGTCGAGGCTCTCCAGGAGCGCTTCAAATGAGCAAGGACGTCCGGCATTACGACGTGATCGTCGCGCCTGTCATCACCGAAAAGGCGACTTTCGCCTCGGAGCTGAACAAGGTGGTTTTCAAGGTCCGCAAGGATGCGACCAAGCCGCAGATCAAGGCGGCGGTCGAGAGCCTGTTCGATGTGAAGGTCGAGAGCGTGAACACGCTGCTTCGCAAGGGCAAAACCAAGGTTTTCCGCGGCACCCGCGGCACCCAGTCCGATGTCAAGAAGGCGGTCGTGACGCTGGCCGAGGGCCACAGAATCGACGTTACGACGGGTCTGTGAGCGGACAAGGAACGAAACAATGGCGCTGAAGACATTCAAACCCATCACGCCGAGCCTTCGCCAGCTCGTCATCGTCGACCGCAGCGAGCTCTACAAGGGCAAACCGGTCAAGACGCTGACGGAAGGCAAGAGTTCGAAGGGCGGCCGCAACAACACCGGCCGCATCACCGTCCGCTTCCGCGGCGGCGGCCACAAGCAGACCTATCGCACCGTCGACTTCAAGCGGCGCAAGGTCGACATGGCCGCCAAGGTCGAGCGGCTGGAATACGATCCCAACCGCACGGCGTTCATCGCGCTGATCAAGTATGCCGACGGCGAACTCGCCTACATTCTTGCGCCGCAGCGTCTGTCGGTCGGCGACGAGGTGATTTCGGGCGCTTCCGTCGACGTGAAGCCCGGCAACGCCATGCCGCTTTCGGCCATTCCTGTCGGCACGATCGTCCACAATGTCGAGATGAAGATCGGCAAGGGCGGCGTGATCGCGCGCTCGGCGGGCAATTACGCGCAGATCGTCGGCCGCGACCAGGGCTATGTCATCGTCCGCCTGAATTCGGGCGAGCAGCGCCTGATCCACGGCCAGTGCTTCGCCTCGGTCGGCGCAGTGTCGAACCCCGACCACATGAACACGACGATCGGCAAGGCCGGCCGTCAGCGCTGGCTCGGCCGTCGCCCGCACAACCGCGGCGTCGTCATGAACCCGATCGACCATCCGCACGGCGGCGGCGAAGGCCGCACCTCCGGCGGCCGCCATCCGGTCACGCCCTGGGGCAAGCCCACCAAGGGCAAGAAGACCCGATCGAACAAGCAGACCGACAAGTTCATCGTGACCTCGCGTCACAAAGCCAAGAAGAAGGGCTGATCCATGGCTCGCTCACTCTGGAAAGGCCCGTTCGTCGACGGCTACCTTCTCAAGAAGGCCGAAGCCGCGCGCGGTTCCGGTCGTTCCGAAATCATCAAGATCTGGAGCCGCCGCTCCACCATCCTGCCGAATTTCGTCGGCCTCACCTTCGGCGTCTACAACGGGCACAAGCATGTGCCGGTTGCAATCACCGAAGACATGATCGGCCACAAGTTCGGCGAGTTCGCGCCGACGCGCACGTTCCACGGCCATGCTGCGGACAAGAAGGCGAAGAGGGGCTGACATGTCCAAACAGAAGACGCCCCGCGCGCTGAAAGAGAACGAGGCCAAGGCGATCGCGCGCATGCTGCGCGTCAGCCCGCAGAAGCTGAACCTGCTGGCTCAGCTCATTCGCGGTAAGAAGGTGGATCGTGCGCTCGCCGATCTGGAATTCTCGCGCAAGCGCATCGCCTTCGACGTCAAGAAGACGCTGGAGAGCGCGATTGCGAACGCCGAAAACAATCACGACCTCGATGTCGACGATCTCATCGTCGCCGAGGCCCATGTAGGCAAGGCGCTTGTCATGAAGCGCTTTCATGCGCGCGCGCGCGGCCGGGCAGGGCGCGTCGAGAAGCCTTTCGCCAATCTGACGATCGTCGTGCGCGAAGTCGAAGCGGCGAAGGCCTGAGGAGAGAACGATGGGACAGAAGGTCAATCCGGTCGGCCTGCGCCTCGGCATCAACCGCACCTGGGATTCGCGTTGGTTCGCCAACACCGGCGAATACGGCAGGCTGCTGCACGAGGACATGAAGATCCGCGAACTGCTGATGAAGCAGCTCAAGCAGGCGGCGGTCTCCAAGATCATCATCGAGCGCCCGCACAAGAAGTGCCGCGTCACCATTCACTCGGCGCGCCCGGGCGTGGTGATCGGCAAGAAGGGCGCCGACATCGACAAGATCCGCAAGACGGTCGCCCGTCTGACGGATTCCGAAGTCGTCATCAACATCGTCGAGGTGCGCAAGCCCGAAATCGACGCGACCCTGGTCGCCGATTCGATCGCGCAGCAGCTCGAGCGCCGCGTGGCCTTCCGCCGCGCCATGAAGCGCGCCGTGCAATCGGCGATGCGTCTGGGCGCCGAAGGCATCCGCATCAATTGCTCGGGCCGTCTGGGCGGCGCGGAAATCGCGCGTCTGGAGTGGTATCGCGAGGGCCGCGTGCCGCTGCATACGCTGCGCGCCGACGTCGATTACGGCGTGGCCACCGCGCATACCGCCTACGGCACCTGCGGCATCAAGGTGTGGGTGTTCAAGGGCGAAATCCTCGAGCATGACCCGATGGCCCAGGACAAGAAACTGGCCGAGGCCGACCATGGCGGCGGCGATCGCCGTCCGCGCCGCGAAGATCGCGGCGATCGTCAGGATCGCGGCGACCGGCGCGACCGTCGCGAAGCGACGGCTTGAAGCTGAAAGAGTTCGACAATGCTGCAACCCAAGCGAACTAAATTCAGGAAGGCCTTCAAGGGCCGTATCCGCAACGTCACCAAGGGCGGCGCCGAATTGAACTTCGGCCAGTTCGGCCTGAAGGCGGTGGAGCCCGAGCGCATCACCGCGCGCCAGATCGAGGCGGCCCGCCGCGCCATGACGCGACACATGAAGCGCGCAGGGCGCGTGTGGATCCGCATCTTCCCCGATGTCCCGGTTTCCAAGAAGCCGACCGAAGTCCGCATGGGCAAGGGCAAGGGCTCGCCGGAATTCTGGGCGGCGCGCGTGTCGCCCGGCCGCATCATGTTCGAGATCGACGGCGTGACCGAGGTTGTCGCCCGCGAGGCGCTGACGCTGGCCGCCGCCAAGCTGCCGATCAAGACGCGCTTCATCCAGCGTATCGTAGAGTGAGGGGGCGATCATGAAATCGAAACAGAGAGCCGCCGACCTCAAGGTCATGACGGACGACCAGCTCAACGACGAAGTGCTCAAGCTGAAGAAAGAGCAGTTCAACCTGCGCTTTCAGCGCGCCACTGGCCAGCTCGAGAACACGTCTCGCGTGCGCGTCGTGCGCCGCGACATCGCCCGCGCCAAAACATTCGCCGCGCAAAAGCGCGGCGAGAAGAAGTAAGGTCAACCCATGCCGAAGCGCATTCTCCAAGGCGTCGTGGTCAGCGACAAGCAGGCGAAGACGGTGGTCGTGAAGGTCGAGCGCCGTTTTACCCATCCGCTGCTGAAAAAGACCGTGCGCCGCACGAAAAACTATCACGCCCACGACGAGACCGGGCACAAGGTCGGCGATGTCGTCTCCATCGAGGAGACACGTCCGATTTCGCGGCTCAAGCGCTGGATCGTGATCGAGGCGGCGAAGGCCTGAGGCCTTCGACTTCAGAATAAAGGAAGCGACTGCTTCCTGAAGGACACAGGGAAGCAAATGCTTCCTTCAGGCGTAGTCCGGGGCTTGCCCCGGAAACCGTTCTGATAGAAAGGCTCAGGCCATGATTCAAATGCAAACCAATCTCGAGGTCGCCGATAATTCCGGCGCGCGTCGCGTGATGTGCATCAAGGTGCTCGGCGGCTCGAAACGGAAATACGCCGGCGTCGGCGACATCATCGTGGTGTCGATCAAGGAAGCCATTCCGCGCGGTCGCGTGAAGAAGGGCGACGTGATGAAAGCCGTGGTCGTGCGTACGGCCAAGGACATCAAGCGCGCCGACGGCACGGTGATCCGCTTCGACACCAATGCGGCGGTTCTCATCAACAACCAGTCCGAGCCGGTCGGCACCCGTATCTTCGGACCGGTGCCGCGCGAATTGCGCGCCAAGAACCACATGAAGATCATCTCGCTGGCGCCGGAGGTGCTGTAATGGCCGCCAAGATTAAAAAGGGCGACAAGGTCGTCGTCATCACCGGCCGCGACAAGGGCCGCTCCGGCGAGGTCGTGCGCGTGATGCCGGCCGAGGAGCGCGCGATCGTGCGCGGCGTCAACATGGTCAAGCGTCATCAGCGCCAGTCCATGCAACAGGAAGGCGGCATCATCAACAAGGAAGCCGCTATCCACCTGTCCAATCTCGCGCTGAGCGATCCCAAGGACGGCAAGCCGACCCGCGTCGGCTTCAAGGTTCTGGAAGATGGCCGCAAGGTCCGCATCTCCAAGCGCTCGGGAGACCTGATCGATGGCTGACGACAAGAAAACGAAGGCCGGCAAGGCCGCTGCTCCCGCCAATGCGGCGGGCAAGGATTCCGCCAAGGTCGCCAAGCCCAAGGCCGAGAAGGCCGCCAAGGGCGCAGGCGTCAAGCAGGCTGCGGCGCCGGAGGGCTACAGCCCGCGCATGCGCAAGATGTACGACGACGTGGTGCGCGCCAAGCTGGTCGAGCAGTTCGGCTACAAGAATGCGCTCGAAGTGCCGCGCATCGAGAAGATCGTGCTCAACATGGGCGTGGGCGACGCCGTCAACGACACCAAGAAGGTGACGACGGCGGCCGGCGACCTCGGCCTGATCGCCGGCCAGAAGCCGGTCATCACGCGCGCCCGCAAGGCGATCTCGACCTTCAAGGTGCGCGAGAACATGCCGATCGGCGCCAAGGTCACGCTGCGCAAGACCCGCATGTACGAATTCCTGGATCGCCTGGTGACGATCGCGCTGCCGCGCGTTCGCGACTTCCGTGGCCTGAATCCGAAGAGCTTCGATGGCCGCGGCAATTACGCCATGGGCATCAAGGAGCACATCGTGTTTCCGGAAATCGACTACGACAAGGCGGAATCGGTTCTCGGCATGGATATCATCGTGTGCACCACGGCCAAGACCGACGAAGAAGCCCGCGCGCTGCTCAGCGCGTTCAATTTCCCGTTCCGGCAGTGAGCCTCTGGCTCAAACGCGGTACTACAAGGAAAACACATGGCTAAGAAAAGCGCTATCGAGAACAACAAGCGGAAGATGCGGATGGTGAAGCAATTCGCCGGTCGTCGCGCCCGCCTGCAGGCGATCGCCGACAATATGGACCTGAGCATGGAGGAGCGTTTCGAGGCGCGTCTCAAGCTCGCTCAATTGCCGCGCAATTCCGCGCAGATCCGCGTTCGCAACCGCTGCGAGGTGACGGGCCGTCCGCGCGCCTATTACCGCAAGCTGAAGATGTCGCGTATCGCATTGCGCGAACTCGGGTCCAAGGGGCTGGTCCCCGGCCTCGTGAAGTCGAGCTGGTGAGGAGGCGCCCATGTCGATGACAGATCCATTGGGCGATATGCTCACCCGCATCCGCAACGCGCAGATGCGCCGCAAGAACAAGGTTTCCACGCCCGGCTCGCGCCTGCGCGGCAACGTGCTCGACGTTCTCAAGGACGAGGGCTACATTCGCGGCTATTCGATGACCGAGTTCGGCAATGGCCGCACGGAATTCGAGATCGAGCTGAAATATTTCGAGGGTCAACCGGTCATCCGGACCATCGAGCGCGTCTCGAAGCCGGGCCGTCGCGTTTACGCCGCCGTCGGCGCCATGCCGCGCGTGGCCAACGGGCTCGGCATCACCATCGTTTCGACACCGAAGGGCGTCATGGCGGACCATGCGGCCCGTGAGGCGAATGTCGGCGGCGAAGTTCTCTGCAAGGTCTTCTGACCGGACCGCGAGAGGAAAAGAAAATGTCTCGTATTGGCAAGAAGCCAGTGATCGTCCCTGCGGGCGTCACCGCCAAGATCGAAGGCCAGAAGGTCTCGGTCAAGGGCGCCAAAGGCGAACTCTCCTTCGTCGTTCCCGACGACGTCGACGTGAAGTTCGAGAACAATGAAATCAAGGTCGACCCGCGCAACGAAAGCAAACGCGCCCGTGCGCTTTGGGGCACTTCGCGCGCCCAGGTGAACAATCTGGTGGTGGGCGTCACCGATGGTTTCGAGAAGAAGCTCGAAATCACCGGCGTCGGCTACAAGGCTGCGGTCGCCGGCAAGAACCTGCAATTGTCGCTGGGTTTCAGCCACGACGTGAATTATCCGATCCCGGCCGGCATTGCGATTGCAACGCCCAGGCCCACGGAAATCACGGTGTCTGGCATCGACAAGCGCCAGGTCGGCCAGGTCGCCGCCGAGATCCGCTCCTATCGCGGCCCCGAGCCTTACAAGGGCAAGGGCGTCAGGTATTCAGACGAATTCATCTTCCGCAAGGAAGGCAAGAAGAAGTAAGGATCGGCCATGGCCAAGGACAACAAGGCTCAGGAACGTCGCGTTGCGCGCGTCCGCCGCTCGATCCGCGCGCGCGCCTACGGCAAGCCGCGGCTTTCCGTGTTCCGCTCGTCGAAGCAGAGCTATGCTCAGATCATCGACGACGAGAAGGGCGCGACGATCGTTGCGGCCTCCTCGCTGGAGAAGGACAAGCGCGAAGCGCTGAAAACGGGCGCAACGGTCGCCGCCGCCAAGGAAATCGGCAAGCTGCTCGCCGAGCGCGCTGTCGCCAAGGGTGTGAAGAACGTCGTGTTCGATCGCGGCGGCTACATGTACCACGGCCGCGTGAAAGCGCTGGCCGACGGCGCGCGCGAAGGCGGGCTGGAATTCTGATCGCATTCGGGTCATAAGGTCCGCGATCGACATGCGCGCGAACCTCCGGGGTTCGCGTGTTTGATTTTAAACGCGATCCGTTGGCTCGCGTAATTGGTTTCGAAGCGAGCGGGCGCAATGTTGCGTTCCGCGCAAGTGACGGAAAGAGAGAATGGCTGAACCCAACAGAGAGGGCGGTCGCGGCCGCGGTCGCGAGCGCGACCGCGAGGAGCGCGATTCGGAATTCGTGGATCGCCTCGTCCACATCAACCGCGTCGCCAAGGTGGTGAAGGGCGGCCGGCGCTTCGGCTTCGCCGCGCTCGTCGTCGTCGGCGACCAGAAGGGCCGTGTCGGCTACGGCCACGGCAAGGCGCGCGAATTGCCGGAAGCCATACGCAAGGCGACGGAAGCCGCCAAGCGAGCGCTGATCCGCGTCCCGCTGCGCGAGGGCCGCACGCTGCATCACGACGTCGCCGGCCGCCATGGCGCGGGCCGCGTGATTCTGCGCGCCGCTCCCGCCGGCACGCGCATCATCGCGGGCGGCCCGATGCGCGCGATCTTCGAGACGCTCGGCATGCACGATGTCGTTGCGAAATCGCAGGGCTCGTCCAACCCCTACAACATGATCCGGGCGACGTTTGACGCGCTTGGCCGCGAGGATTCCCCGCGCCAGGTGGCGGCCCGCCGTTCGATCAAGGTCTCCACGCTTCAGGCCCGTCGCCCCGGCGGTGAGGCCGAGGCCGCTGATTCCTGATAGGGGGCCAAGATGAGCAGCAAGACGATCACGGTCGAACAGACCAAAAGCCCGATCGGCCGCCCGGCCTTTCAGCGTCAGACCTTGAAAGGCCTCGGCCTCAACAAGATCGGCCGCCAGTCCACGCTCAAGGACACGCCCGATGTCCGCGGCATGGTCGCCACCGTCGCGCACCTCGTGCGCGTCGTCGACGCCAAGTGAGGAGGGGCCGATGAAACTCAACGGCATTTCCGACAATCCGGGTTCTTCCAAGAACCGGATGCGCGTGGGACGCGGCATCGGCTCGGGCAAGGGCAAGACCGGCGGACGCGGCGTGAAGGGCCAGAAGGCCCGCACCGGCGTCGCCATCAAGGGCTTTGAAGGCGGCCAGATGCCGCTGCATCGCCGCTTGCCGAAGCGCGGCTTCTGGAATCCCTTCTCCATCGACTACAACGAGGTCAATCTCGGCCGCGTGCAGCAGGCGGTGGATGCGGGCAAGCTCGACGCCTCCAAGGCGGTCACGCTCGAATCGCTTCTGGCGGCCGGCGTGCTGACCAAGGCGCGCGACGGTGTGAAGATTCTCGGGCAGGGCGAGCTGAAGGCCAAGCTTGCTTTCGAGGTTGCGGCTGCGTCCAAATCGGCGCAGGCGGCGATCGAGAAGGCTGGCGGCTCGGTCAAGCTGCTGGCGGCTGCGGCCGAGGCTCCCTCCGCCTGATTTTTCACGCATGGAATTGCGTGGAGAAAGCGAATATATCGGCGGAGCGCGGGACAGGCGTCCTTCGCTCCGTTTTTTTTTCTTGATGCGCCGCGCCGTTCAGGTCTGAGCGCAACCCGGGGACGATCCATGGCGTCAGCCGCCGAACAACTTGCCGCCAACGTCAATTGGTCCGCCTTCTCCAAGGCCGACGAGTTGAAGAAGCGCATCTGGTTCACGCTGGGCGCGCTCATCGTCTACCGCGCGGGCACCTATATTCCGCTGCCCGGCATCGACCCCGAAGCCTTCGCCAATTCGTTCCTCGGCAAGAGCCAGGGCGTGCTCGAATTGTTCAACATGTTCGCCGGCGGCGCCGTGCAGCGCATGGCGATCTTCGCGCTCAACATCATGCCGTATATTTCGGCGTCGATCATCATCCAGCTCCTGACCTCGGTCATGCCTTCGCTCGAAGCGATCAAGAAGGAAGGCGAGAGCGGACAGAAGGTGCTCAACCAGTACACGCGCTATCTCACCGTCGTGCTGGCGGCCTTCCAGGCCTATGGCATGGCGATAGGGCTCGAGGGGCAGCAGGGCGTGGTGACCGATCCCGGCTGGTTCTTCCGTATCTCGACCGTGCTGACCCTGATGGGCGGCACGATGTTCCTGATGTGGCTTGGCGAGCAGATCACCAGCCGCGGCATCGGCAACGGCTCGTCGCTCATCATTTTCGCCGGTATCGTCGCGGCCTTCCCCTCGGCCATCGCCAGCACGCTGGAACTCGGCCGCCAGGGCGCGATTTCCACGGGCATCATCCTGGCCGTGCTTGTGATGTCGGTCGTGGTCGTCGCCTTCATCGTGTTCATGGAGCGCGCGCAGCGCCGTCTGCTCATCACCTATCCCAAGCGCCAGCACGGCAATCGCGTCTACGAGGGCCAGACCTCGTTCCTGCCGCTGAAGCTGAATACTTCGGGCGTCATTCCGCCGATCTTCGCCTCGTCGCTGCTGCTGCTGCCGACGACCATCGCCAATTTCTCGGAAAGCGCGGGCTCGACCGGCATAATGGCGACGATCGGCCAGTTGCTGGGCCATGGGCGCCCGCTCTACATGCTGCTCTATGTGGCGCTGATCGTGTTCTTCGCCTTCTTCTATACGGCCATCGTGTTCAATCCGGTGGACACCGCCGACAATCTCAAGAAGCACGGCGGCTTCATTCCCGGCATTCGCCCGGGCGAGCGCACGGCGCAATATATCGACCAGGTTCTGATGCGCGTGACCGTGATCGGCGCGGCCTATCTCGCCGTCATCTGCCTCATACCCGAATTGCTAATTTCCCAGGCGAAGATGCCGTTTTATTTCGGCGGCACGTCGCTGCTCATTGTCGTGAGCGTGACCATGGACACGGTGGCCCAGGTGCATGGCCATCTCCAGGCGCATCAATATGAAGGGCTTGTCCGCAAGGCCAAGCTGCGTGGGAGGAAAAAATGAGGCTGATACTTCTGGGACCGCCCGGCGCGGGCAAGGGCACGCAGGCCGCCCGTCTGGTCGAGAAGTTCGGCATTCCCCAGCTCTCCACCGGCGACATGCTGCGCGCGGCGGTGAAGGCGGGAACGCCGGTCGGCCTCAAGGCCAAGGCGGTGATGGACGCCGGCGGTCTTGTCTCCGACGATATCGTGATCGGCATCATCAAGGACCGCATTGAACAGGCCGATGCTTCCAAGGGTTTCATTCTCGACGGGTTTCCGCGCACGGTTGCGCAGGCCGAGGCGCTGACGAAGCTGCTTGACGATGAAAAGATGCAGCTCGACGCCGTCGTCGAACTCAAGGTCGACGAAAAAGCGCTGCTCGCGCGTATCGAGAACCGCGCGAAAGAGACGATCGCGGCCGGCGGCGCGGTGCGCGCCGACGACAATCCCGAGAGCTTCAAGATCCGCCTCGACGCCTACCGCGAACAGACCGCGCCGGTGTCCGCCTATTATGCGGGGATTGGCGAATTGAAGACTGTTGACGGCATGGCGCCGATCGACGCCGTGACCAAGGCGATCAACGGGGCGCTGGCGGGGTAGGGGCGCTCGCCCCGAAAGACCCAAATTTTTGCGATCATAATATGTTGTGAAAACAGCAGAATAGAGCGCGTCACACGATTTTTGTTAAAATGTGACGCGCTCTTGGCTTTGTCGCGCGTACGGACGCAAAACCGCTCACACTTTTGCTGAACGCGCTCTAATGACGGCTTGCGGAAAGCCGGATGGGCCCGGTTCAGTTGGTCAAACGGGCGATCGATCCACTATTGTAGCCGGCCACGCCAGTGCAGATCGGCGTCCAATTGTATTCTGTTCCTACGGTCTTGGGGCCTGCGACCTTGTTGAGGTCCGGCGTCATGCCGGACATGATCTGCCCCAGAACGCCGCCAGGAGTGCCGCACATGCCGGCTGTCTTGGCGCTGACGCTGATGTTGGATCCCGCATGCCCGATGTTGATCTGGATATTCCAGTTTCCGTTCGAGAGAATGATCCCCCAGGTGCTTTGGCCCGGATATGCGACTACATCCGATGCCGCCGTGATCGTGAACTTGCTGGGCGAGCCTGCAATAACGCTGTACATGGGGCCTCCGACCCACGGCAGACAGCAGCCGTTCTTGGCCGAAGAATCGCCCTTCGATACATCTACGCCATCGACACGAAATACATTTTTGACGATTTTTTTGCTGTTTACGCTTTCCATTCCGTCAAGAACGATATCGTGGTTGGGCACGTTGATTTGTAATTTATAAAATGCCTTTCCATTATTTGCGGAATCGCCGCCGTTTTCGCAAAGTCCGTTGATTTGCAACCCACCATCCGAAAGTATATTATACCACTGCCCTGCGTCGCAGTCGATATACTTATCAAGAACCTGAGCTTTATTGGTGTTGGCGCGATAATAGGGGTCGTCCCATTCCAGGCCCGTGCCGGTAATATCGCCTTTGCCGACAAAGTTCTGGCTGACAGGCGTCCCCGCGACGGACCGAGCGGTTGATGCGCGCGACACGGACATGGGGGTCGAAGCGAACATCTTCTTGACGATCGACGGGACGCTGATCGTTCCCTGCACGACCGCTTTGAAGGTCTCTCCATTCTGGGTGATGGTGATCGATGGTTCGCTTGTCGCCAAAGCGCCCAGATTGGATTTGTAGATTTTGGCGCCCGCAGCGGTCGCTTCGGGAAGGGACATGCCGTTGCGCATGCCGCTGGCGATGGCCAACGAGGCGGCGTCCGTCGCCTGCTGTATCCGCGTCGTTGCGGCGGAGACGTTCGTGCTGTCGATGGCGAGGCCCATCGCTCCCAGGGCGGGGACGAGGCTGACGGCGAAAAGAAGGGCGATGCCCCCTTCACTGTTGCGGAGGAATTTTTTTGACGCACGGGAAAACCAATTTGAAGAAGTCATGGCTCCTGCCTTTTCCTAAAAATTCTATTGACTGCTCTGCGTTCAATGCATGTCTATTTCCGGTCGTTGCCGCCGGAAGGGGAATTGGGTCAAATTAGCTGTGAGTTTTGAACAATTCGTGCATGTCGCTGCGAATACGATATAAATACGTTTTAATCTTTATGTTTCGGCGCACATACGGGCGCCGGCCGAAGCGTTGCCGTCGGGAGCCCCGCAAGGCTCCCTGCGAGGAGATCGCTTCTGGAGCTTCCCTAGAGCGTTTCCACTTTTCATTGAATCATTACAACGCTCTAACTATTTGGTTTTCCGCAATTTTGGACGCAAAATCGGTATCCGCTTTTGCTGGAATTGCTCCAGAGCAAATTCGGCGAGCTCCCATTCGGCTCATTTGCTCGGGTTCTTTGATTTGCCGCGCGTTCGGATGCAAAACCGCTCACATTTTTGCTGAACGCGCTTACGTTGGTTCATTTACCGCGCGTTCGGACGCAAAACCGCTCACACTTTTGCTGAACGCGCTCTGCAAAACACGCTCAGGCGGCCTTGACGCCCCTTGACCCGCGTCGCCATCCCCCGTAAACACCCGCCATCCGAAGCGACGCTCGCCCGGCCCCTTCCAGGGGACGCGGGCTTTTATGTTTCGGGATAACCACCCGCAAGGGCCGGCCTCCACCGGACGCGGGGACAACAAGCCGAAGCGCTTGCGGAATCGTTTGCGCTTCCCACATGGAGAGATGAAATGGCTCGTATAGCCGGCGTCAATATTCCGACGAACAAGCGCGTCGTCATCGCCCTTCAGTACATCCACGGCATCGGCGCCCAGAAGGCGAAGGAAATCTGCGAGAAGGTCTCGATCCCCGACGAACGCCGCGTGTCGCAACTGACCGACGCGGAAGTGTTGCAGATTCGCGAGGCCATCGACCGCGATTATCTCGTGGAAGGCGATCTGCGCCGCGATGTCGCGATGAACATCAAGCGCCTCATGGACCTTGGCTGCTATCGCGGCCTGCGCCATCGCCGCCAGCTTCCGGTTCGCGGCCAGCGTACCCAAACCAACGCCCGCACCCGCAAGGGCAAGGCCAAGCCGATCGCCGGCAAGAAGAAATAATTTCCGATTGTCATCGCGAGCCCGGTAAGAAGTCGGCGATAGCCGGCCTGGCCCCTTGCAATGACGGTTCCGGCTTGTCCCGCGCAAGCGGGGAACACCTGATCGGCTCGGCCGGTCGCATCCCGAGCGCCTGGAACCACGGGCGCGCCAGAAGGACTGAAAGAAATGGCAAAAGAAGCAACCCGCGTCCGCCGCCGCGAACGCAAGAATATCGTTTCGGGCGTGGCGCATGTGAATTCGTCGTTCAACAATACGATGATCACGATCACCGACGCGCAGGGCAATACGATCTCCTGGTCGTCTGCCGGCACCATGGGCTTCAAGGGCTCGCGCAAATCGACCCCTTACGCCGCGCAGATGGCCGCCGAGGACGCCGCCCGCAAGGCCGCCGAACATGGCATGCGCACGCTTGAGGTCGAAGTCTCCGGGCCGGGCTCCGGCCGTGAATCGGCGCTGCGCGCATTGCAGGCGGCGGGCTTCACCGTCACCTCGATCCGCGACGTGACGCCGATCCCGCACAACGGGTGCCGGCCGCGCAAGCGCCGCCGCGTCTGATTATTACGATTGCATGCGCGAAAACCGACGGGTTTCGCGCATGCCGCGTGTTGAAGCGCCCAAGCCAGGGTCGACGGACCGAAATGCCGGCGCATCGCTCCGAAAGGCAAAGCAATGACCATTCAGAAGAACTGGCAAGAACTGATCAAGCCGAACAAGCTCGAGATCGCGCTCGGCGACGATCCCAAGCGTATCGCCACCATCGTGGCCGAGCCGCTGGAGCGGGGCTTCGGCCTCACGCTCGGCAATGCGCTGCGCCGCATCCTCCTGTCCTCGTTGCAGGGCGCGGCGATCACATCCGTCCACATCGACGGCGTGCTGCATGTATTCTCGTCCATTCCGGGCGTGCGCGAGGACGTGACCGACATCGTTCTCAATATCAAGGACATCGCCATCAAGATGCAGGGCGAAGGCCCCAAGCGCATGACCTTGAAGAAGCAGGGCCCCGGCCAGGTGACGGCGGCCGATATCGCCACGCCCGGCGACGTTCAGGTTCTCAACCCCGACCTCGTGATCTGCACGCTCGACGACGGCGCCGAAATCCGCATGGAATTCACGATCGACACCGGCAAGGGCTACGTGCCGGCCGAGCGCAACCGCGCCGAGGACGCGCCCATCGGCCTCATTCCCGTCGACAGCCTCTATTCGCCGGTCAAGAAGGTCAGCTACCGCATCGAGAACACCCGCGAGGGTCAGGTTCTCGACTATGACAAGCTG
Source organism: Rhodoblastus sp. (assembly GCA_047971685.1). GTDB lineage: Bacteria > Pseudomonadota > Alphaproteobacteria > Rhizobiales > Beijerinckiaceae > JAJXWB01. The sequence goes on from JBKDZW010000183.1 coordinate 15,732, forward strand.
ACGATGACGGTCGAGACCAATGGCGGCATTTCGCCCGAGGATTCGGTCGCCTACGCCGCCCGCATCCTGCAGGACCAGCTCAACGTCTTCGTGAATTTCGAGGAGCCGCGCCGCGAAGAGGCCGCGACCTCTATCCCGGAGCTTGCCTTCAACCCGGCGCTGCTCAAGAAGGTCGACGAACTGGAATTGTCGGTGCGTTCGGCGAACTGCCTGAAGAACGACAACATCGTCTATATCGGCGATCTCATCCAGAAGACCGAAGCCGAGATGCTGCGCACGCCGAACTTCGGCCGCAAGTCGCTCAACGAGATCAAGGAAGTGCTGGCGCAGATGGGCCTGCACCTTGGCATGGAAGTCACGGGCTGGCCGCCGGAAAACATCGACGAGCTCGCCAAGCGTTTTGAAGAGCATTACTGAGATTGCGCTTTGCGCCCGGCTGCGGGCGCAAAACTCAAGAGAGCGACCGTACCTTGGCACGGCGGTCGCAGACCCGGGAAGGAGAAAGCCATGTACCACGGTCGCGCAAAGCGCCGCTTCAACCGTACCGCCGAGCATCGCAAGGCCATGTTCGCGAACATGGCGTGCGCGCTCATCAAGCATGAGCAGATCGTCACCACGCTGCCGAAGGCCAAGGATCTGCGTCCGGTCGTCGAGAAGCTGGTCACGCTCGGCAAACGCGGCGACCTGCACGCCCGTCGTCAGGCGATCGCGCAGATCAAGGACGTAGCCCTCGTCAGGAAATTGTTCGACGTTCTGGGCCCGCGTTACAAGGAGCGCAACGGCGGCTACACCCGCGTGCTGAAGGCGGGCTTCCGTTACGGCGACAATGCCGCGATGGCCGTCATCGAATTCGTCGACCGCGACGAGAGCGCCAAGGGCCAGGATTCCGGCCCGGTTCAGAGCGCCGGCGAGGACGACGAGCAGGACGCGGCATAAGTCGGCGCGCGAGCCTTCAGGCTTGCTGTCGCATATGCGGGCCTGAAGGCTCGCGAGCCAAAGGCGGGCGCTTGCGTCCGTCTTTTGTTTTGAGGCCGTCATGAAGTTATGGGCTGAAATTGGAGCTATGGGCTGAAATTTCACGCGCAACGACCGCGACAGGCGACGAACTCGTGTTGCGCGAAAAGGCCGGCGTTTTTGAAATCCGCTGCAACGGCTGGGATCTCATGTCCAACCGCGCGCACGCCTCCGAGGAGTTTTTTGCCTCCGAGACGTTGAGGCTGCTGGCTGGCCGGCCCGCGCCGCGCGTTCTGATCGGCGGTCTCGGCATGGGCTTCACCCTGCGCGCTGCGCTCGATGTCGCGCCTGCGGACGCCAGAATAGAGGTTGCGGAAATCGCGCCTGAAATCGTCGCCTGGAATCGCGGACCCCTTGCAGCGCAAGCCGGGCGCCCGCTCGATGATCCCCGCGTCGGCATTCATATCGGCGATGTCGCGCAGGCCCTTGTTGCAGGCGCTGCCTACGACGCCATTCTGCTCGATACGGACAATGGCCCCGGCGCCGTCATGCTGGCCGGCAACGCCAGCCTTTACACCGGGGCGGGGCTGGCGCGGGCCTGCGGCGCGCTGGTCGGGGGCGGCGTGCTGGCGCTGTGGTCGGCGGACAGGAACGCCGCCTTCGAGGGGCTGCTCGCGGAATGCGGGCGCTGTTGGCGCGTGGTCGAGACGCCGGCCGTGCGGGGGCGGGCGCAGCCGCTCCATGCAATCTACTTCGTCGTTTGAGGGCGATTGCGGTCCTGTGTGCTTGACCACTTTGTCGCCATTCTGATTGCCCTTATATCGTTGCAAGGAACGGGAGTGCTTCACGATGAATAAATCGCTTCGCGCAGGCCTTGCCGCGCTGTTCGGCCTTAGTGCGATCTGGGGGGCGACGGTTTCGGGCGCCTCCGCCCAGGGCCTTATCGAACGGGTGGCGCCGCAGACGCGCGCCGAGGCGCTGCTGTCCTTTTCGGCGACGGTCAAGAAGGCCGCGCCTGCGGTCGTCAATGTCTATGCGTCGCGCGTCGAATCCATGCCGCGCAATCCCTTGTTCGACGATCCGGTCTTCCGCCGGTTTTTCGGCGGCGGCCAGAGCCCGCGCGCGCGAACCGCGCAATCCCTGGGGTCGGGCGTCATCGTCGAGGCGGACGGACTTGTCGTCACCAACAATCATGTCATCGAGAACATGACCGAAGTGAAGGTGGCGATGCACGACCACCGCGAGTTTCCCGCCGAAATCGTGTTGCGCGATCCGCGCACCGATCTTGCGGTGTTGCGGCTGAAGGGCGGAAGCAATCTGCCGGCGCTCGAACTCGGCGATTCCGACACGCTCGAGGTCGGCGACCTGGTGCTGGCCATCGGCAATCCGTTCGGCGTCGGCCAGACCGTTACGCAGGGCATTGTTTCGGCGTTGGCGCGTACGCAGGTCGGCATCTCGGACTACGGCTTCTTCATTCAGACGGACGCAGCCATCAATCCCGGCAATTCCGGCGGTGCGCTGGTCGACACCAAGGCGCGGCTGATCGGCATCAATTCCGCGATCTTCTCGAAATCGGGCGGCTCGGTCGGCATCGGCTTCGCCATTCCCGTCAATATGGTCAAGATCGTGGTCGCCACCGCCAAAAGCGGCGGCAAGCAGGTGCGCCGGCCCTGGCTTGGCGCCTCGCTACAGACGGTGTCCAAGGAAATCGCCGATTCCATCGGGCTGGACCGCCCCATCGGCGCGCTGGTTGCGGACACGAACCCGAAGGGGCCTGCGGCCGAAGCCGGCCTCAAGCGCGGCGACGTCATCATGGCGGTCGACGGACAGGCGATCGACGATCCCGAGGCGCTCGGCTATCGGCTCGGCACCAAGGCGATTGGGGGCGCATCCGATCTGAGCGTGCTGCGTCAGGGCAAGAAGATGCAAATCTCCATCAAACTCCTCCCTGCGCCCGAGACGCCCGCGCGCGATCCCGTAACGATCACAACGCCATCGCCGTTCACGGGCGCAACGCTGGTCAATCTGTCGCCGGCGACGGCGGAGGAATATTCGGTGGATGCGACGGGCAAGGGCGTGGTGGTCGCCAAGGTCGAGCCGGATTCGCAGGCGGCTGCGTTCAATTTCCAGCGTGGCGACATCGTTGTGGCGATCAATGACTCGAATATCGAAACGACGCGCGATCTCGAACGCGCGGTCGGCAAGCGCCACTATTACTGGAAGGTCACGATCAATCGCGGCGGCCAGACTCTTACGAGCGTCTTTGGCGGCTAGAGCAAATCCGGCGAATTCCCATTCGCTTCATTTGCTCGGGTTCTGTGGGTTTTCGCGCGTTCGGGCGCAAAACCGCCAACACTTTTGCTGAACGCGCTCCTGGATTTCTGAACGCGCTCCTGGATGGGGTCTCGACAGGCTGTCCATCCGATCCAGGGCCGAAATTTTGCGAAGCAGGCGACGCCCGTCAATCAGGCCTTCCTCCGGTTTGACGGAGGAAGGCTTGAGTTTCAGGCTGCGGCCTTCCGGGACTTGCCGGCGGCGGCGACTTTGCGCTGGGCGACCGCCTTGTTGAGGCGCCGCTTGATGGAGGTCCACAGTGAGCGGATTTCATCCGCAGCGGCGCCCGACGGCGCGATCTCCGTGACGCCCCAGCCCTGACGCGCGGCCTCCTGAAAATCGACGCGCGCCGAGACGAGCGGCGTGAGCAGGCCGCCCAGAGCTTCTAGCGTCTTCACGCCGGTCTCGACGCGGGCGCTCTGCTGGGCAGGCGGGCACTGGTTGAGCAGGAAGGCGTAATCGCGGCCGGCCGTCTTGACGGCCTTGCGCGTCTTCTCGCTCGCCCAGAGATCGAAGGCGTTGGGGCGGGCGGGCACGATGCACAGATCGGCAGCCTTGACCGCCGCCATCATCGCGACATCGTCCGCGCCGGGCGTGTCGATGATGACGAGAGTCACGCCCTTCTTTTCGAGGGCGGCAAGCACGGGCTTGAGCTTGGCTGTCGGCACGGCCTCCACGGCGATGTCCTTTTCGCCGCGGGCCGTAGCCCAGTTGATGAGTGAAGCCAACGGGTCCATGTCGATGACAAAGACACGCTCTCCAGCCTCTTGCGCCGCCACGGCGATGCAGGAGGCGAGCGTACTCTTCCCTGAGCCGCCCTTCTGTGTGACGAAGGCGATTGTCCGCATTTTGAGCAACCTGTTCTTCAATTGTCGGAAACGCAACTCACGTGGGGGAACGCAACTTGGATGCGAGAATGCCTTAAAAACTTTGATTCGTAATGGGTTCCCAAACGATACAACTAAATAATGATTGCGTCGTTGCATTGAAGTTACGCGCCTCATCAAGCTACAGCTCATGGAAATCAAAGGTTTCGCGGCGATGAGCGATTTATTTGCGCATGCAGGATTTGAAAGTGGCGCGCCGCGTCCGCTCGCCGATCGCTTGCGTCCGCAGGCTTTAGACGAGGTTTCCGGTCAAGACCATCTGCTTGGCGCCAACGGCGCCTTGACCCGCCTGGTCGATGCGGGCGCGCTTGGAAGCCTTGTTTTCTGGGGGCCTCCGGGCACAGGCAAGACGACGGTCGCACGCCTGCTTGCGCATGGGACCGATCTTGCTTTCGTACAGATATCGGCGATTTTCTCAGGCGTCGCCGAACTGAAAAAGACATTCGAGGAAGCGCGCGCACGCCGCGCCATGGGCAAGGGCACGCTTCTGTTCGTCGACGAAATCCATCGTTTCAATCGTGCGCAGCAGGATTCCTTTCTGCCCGTCATGGAGGATGGAACGATCACGCTGATCGGCGCGACGACCGAAAATCCGTCGTTCGAGCTCAACGCCGCGCTGCTGTCGCGCGCCCGCGTCATGACGTTCCGTGCGCTCGACGAGGCTGCGCTCGAACAGCTTCTGGCGCGCGCAGAGGCGGCAGAATCGCGCGCGCTGCCGCTCGATGCGGACGCCCGCATGGCGCTGATCGCCATGGCCGATGGCGACGGACGGGCGGCGCTGACGCTTGCCGAAGAACTCTGGCGGGCCGCGCGCGAGGGCGAAGTTTTCGACCGTGAGAAACTCTCGGACATCGTGCAGCGGCGCGCTCCGATCTACGACAAGGCGCAGGAAGGCCATTACAATCTCATCAGCGCGCTGCATAAATGCGTGCGCGGCTCGGACCCGGACGCAGCGCTCTATTATCTCGCGCGCATGTTCGAGGGCGGCGAGGATCCCCTGTTCATCGCGCGGCGCGTGGTGCGCATGGCCGTCGAGGATATCGGCCTTGCCGATCCGCAGGCGCTGGTCGTCGCCAATTCCGCCAAGGACGCCTACGATTTTCTGGGCAGCCCCGAAGGCGAACTGGCGATTGCGCAGGCGGTGATCTATTGCGCGAGCGCGCCGAAATCCAACGCCGCCTATACGGCCTTCAAGCGCGCGCAGGCGCTTGCGAAATCGCATGGCTCGCTCATGCCGCCGAAAACCATTCTCAACGCGCCCACCAGGATGATGCGCGAAGAGGGCTATGGGGCCGGCTATATCTACGATCATGACGCGCCCGACGGTTTTTCGGGGCAGGATTACTGGCCGGAGAAAATCGGCCGCCAGCGCCTTTATGCGCCGGTCGAACGCGGCTTCGAGCGCGAGATCGGCAAGAGGCTGGATTATTGGGCCAAGCTGAGGAAGGAGCGGGGCGGGCAAGGCGACGAATGACAGGCCCGCGCCTTTGCGCTACCAAGCGCCATGAGCGCTTATCTCTTCGTTTTTCTCGGCGCAGGCCTTGGCGGCATGCTGCGCCATGGCGTCGGCGTCGTCAGCGGCCGGCTGTTCGGATTTGAATTCCCCTGGGGAATTCTGTTCGTCAACATAACCGGCAGTCTGGCCATGGGCCTGCTCGCCGGCTGGCTCGCCTTCAAGGCGCAGATGGCGTGGTCGCAGGAACTGCGCCTGTTTCTGACGACGGGCATGCTTGGCGGCTATACTACCTTTTCGAGTTTTTCGCTCGATGTGAGCGTCTTGTGGGAGCGCGGCGCGTTTTCGCTTGCGGCGGTCTATGTGCTGGCCTCTCTCGTGCTCTCTTTCGCCGCCGTCTTCCTCGGGCTGGCGCTGGCGCGGATGGCCTCGTGACCAACGGATCGCACAAGCGCAAGCAGCGCGCGGCGCAAAAGCATGCGGAGCCGGCCCCGCCCGCGCCGGCGCAGACATTGCGCACGGGCGTGCAGACATTGCGCGTGGAGCCGGAAGAGGCGGGCATGCGGCTCGACCGCTGGTTCAAGCGGCGCTTTCCGGGGCTGGCGCTGTCGCATCTCGCCAAGATCGCGCGCAAGGGCGAAGTGCGCGTGGACGGCAAGCGCGTCGATACGGCGAGGCGGCTCGAGGAGGGCGAGAGCGTGCGCGTGCCGCCGCTGACCCTGGAAGCCCCGCGCGCTGCGGCCGCCGTGCGCGTCTTGCCGGAGGACGTCAAGGCCATACGCGACATGGTTCTCTACGAGGACGCGCATGTGCTCGTGCTCAACAAGCCCTGGGGGCTGGCGGTGCAGGGCGGCTCCGGCGCCAGGCGGCATATCGACGGCATGCTGGCCTCGCTCGCGGATGAAAAAGGCAATCGTCCGGTGCTCGTGCATCGTCTCGACCGCGACACGTCCGGCGTGTTGCTCGTCGCGAAAAACCGCAGGGTCGCCGCGCAATTGGGCGAGGCTTTCCGTTCGCGCAAGGCGCAGAAGATTTACTGGGCGCTGGTTGAAGGCGTGCCGAAACCGACGCAGGGACGCATTTCGCTCTATCTCGCCAAGGGACCGGGGATGGAGGCCGAGCGCGGCGCGCGCGGGCGCAGCGCGCTTGGGAGAGACGCGCTTGGGAGAGACGCGCAAGCCAAACGCAACGAACTCGAAAAGATGCGCGTCGCCAGACATGGCGAGGGCGACGCCCAGCATTCGCTGACCTATTACGCGACCGTCGACAAGATTGCGCCGAAATGCGCGTGGCTGTCGATGAAGCCGCTGACCGGGCGCACGCATCAATTGCGCGCCCATGCGGAGGCCATCGGCCATCCGATCTTCGGCGATCCCAAATATGGCGGCGAGGATCACAGACGGCGCGACGCCATGCATGTCATGCCCGAAGCGCTCGATCGCAAGCTGCATCTGCTGGCGCGCCGCCTCGTGCTGCCGCATCCGGCCGGCGGCACGATCGACGTGACTGCGCCCTTGCCCGAACATATGCGCAAGACATGGGACATGTTCGGCTTCGACGCCGCGCAATACGATCCGATTGTCGAGGCGCCGGAAGCATGAGCGCGCGCCTGCTGGTTTTCGATCTCGACGGCACGCTGGTCGACAGTCAGGATAGAATCGTCGAAGCCCAGCGCCGCACCTTCGCCGCGCATGGCCTGACGCCGCCCGACCGGCGCGCGAGCCTCTCCGTCGTCGGTCTCTCGCTGCACGAGGCGTTCGCGCAATTGCTCGATGGCGTGGGGGCGCACGAACTCGATGGCGTGGGGACGCACGAAAAGGCCGCGGCGATGGCGCAGACCTACAAGGACCAGTTCAACGCGCTGCGTTCGGGAGCCTTGCACGAAGAACCGCTCTTTCCCGGCGCCTTTGACGCGATTGCGCGGTATGGCGCGAACGAAGATCTGCTGCTGGGCGTCGCCACCGGAAAATCGCGGCGCGGCGTGCGCCATCTGTTTTCACGCACGGGATGGGGGGAATTGTTTGCAACAGTGCAGACGGCGGACGATCATCCCTCCAAGCCCGCGCCCGACATGATCGAGGCCGCGCTTGCCGAAACCGGCCTTGCGCGGGCGGCGGCCTTCATGATCGGCGACACGACCTACGATATGGCGATGGCGCGGGCGGCCGGCGTGCATGCCATCGGCGTCGCCTGGGGGTATCATGATCCGCGCGAACTCAGCGCTGCGGGGGCGGAAACGATCATCGGGGATTTCGCGCAACTGGACGAATTGATCGCCCGCGCGCCGGCCATTCCCTAGTTTGGAGCGCACAAGACAGCGAGCAGGATATGGCGGACGATCTTCCTTCCGGTTTCTTCGTGGCCGACAGCGAACGCGATCCGCTGCGCGGCGTTCAGAGCGAAGGCAAACGCAAATTGCCCAAGCGCTTCTATAAGGAAGCGACGGCCGTCTTGCGCGAAGGCGCTTATGCCGTGCTGCTCGACGGCAAGGCCGTGCGCACGCCCGCCGGCGCGACGCTGGCGCTGCCGACGCAGGCGGCGGCGGAGCTCGTTCGCGACGAATGGGCGGGGCAGGGCGAAGACATCGATCCCTCGACCATGCCGGTCATGCGGCTGATCAATTCCGCGATCGACGGCGTTGCGCGCGATGTTGGCGAGGTCGCCGCCGAAATCGTGAAATATGCGGGCTCCGATCTCGTCTGCTATCGCGCGGGCGAACCGCCGCGTCTGATCGCCATGCAGGCGGAAATCTGGGATCCTGTCCTTGCCTTTGCGCGCGAAAAACTCGGCGCGCGGTTCGTGCTGGCCGAAGGCGTGATGTTTGCGCAGCAACCGGCGCAAGCCATGGAGGCATTCGCCAGGGCGGTCGATTTTTATTGCCGTGCGCCCGATGCCGCCTTCCGGATTGCGGCGCTGCATTCGATGACGACGCTGACCGGCTCCGCGCTGATCGCCGTCGCCTGCGCCAGGGGGGCGCTGGGCCTCGATGCGGCATGGGCTGGCGCTCATGTCGATGAAGACTGGCAGATGAATCTATGGGGTATGGATGCGGAAGCGCTCGCCAAACGCGCGCAACGCTTCCACGACATGAAGGCCGCCGCCGATCTGTGGACCGCGCTCGGACCTGTCTGATATCTCCACCGCAAAAGTCGCAGACTTTTGCGGGATATGCTCATTGCCCAATGGGCAGCGCGCTCGATTCCTTGACGCGGTTGAGCGCAATCGAACTGCGGGTGTTGGCGATCCCCTTGAAGCGCGTCAGCGTCTCGATCAGGAAGCGATGAAAAGCCTCGATGTCGCGCGTCGCCACTTTCAGGAGATAATCGTATTCGCCCGTCACGCGCACGCATTCGAGAATTTCGGCGCGCGCGAGGGCTGCCTTCTCGAAGCGCTCGCTGAGATCGACGGCCTGACGCTCCAGCCGCACTTCGACATAGGCCAGAAAGCCCGCGCCGATGGAGGGGCCGTCGAGCAAGGCGACATAGCCGCGGATGATTCCCGCTTTTTCCAGCGCGCGCACGCGACGCAGGCAGGGCGAAGCGGAAAGGCCCACTTCCTCCGCCAATTGCTGGTTCTGGATCGTCGAGTCGCGCTGTAGTCGCGCAAGAATCCTGCGGTCGATGGCGTCGATCCGTGTGGTTTTCAATTCCATTTTTATGCCTGTTCTTAGATATTGATTGCGCAATATTCTCGTAATGACGAAAATTTAACCTGAAATTGCGCTGGCGGCGATCCACAATTGTGCATTCTTGAATTGCGGGGGGATCGTCATGTCCAAAGCCAGCGCTACCAAGGCAAGCGCCGCCAAATCCGACGGCGTGAAAAAAGCGTCGGGAACCGTGCGCGCCGTCGATATTCTTCTCGATATTCTGCGCGACGAGGGCGCGACGACGATTTTCGGCAATCCCGGTTCCACGGAAATGCCGCTGATGGACGCGCTGGTCGATGCGCCGGATTTCCGTTACGTGCTCGGGCTTCAGGAAGCGACCGCGGTGGCCATGGCCGATGGCTATGCGCTGAAGACGGGCCGGCC
>JBKDZW010000184.1:0-17659 GCA_047971685.1 Rhodoblastus sp.
GGGCTCCGGCAAGACCACCGTCAACGGCCGCTAGCTCGACGTCTATTTCGCCCGCCCTTAGCTGCGCATGATCATCGCCCAGACGCTGGACGTCGCCAATCGCGTCGGCCAGTACGAACTCATGGTCACGGTCTCCGGCGGCGGCATGTCGGGGCAGGCCGGCGCGGTGCGCCACTGGCTAGCCAACGCGCTGACCAATTACGAGCCGGAGCTGCGCCCGGCGCTGAAGCGCGAAGGCTTCCTCACCCGCGACAGCCGCGTGGTCGAGCGCAAGAAGTACGGCAAGCGCAAGGCTCGCCGTTCCTTCCAGTTCTCCAAGCGCTGATTCCGGCCTTTCCGTCCGGCGCACGAAGAAAATGCGCCGGAACAGGCTGGTTGTCCGCTTTTCAATACGCAATATCCGGGCGGCCGACAGGCCGCCCTTTGTGTATCTCTGGCGGCCGGCAGGCCGCCTTTTGCATCTCTGGCGGCGGCGCCCTGTGTTTGCTCGACAATGGCGCGCCAGCGGCCGCCTGGGTGAGCAAATGGAAAGACGATCTTCAAATTCTTAATTGATCCCGGCCCGGTGCGCGGCAGGCAAAATTTTGGGATTGTTACAAAATTTTCAACAAAATCAGATAATTACAACAACTCGCCCCACAGCCGCTCCAATACGACAAGACGTACTGCCGATCGCGCCGCAAAATCGCAAATCTGTCGCCAAACTCAGGGATTGGCGGCGCATCGCCGTCGCTGCGACCGATGCGCTCACACCTTCTTCCCCGCGATCTGCATCGACGTCGCCTTCTATCTCGATTAATGAGCCCTGAGCCTGGGAGGTATCTGCATTTATATTTCGTCAAATAGTCGTCGGTAACTTGCTCCTCGTCGAATACTGGAACAGGAGCCCCCGACAATGACAAAGTTCATTTCCAAGTTCATGAAAGACGAAAGCGGCGCCACGGCCATCGAATATGGCCTGATCGCCGCCCTGATCGGTGTCGCCATCATCGCCGCCGTCAAGTCGCTTGGCACCACGCTGTCGACCAAGTTTGCCAAAATCGCAGCCAACCTGAGCTGATATCGGACGCACGCCGCCCTGCCCATGGGGGCGCAGGGCGGTATGCTCTCGAAATTGCATGATATCCCTGATGGCGCAGTATTGAACGGCGCGTGTCAGAGGTGGCGGCGCTGGTCTGAACAGGCTTCGGCGCCTGATAAGTGGATCGTCCGCCGATCGTTCCGTGGCCGCGCCGATATGAGGCGTCATGCGGGAAGGGCGTAGCTCGACTGGAGCAACGCCTCATATCGGCGGCCACGTTTATGCTGCTATCGCCATGGGCAGGTCGTCGAAATATTCCTGGGTCCGGGCGCCAAGGCTCGAATACGGCTTCCTTGCGTTGTAAAGGCCAGATAACGGCCAATCGAGGCCCAGGCCTCGCTGACTGCGGCGCAGGCGCGCAGGTATAAACCTCCTCGCACTTCACCGAGCGTCACGCACGACGACGACATTGTCGCGCCAGTTCCGCCTGCATCTTCTCGCCCTTCACGGCGGCAGCGCCACCTTCGCCTTAAATGCCGGACTGCGTTCCGGCGGGGGCGGTTGCTCATCTCTGCTCCTGTCAGGCCGCCTTCATGGCCGCCGTAAGGCAGAAAACTCACTTAAATCCCAATGCCCGAATTCCTCAGGCCACCTCTGGCCTGCGCCCGCCGGAACGGGCGAATGAAAAGATGATTTCCAGATTCCTAATCGTTCCCCGGCCGGTGCGAAACATGCCCGATTTTGAAATTTTTCTAAAATTTTGAACAAAACCAGATAATTACAAGAACTCACCTTGCAACAGCCATCGATTGTTTTGCAAAAATCCGGCTGTCTACGTCCTGAAATGCGCCCCGTGGCGGCGCGTAATAACAATTGGTGACGATTAGTTCGTTGTCGCATTTACATTTCATCAGCGAGTCAACGGTAATTTCCACCTCGTCAAATATTGACATAGGAGACCCCCAATATGACAAAGTTCATTTCCAAGTTCATGAAAGACGAAAGCGGCGCCACGGCCATCGAATATGGTCTGATCGCCGCCCTGATCGGCGTCGCCATCATCGCCGCCGTCAAGTCGCTTGGCACCACGCTGTCGACCAAGTTTGCCGGCATCGCAGCCAACCTGAGCTGATATCGGGCGCACGCCGCGCCTCTGCGAGAGTGCAGGGCGGCGTGCTTCCAAACCTGCGTGATATCCCTGATAGTGCAACATTGAACGATGCGCGACATCGGCGCATCGAGGGTTTATAAGACCCGGCAATTTTGCGCATTCAGGGCGTCACATGGCTGCGAAGATCTTTATTGATGGCGAGGCCGGCACGACCGGCCTCGAGATCAGGGAAAAACTCGGCGCGCATACGGGCGTCGAGCTTGTCTCCATCGATCCCGAGCGGCGCAAGGATCCTGGCGCGAAAACCGAGCTTCTGGCTTCGGTCGATCTCGCCATTCTCTGCCTGCCCGACGCTGCGGCGCGCCAGACGGCGGCCATCGTCGACAGTCTTGGCTCGGACGGACCGCGCCTTCTCGACGCCTCGACCGCCCATCGGGTTTCCGATGGCTGGACCTATGGCTTTCCCGAACTCGTCAGGGGGCAGGTCGAGGCCATCGAGCGTGCGAAAAACGTATCCAATCCAGGTTGTTATGCGACCGGCGCGATTGCCTTGCTGCGTCCGCTGGTCGACGCCGGTCTGATCGGCGCCGATTATCCGCTGACCATCAATGCAATATCGGGCTATTCGGGCGGCGGCCGCCAGATGATCGAGGCCTACGAGACCCACGAGGCGCCTCTGTTCGAGGCCTATGGGCTGGGGTTCGAGCACAAGCATATTCCCGAAATCGTAAAATGGTCGGCATTGACCGCGCGGCCCGTTTTCGTGCCTTCGGTCGGCAATTTCCGGCAGGGCATGCTGGTCTGCGCGCCCCTGCAACTGGACGCCATGCCCGGCAAGCCGAAGGGCGGCGATTTTGAAGCCGTCCTGAAAAAGCATTATGCGGGGCAGCGTTATGTGCGCGTCGTCCATCCCGACGCCTCGGGCAGGCTGGACGCGCTCGCGCTCAACGGAACCAACGATCTCGAATTGATGGTCTACGCCAACGAAGCGCGCCGCCAGACCGTGCTGGTCGCCCGCCTCGACAATCTCGGCAAGGGCGCGTCCGGGGCGGCCGTGCAGAATGTCGAGTTGATGCTCGGCCTGTAAAGTAAAGGGCGGGCTGAATTCATCCGCCTCGAATTTCATTTGTCGCGCAAATTATTTTTGGCGCAAATTATTCTTTGCCGAAATCGACGACACGGCACGCCTGCACGCCGAGCCCGTCGATGCCCAGACGCATCGTGTCGCCGGCCTTGAGAAAGACCGGCGGCTTTTTGCCCGCGCCAACGCCCGGCGGCGTGCCGGTGACGATGACATCGCCCGTTTCCAGCGTCATGAACTGCGAGATGTAGGACACGATCTTCCTGACGCCGAAGATCATCGTGCGTGTGGACCCCGTCTGCATGCGCGCGCCATTGACGTCGAGCCACATGTCGAGGTTCTGCACATCGCCCACCTCGTCCTGCGTCGCAAGCCACGGCCCGAGCGGCCCGAAGGTCGGCGCGCTCTTGCCCTTCATCCAATTGCCGCCGCGCTCCAACTGGAACTCGCGCTCGGACACGTCATTGGCCAGGCAATAGCCCGCAACATGATCGAGCGCCTCGTCTTCCGAAATATAAGACGCCTTCTTGCCGATAATTATGCCGAGTTCGACTTCCCAATCGGTCCTCTTCGAGCCGCGGGGGATTACGACATCGTCATTGGGGCCGACGATGCAATTGGGCGCCTTGTTGAAGAGAATGGGCTCGGTCGGGATCGGCATGTTGGACTCGGCGGCATGGTCGGCGTAGTTCAACCCGACCGCGACGAAATTGCAGGGCCGCCCGACGCAGGCCCCGATGCGCGGGACGCCGGACACCGATTTCAGCTCGCCGTTCTTCAGGGCTTTGGCGACCTTTTTGATGTGTTTGTTGCCTAGAAATTCGCCCGCCCAGTCCGGCACGACAGCCGAGCAATCGCGCAGCTTGCCCTTGGCGTCGATAATGCCGGGCTTCTCCTTGCCGGCCTTGCCGTAACGGACGAGTTTCATCGGTACGCCACTCCTGTCGTTCTGGTTCCAGCGAAATCCGGACGCAGCCGTGCGCCGGCATTCGCGCCGCGATCATGGCCCGGCCTTTTGTCATGAGCAAGGGCGGCGCCCGCCCGCGCAATGGCGGGAATCTCCGGAAATCAGCGCCAATCCCGCGAAAGTTGCAGGCTTTGCAACCGGGATATGCAGTAAAGCGAAGCAATAGAGCGTGTCACGCGATTTTCGTGAAAATGCGCCGCGCTCTAATTGCGCACCCGCACGTATTCGCCGGGCGCATCGCCGAGCGTTGCGACCTTGCCGCCGCCGGGCTCGCGCGCGGGAACCATGTCCGGCGCATTGGCCTTCATCCATGCAAGCCAGTCCGGCCACCACGAGCCCGCCGTCTCCCTGGCGTTCTTCACCCAGTCCTCGAAGGCGCCGGAAGGCTTTTCGCCGGTCCAGTATTGATATTTTGTACTGTAGGGCGGGTTGACCACGCCCGCGATATGGCCGGAGCCGGCCAGCACGTAGCGCACATTGCCGCCCAGCAGTTTGGCGCCTTCAAAGGCTGATTTCGCGGGCGCGATATGGTCTTCGCGCGCAGCGAGGTCGTAGACGGGAATCGTCACCTTGCCCATGTCGAGCTTGACGCTGCCGATCGTCATTTCTCCGTGCGCGAGAGAATTCTTCAGATAGCACTCACGCAAATAGAAGGAATGATTGGCCTGCGTCATGCGCGTGGAATCGGAGTTCCACGTCAACAGATCGAAGGCCATGGGCGCCTGGCCCTTGACGTAATTGTTGACGACAAAGGACCAGATGAGATCTGTTGGCCTGAGCATGTTGAAGGCATTGGCCATGCGCGAGCCGTCGAGATAGCCGGCGGACGCCATGTCGGCTTCGATATTGGCGATCGTATCGGCGTCGGTGAACACCTTGAGATCGCCCGGATTGGTAAAGTCGATCTGCGTCGTAAACAGCGTGGCCGACGCAATCCGGTCGTCGCCGGTCGCCGCCATATAGGCGAGCGTCGCCGCCATCAGCGTGCCGCCGACGCAATAGCCGATGGCTGCGGCCTGCCGCTCGCCGGTCACGGCTTCAATCATATTCAGGGCCTCGAAAATCCCCTCGCGCATATAGGCCTCGAAGCCCTTGTCGCGATGGCGCGCATCCGGATTGACCCAGGAAACGACGAAAACCGTCAGTCCCTGGTCGACGCACCATTTGATGAAGCTCTTTTCGGGATTGAGATCGAGAATGTAGAACTTGTTGATCCACGGCGGCACGATCAATAGCGGGCGCCTGTAAACCTGCGGCGTTGTCGGCGCATATTGGATGAGTTCGATCAAATCGTTGCGCAACACGACCTTGCCGGGCGAAATCGCCAGGTTTTCTCCAAGTATGAACTTCGAGGAATCGGACTGGCGCAGCCGCAACGCGCCGTGTCCGGCCTCGATGTCTTCGGCCAGCATGCCAAGGCCGCGCACGAGATTTTCGCCTTCCTCCTTGAAGGTCGTGCGCAATAGTTCGGGGTTGGTGCCGATAAAATTCGACGGCGACAGGGCGCTGGCGATCTGGCGCACATAGAAGGCGGCTTTCACGCGGCTCAACTGATCGAGATCCTCGTCGCGCGCCACCATCTCGTTGGCCCAATCCACGGTCAGCGTATAAGCCTGCCGCAAAAAATCGAAGATCGGGCTTTCGCGCCATTGCGGATCGGCGAAACGCTTGTCGCGGGCGTCGTAGGGCACGACGGGCGTGGTCTGCTCGCCGGTCAGGCGGCGCAACGTATTGCCCCAGAGGTCGATGAACCGCGTCGATATCGCGGTCTGCGCCTCCAGAGTGCGGTTGGGATCCTTCAGCCAATATTCGGCGACCTTGCCCAGCGAGCGCACGGCGTCGGCGATCTCGTTGGAGGAATTGCCCGGATTCTCGCCGGCCTCGAGCGGCTTGATATAGGCGGCCAGCACACGCGAACCTTCCTCCATCATGCGCGACACGTTCTGGGCCAGACGCTCGAAATTCGGGATCGTCGCGACAATCGGCTCGGGCTCCGGCGCGGCTTGCGCCTTGCCGGACCGTGCAGCGGAAGCCGGCGCGGGTCTGGACGCTTCCGCCTTCTTGCTGGCCGCCGTCAGCGCCTCCACCGTTTCGGCGAAAGCCGCCGCCGCCGGCGTCATCTCCGAAAAAGCGATCGCCGCGCGATCCGCAACGATTCCTGGCTTGGCGGGGGTAGGGGCGGGGGCAGGGGGCGAAGCCGGCGCAGAGGCGGGCGCGCTCTTTTCGGACGCAACCGGCTTGGATGCTTCCGGTTTGGCTGTTTCCAATTTGGAGGCTTTGGACATGCTGCGAGCAGTGGATTTTTTCGTCGCCGCAGGCTGCGCCGCATCCATTGCCTTGCGCGCGCTCTGCGAGTGAGAATCCCCGCTCATTCAATCCTCCAGGGGTCAAATTGATGGCAGGCCGCTCAAATCGGCCCGTTTCGATCACAATAGCGTTTTATTCACCGTATTGGCCAATGATGAAAACGGTGTAGAACGTCATTTTCGAGACGACATCGGCATGAAGTTCCAGAGGACGACGCACGGCAAGCTTTTGCCGGCCGCATCAGCGGTCGCAATGGCGCTTGCGCTCGTTTCGGGCGCGCTTCTTGCTCCGGGCGGCTCTGTATGGGGCGGCTCGGCCTGGGCGCAGACCGCCGCCGGCCAGGGCTTCAAGCTCGGCGAAGATCCATTTTCGGTCATGCTGAAATGGAGGCCCGCAGCGCGCGACAAGGAAATGCCGGACTTCGTGAAAAACAGCCGTCCGGCGGAAGGCCAGCTCAATTTCACGCCTCTTGTCGGCCCCCAGGTCGATCGCCCGCGGACCAAAACACCGGCCGAACTTGCTGCGGACATGAAGAAATTCGACTCCGCCGCCGCTGCCGCGCGCGCGCGCGGCCCGGGCTTTCGGCGCCGCCAGACCCGCCGCGCGCCGCCCGGCGAAGCGCGCAACGGCGAGATAGCCGGATTTAAAGCTGCATTTTGACATTCAAACCGCAGCCATTTCACACTAAAAGCAGAATGCGCCCTATCAGGCGCCCAGATGAAGCGAGCCACATTATGTCGGATTTCTATCGCGTGCGGCGTCTGCCGCCTTACGTCTTCGAGCAGGTCAATCGGCTTAAGGCGCAGGCTCGCAACGCCGGCGCCGACATCATCGACCTCGGCATGGGCAATCCCGATCTTCCCGCGCCCAAACATGTGGTCGAAAAGCTGGTGGAGACCGCCGGCAAGCCGCGCACCGACCGTTATTCCGCCTCCAAGGGCATCGCCGGCCTGCGCCGCGCGCAAGCCGCCTATTATGCGCGCCGCTTCGACGTAAAACTCAATCCCGACACGCAGGTCGTCGCCACTCTCGGCTCGAAGGAAGGCTTCGCCAATATGGCGCAGGCGATCACCGCGCCCGGCGATGTCGTGCTCGTGCCCAACCCGTCCTATCCGATCCACGCCTTCGGCTTCCTGATGGCCGGCGGCGTCATCCGCTCCGTCCCCGCCGAGCCGACGCCCGATTATTTCGTCGCGTTGGAACGCGCGATCATGCATTCGATTCCAAAGCCCATCGCGGTCGTCGTCTGCTATCCCTCCAACCCGACCGCCATGGTCGCCTCGCTCGATTTTTACAAGGATCTCGTGGCCTTCGCGAAGAAGCACGACATTTTCATCCTGTCCGATCTCGCTTATGCGGAAGTCTATTTCGACGGCAATCCCCCGCCGTCCGTCCTCCAGGTGCCCGGCGCCTTCGACATGACCGTGGAATTCACCTCCATGTCGAAAACCTATTCGATGGCTGGCTGGCGCATGGGCTTTGCCGTCGGCAACGAGCGGCTTCTCGCCGCGCTCGGCCGTGTGAAATCCTATCTCGACTACGGCGCCTTCACGCCGATCCAGGTGGCGGCGGCCGCAGCGCTGAACGGTCCCGACGATTGCATCGTCGAGATGCGCGCCACCTACAAGCGCCGCCGCGACGTGATGGTCGAGAGTCTCGCGCAGGCCGGCTGGCAGATCCCGGCGCCCGCCGCCTCCATGTTCGCCTGGGTGCCGATCCCCGAGCCCTATAAGGCGCTCGGCTCGCTGGAATTTGCAAAACTGCTGATCGAAAAGGCCGATGTCGCGGTCTCGCCGGGCATCGGTTTCGGCGAGCATGGCGACGATTACGTGCGCCTCGCGCTGGTCGAGAACGAGCAGCGCATCCGCCAGGCCGCGCGCGGCTTGCGCCGCTTCTTTGAAGGCTCCGAGCGCCTGCACAATGTGCTGCCCATGAAAGCGACTGGATAAGTCGCTTAAAAAAAAGCAAGCGACTGGATAAGTCGCACAAAAGTGAAAGCGACTGGATAAGTCGCTTTAAAAAAGCAAGCGGCGAGATAAATCGCTCGGGAAAGCCGACCGCCATCCGCTTTCGACCGAGCGGATGGACAACCCAATGAAAGTCCATATCTAAAGCAATTCCAGCAAAAGCGGATACCGATTTTGCGTCCAAAATTACGGAAAATCAAATAGTTAGAGCGCTGCAATGATTCAATGAAAAGCGGAAACGCTCTAGCAGTACGGGGGGGTCGAGCAATAACCGTACGGCGGCCTGAGCGGGGGCCGCGTCCCGGTCCGCCCGCGCACGGCGTCGTCGCGCGCCGCCGGCAGATCGAAATTCGGCGTATCGCCCCCAAGGCGTTCGATGCCGATGTCGTAGCGCGAGGCCTCGGATTCGTTTGGCGGAACGCGCACGCCGCCGCGCTGGCCTGGCCTGCTCGTCAGACGCGCCATGAGATCGGCGAGATAGGCCGCCCCGACGCGCCTGGGCGGGGACGGCGGCGAATTGAAATCCGTGACGACAATCTCGAAGCCCGACCGCAGCAGGCGCACCGTGCCCGCGCCATTGGTCACGTAGATAATGCCGTGATGATGGACGACATGCAGATGGCCCGTCTGGTCGAAATCGAGCGACGCTATGCCGCCGCGCACGCCGACGGTGGCGACGGGCGTGCGGATGGTCGCGCCATTGCCGTGGCTGACCGTGCCGCCGACGAACCGTAGCGCGCCGCGCGTCATCGAGGTCGTCATTTCGCCGGCGCCGGAGGCCGGCTGGTACACGAATTTGTCGATCGTCACATCGGCGTTGCGTCCGATGTTCAGCGCGGACGCATCTTTGAAGGCGATCTGCGCGGAGCCCTTTGCATTGGTGCGGATGCGCTCGCGCTGCACGACGCCGGCGCCGACCGAGAGATTGCGCGCAGCCGCGCCCGGCGCCTGGCCGGTCGCCTGCTGGTTTGCGGCGCCGACGCTGCCGACGCTTTGCGCAAAGGCAGGCGCAGGAAGGGCCGGGACGCCGGCAAGGCACGCGAGAGCGGCAAGAAAGAGCGGACGCGACATCATATCCGCCTCCCTAGAAGCGCATGGTCGGGCCGATCAGGCCGGACCAGGAGCTGGAGCGATAATTCGGCAGATTGGAGGCGTTGCGCGTGTATTGCACGAGCGCGGCGACGCCGAACATTTCCGTAATCGGCATATCGAGCTGCGTCCCCACCCGCCATTGACGATCGACGCGGGTCACGAAGGGGTCGACAAGCACGTCCGGCGCATCGAACCGCGCCTCGACGTAGCGCACGAAGGGCGTGACCGACCAGCGCCAGCCGATGCGCTCCGACGGCGGATCGAATTCGTAACGCACAGACCCTTCGAGACCGAAGCGCCGCGAACTCAACCAATCGGCTTGCGAGGAATTTCGGCCCCACAGGATTTTCGCGTCGAAGGTCAGGCGGGTTGTCGCGCTCCAGCGCGCCGCCAGCGAGCCGACCCACAGATCGCCCGAATTGAGCGTCGCCGCGACATTGAGAAAACGGTTTGTGGCGGCAATGTCGAGATGGCGCCATTCGATACCGGGCTCGATGTGGAAGACCTTGCCGAACGGCAGGCGCGCGGAAACGCCGGCGCCGACGCTGGAGCCCAGCCGCCCCAGCGCCATGGCCGCGTAGGAGCCGATCGCATAGGGGCGGATCGAGGCCTCGGGCAGGGCTTCCGGCGTGATCGCCAGGCGCGGGCCCGTGGTCGCCTCGACCAGAAACGAACTCAGATCGCCCAGACCCAATTGCGCCGAACCAATGCCTGCGACCCTGGTCTCCCAGACATCGCCGCGCTGGTTCTCGAAATCGTAGACATGCCTGACATCGCCGAGCGCGGAAATATTGGCGCCGCTACGCTGATACCAGGGGCCGGGATTGAGCACGTCGACGCCACTGGCGCGAATGAGGCCGAACGGAGGGACGCCCGGAACATTGGAATTGAAACCTGCGCCCAATTGCAGCACGCCGTATAGACGCGAGGGTTTGAGCTCCTTGCGGGCGGCGCGCGCCATGACCTCGGCCCGCGCGCGCAAATTCGGATCGAGATCCCGCGCATTCAGGGCGTCCTCGAGATAACGGAGCGCCATGTCCCAGGATTTCATCCGGTAATGCAGAACGCCAAGCTCGTATTTGGCGCGCACGAGTCTTGGATTGTGAAACAGGGTGCGCTCGAGCGCGGCGATGGCGGCTTCGTAATCGCGCGCCAGCGCGGCCGAGCGCGCATAGGCGAAATTGGCGTCGTGATCGGCGGGGTCGGCCAGCACGCGCGGCAGCAGATGGGTCTCGTCGACCGCAAAAGCCTGAGCCGCGAAAGTCTGCGCCTGCGCTGCGCCTGCGGCGCAGATCAGGCCGGATGCGGCGACAGACGCAAAGATGGCGCGCGAAAAAACAGCGATACGCGAGAAACCGATGGCGCGAAAAACCCGCCAATCATCGTAGCGCCGGTCCGCGCCAAAAAATCGCCGCATAAAGCCTGCCCCCACAGCAAGACCGGGATTTTCATCCGCCGTGCCGTATTTAACCATCGAATCAGGCCTTATGGACGAGTTTCGACGGATTCGGCCCGCTTTCGTCATGAATGTGGCAAAACCGTCACAAACAGCGCCAAACCTTCGGTTTCTGCTATCGCTGCGGCGTCGAAACCTGACAATTCCGCAAAACCGGGAGGTCGCCGCCATGTCCTCGTTCGCGCATGCCATGTCCTCGTTCGCGCATATCGTTGCACAGCCCTGGTTTTACTGGGCGCTCGGCTCGGCGGCTTTTGCCGCGCTCACCGCCATATTCGCCAAGGCGGGCGTTGCGGGGATCGATTCAAACCTCGCCACCTTCATCCGCACGATGGTCGTCCTCCCGCTTGCGGGGCTCGTGGCGTGGGCCTCGGGCGCCTTTGCAGCGCAAACGCCGGTTCCTGGCCGCGCCTGGCTGTTTCTGGCGCTGTCTGGCCTCGGCACGGGAGCGTCCTGGCTCTGCTATTTCCGCGCGCTGCAATTGGGGGAGGCGGCCCGCGTCGCGCCCGTCGACAAGCTCTCGGTCGTCCTCGTCGCGCTCTTCGGCGCATTCTTTCTGGGCGAGGCGCTGAGCTGGAAGAACTGGGCGGGCGTCGGCCTGATTCTCGCCGGCATTCTGCTGGTGGCCCTGCGCGACTGAGCAAAGGCCCCGGCGGCAAGTCCGCCGATCGCAGCGGACGCTCGAAACAGCGCCGTCATCGAACAATTGCCTGATTTTGCACATTCTCCGGCCATCAACCGAGCCTATCTTGATCGTGCGGACAATTCCCTTGGCGCCAATCGCGTACCTGATCGGCTGGACATGGCACAATGTTCCTGTTATGTTCTTTTTCTGTCACGGAGCGAGCGGCATGATGAAATTGTACTGGGCGCCTGGAACCCGCAGTCTGCGCACACTCTGGATGCTTGAGGAGGCCGGCGTCGCTTACGAGCGCGTGCTTGTCGACATCCGCAACGGCGGCCAGAACGATCCCGCCTTCCGTCGCATCAATCCCATGGGCAAGGTGCCGGCCTTCGAGGACGGCGCGGCGCAACTCGCCGAAAGCGCCGCCATATGCGCTTATATCGCCGAACGCTGCCCCGAGGCCGGACTTGCGCCTGCGATGGGCGACCCCTTGCGCGGCCGCTATTTTCACTGGCTGTTTTTTGAACCGGGCCGCATCGAGCCGGCTTTCGCCCAGAAATTCGTCAAATTTGAATTGCCGCCGACGTCTGCGGGCCGGGGCGATTTCAACCGCGTTTTCGGCGCGCTGGAGACCGCCTTGACGGATGGCCCGTGGATTCTCGGCGAAAACTTCTCCGCAGCCGACGTGATGATCGGCTCCGATCTCCTGTTCGGGATCGAGCGCTTCAAGATCGTCGAGCCGCGCCCGGTTTTTGCAGCCTATCTCGCGCGCTGCCATGCAAGGCCGGCGCTCCGGCGCGCGCTCGCAATCGAAGCGGGCGCAATCGAAGCGGCCACGATCAAAGCGGCTGCATGAGAATCTCGTTTTCTGTGGGTTTCGCGCCGGTGGCCGGCGCGCGGGCCGCAGCGCAGGCTTAATATCCGCGTGTGAACGAAACCCGGACCAACGATCCCAATCTGCGCCTGTTTCTCGATGTCGGGCGTTCCGCGCTCGGGCGTCCCTGGCGCCCGCGCCTCGATCCCGCGGGCGAACAGCGCGCGCTCGCCATCGTCCAGCGCCACGGTCTCAGCGATATTCTCGCGCGCATTCTCGCGGGCAGGGGCGTCGCCATCGACGACGCTGCAAGCTATCTCGACCCCAATCTGCGCACGCTCATGCCGGATCCCTTCGTCTTGCAGGACATGGAGGCGGCGGTCGCGCGTCTTGCCCGCGCCGTCCAGAACCGCGAGACGGTCGCCATCTTCGGCGATTACGATGTCGACGGCGCCTGTTCGGCGGCGCTGCTTGCCTCCTATCTCGACGCATGCGGCGCCCCGCGCCTCGTCCACATCCCCGACCGCATATTCGAGGGCTACGGCCCCAATGCCGAGGCGATCGGGGAATTACGCGCCAGAGGCGCAAGCCTGCTCGTCACGGTCGATTGCGGCGTCACCTCGCACGAGGTGATCGCGGGCGCAAAAAAAATCGGGCTCGACGTGATCGTGCTCGACCATCATCAGGCGCCCGAAATCCTGCCCGACGCCATTGTCGTCAATCCCAACCGGCAGGACGATCTTTCCGGCCTCGGCGCGCTGTGCGCGGGGGGCGTGGTTTTCATGGCGCTGGTCGGCCTCAACCGCGCCTTACGCAAACAAGCTTTCTGGACGCCGGCGCGCGGCGAGCCCAACCTCCTGCAAAGCCTCGATCTCGTGGCGCTGGCGACGGTCGCCGATGTCGCCGCGCTCACCGGCCTCAACCGCGCCTTCGTCGTCAAGGGCCTCGCCGTCATCCGCTCGCGTGCGCGCAAAGGGCTGGCCGCGCTCATGGATGTCGCGCGCCTTGCCGGTCCGCCGCAGGCCTGGCATCTCGGCTTTCTGCTCGGGCCTCGCATCAACGCCGGCGGGCGCATTGGCGACGCCGCGCTCGGCGCCAAACTGCTGCTGACCGAAGATCCGGGCGAAGCCGCCCGCATCGCCGCCGAACTCGACCGCCTGAACGACGAGCGCCGCGCCATCGAACGCGCCACCGTCGAGGCAGCGCAAGCCGAGGCCGATCTGGCTTTGGGCGCAGGCGCGGAAAGCGCCGCCATCGTGGTTGCGGGCGAAGACTGGGCGCCGGGCGTCGTCGGCCTCGTGGCGTCCAGGCTCAAGGAGCGTTTTCAGCGCCCGGCCTTCGCCGTCGCGCTCAATGGCCGGACGGGCGCGGGCTCGGGCCGCTCGATTTCAGGCGTCGACCTCGGCGGCGCCGTTCGCGCGGCGGTGGAAGAGGGCGTTCTTGTCAAGGGCGGCGGCCACGCCATGGCCGCCGGCATCACGATTTCGCGCGAAAAACTCGGGGAATTCAGGGCGTTCCTCGAATCGAAACTGGCGTCCCGCGTGGCCGCTGCGCGCGCCGATCGCGCGCTCTTCGTCGATTCGGCGGTCACCGCCGCCGGCGCCGACCGTCAATTGCTGCACACAATCGCCGGCGCCGGCCCCTTCGGGGCGGGCGCGCCGGAGCCGGTCTTCGTTCTGCCGCGCCACCGCATCGCCAATGTGATTCCCGTCGGCGACGATCATTTTCGCGTAACCGCGCAAGGCCCCGGCGGCGCAAGGCTCGACGCCATGGCCTTTCGCGCCTCGGCCTCGGGGCTTGACGCGGTTTTGCCGGAAATGGCCGGCGCGCAGGCCCATCTCGCCGTCACCCTCTCGCTCGACCATTACGGCGGCCGCGAAAGGGTTCAGGCCCGCATTCTCGATCTGTCGCGCGCAGATTGAGGAAAGCTGGACGACAGGGGCGATTTTTGTCGGCCGCGCATTGCAAGGCGGCGCGGCGCGCCGTATAAGCGCGCCGTTCGCCTCGCGAGCCCGCGCCCATCGTCTAGCGGTCTAGGACGTCGCCCTTTCACGGCGAAAACAGGGGTTCGAGTCCCCTTGGGCGCGCCACGGTCCGCCGATAGCCCGCTACTGCACGACATTACTGGCCGCGTCGTCACAATACTGGTCACGTCGTCACAATACTGGTCACGTCGCCGCCGTCAGGTTCACCCGCCGCGCCAAAGCTTCGGTGTTTTCCTTTCGCTCGGAATAGCGATCCGTCAGGTGGAGCGATACGTCGCGCGTCAGCAGCGTAAACTTGACCAGCTCCTCCATCACATCGACCACCCGGTCATAATAGGGGGACGGTCTCATCCGGCCGGCCCCGTTGAACTCCTGATACGCTTTGGCGACGGAGGACTGGTTGGGGATCGTCACCATGCGCATCCAACGGCCAAGCACGCGCATCTGGTTGACCGCGTTGAAGCTCTGTGAGCCGCCCGACACCTGCATCACCGCAAGGGTCCGTCCCTGCGTCGGGCGGACTGCGCCGACGGAAAGCGGAATCCAGTCGATCTGCGCTTTCATGACGGCGGTCATCGCACCATGGCGTTCGGGGCTGGTCCAGACCTGCCCCTCCGACCAGAGCGAGAGATCGCGCAATTCCCGCACCTTGGGATGATCGACGGGAACGCCGTCCGGCAGCGGCAGGCCGGAGGGATCGAAGATACGTGTTTCCGCTCCGAAATGTTTCAGCAGACGCTCGGCCTCGAATGTCAGGAAGCGGCTGTAGGATCCTTCGCGAAGCGAGCCGTAAAGCAGCAGGATACGCGGTGGATGGGTGGACGGCGTCGCTGCGCGCAGCCGGTCGATGCCCGGAATATCGACGCAGGCGACGTCAAGATTGGGAAGATCGTCCGGCATCAACGTTGCTCCTTCGCGAGTTCTGATACTTTGCCGCCGCGCTCGTACCAGCCTTTGGAGCGGTTCACGATCCAGACGACCGAGAGCATCACCGGCACTTCAATCAGCACGCCGACCACCGTGGCGAGCGCCGCGCCCGAGTGGAAGCCGAACAGGCTGATGGCGGCGGCAACCGCCAGTTCGAAGAAATTCGACGCACCGATCA
This sequence comes from Rhodoblastus sp., assembly GCA_047971685.1. Classification (GTDB taxonomy): domain Bacteria; phylum Pseudomonadota; class Alphaproteobacteria; order Rhizobiales; family Beijerinckiaceae; genus JAJXWB01. The sequence continues at coordinate 15,532 of JBKDZW010000184.1, forward strand.
GCGCCGAGGGGCCGGCCACGCAATGCTGCTCTCCGGCCAACCGGTTGAGCAGATAGGCAAGACCGGAGTTGAAATAGACCTGAATCAGGATCGGCGCCGCCAGCAGGCCGATGATCGCCGGCTGCGCGATGATCTGCTCGCCCTGAAAGCCGAACAGCAGAACCAGCGTCGTCAGCAACGCAACGAGAGAAACCGGGCCGAATTTTGTAAGTAGCCTGTCGAACGCTGCCTGCCCGCCACTCGCCAGCATCCGGCGACGGACGATCTGCGCGATGATGACGGGAATGACGATGTAGAGCACGACCGACAGGACCAGCGTTCCCCACGGCACGGTGATGGCGGACAGTCCAAGCAGCAGACCGACAATCGGCGCGAAGGCAACGACCATGATGGCGTCGTTGAGGGCGACCTGGCTCAATGTGAAATGCGGTTCGCCCTTGGCCAGGTTCGACCAGACGAACACCATGGCCGTGCATGGCGCGGCGGCGAGGATGATGAGGCCGGCAATATAGCTGTCGATCTGATCCGCCGGCAGATAGGGCCGGAACAGCCAGCCGATGAACAACCAGCCTAACAGCGCCATCGAGAAGGGCTTCACAGCCCAGTTGACGAACAGCGTCACGCCGATGCCGCGCCAGTGGCGCCCGACTTCGCCCAATGCTGCGAAGTCGATCTTGAGCAGCATCGGGATGACCATCAGCCAGATCAGCACGGCTACCGGCAGGTTGACCTTGGCAATTTCCATCGCGCCGATGGCATGAAAAGCGCCCGGCAGGAAGTGGCCAAGCGCGATACCGACCACGATGCACAGCGCGACCCAGAGGGTGAGGTAGCGTTCAAAGGCTGACATGGAATTCCCTCAGGCCGTAGCCACGCGCCGGCCGTGGCCGTCGATCACGCGCTCGCCATCTTCCTTGACGAACTCGCCGCGCTGCGGCGGCAACAGGTCGAGCACGTCCTCGGACGGCCGGCAGAGCTTGACGCCCTTCGGGCTGACGACGATGGGGCGGTTGATCAGGATGGGATGCGTCATCATGGCGTCGAGCAGTTGCGCGTCGCTCAGCGCCGGGTCGCCCAGGCCCAGTTCGGCATAGGGCGTGCCTTTTTCACGCAGCAGTTCTCGCACCGGGATGCCCATGCGTGCGATGAGTTGGATCAGCATGTCCCGCGAAGGCGGTGTCTTCAGATATTCGACGACGTGCGGCTCGACGCCTGCATTGCGGATCATCGCCAGGGTGTTGCGCGAAGTGCCGCAATCCGGGTTGTGGTAGATGATGACGTCCATGGCTGCCTCACGCTGCGCTGTTGCGTGGAGACGACGCGCCATCGGACTGGCCGGTCGCTGTCAGCTTCATGCGCAGCGATGCCTTGTCGAGACTGGCGGCCGGCAGGGACGTAAAGGCCGAGATGCGGTTCTTCATGTAGCGGAAGGCTGCAACGAAGGCGGCTTCCTTCTGGATGTCCGGCCCCTCGACGGCGGCGGGGTCTTCGATCCCCCAATGGGCGGTCATGGGCTGGCCGGGCCAGACCGGGCAGGCTTCGCCGGCAGCGGCGTCGCAGACGGTGAACACGAAATCCATGACAGGAGCGCCGGGTCGGGCGAACTCCTCCCAGCTCTTCGACCGGAAGCCGTTGGTCGGGCGCTCGAAGCTCCCGAGAACCTTCAGGGCAAACGGACTGACCGTCCCCTTGGGCTGCGACCCGGCAGAGAAGACGCGATGCTCTTGTCCGTCAGGCACGGGAGATTCCTTTCATGAACTCGCAGCATGAAGACAGCGCCGCCATTGCAGGATTGCAGACGTCCGGGTGGCCTTGACAGCAATCGCGCATCAGGAATTCCACGAGACCTGACAGCGTGTTCAGCGCGGCGCTGTAGATGATCGAGCGCCCCTCACGGCGGGACTCGACAAGTCCGGCCTGTTCGAGATGGCTCAGATGAAACGACATGCGCGACGACGACGCGCCATCCACAGCTTCGCCGATCGCTCCGGCCGACATGCCTTCCGGTCCAGCAGTCACCAGCAACCGGACGATACGGAGTCTCGTCTCCTGCGAGAGTGCGGCAAAGGCGCTGAGGGCTTGTTTCTCGTTCATCGTAATTTCAACAATTCAAGAATCATTGAGATAA
>JBKDZW010000185.1:0-8767 GCA_047971685.1 Rhodoblastus sp.
ACTGGCCGATCTTGCAGCGCACGGGACTTTGCTCAAACTCGCGCGCGAAAACGCCGGGGCGATCCTTGATGACGACGAGGGGCTGACAGGCGAGCGAGGCAGGGCGCTGCGTCTGCTTCTGTATATTTTTGGCCGCGACGAGGCGGTGCGTCTGTTGCGGGCGGGTTAGAGGCTGCGCGCGAGCCGTCGTTTTTCGCCTCGCAATGACGCCGCCGCCGGTCAGGGCGCAAGTGCCGGTCTGTTGTCTGGCTATGCTCAGGAAGGCGCAGTCGCATAACGTCCGGGTGTTCGATAAATGCTCCAGACGTTGAAGCTCAGATAGATTGCATAGGCGACGGCGTAGCAGGCGCCGGCGATGACGAGCGAATGCGCGCCGCTTGCGGTGAGAAGCGCGGCAAAGAGCGGCAGCGACAGCCATTCGCCTATGGCGACCGCCTTGATTCTTTCGGTGGCGAACAGCCCGTGCAGGGGAACCCAGCAGGCAAGCCGCAGCGCATCGCCCGCCAGAAACAATCCGCTCGCCAGCGCCGGCATCAGAAATTTCTCGGAATAGAGGAGCGGCATGATCGCGCCCTGTCCCGCCCATAAAACCGCAATCGAAAGCGCGCCGGGAATGCACAGGATGCGCCATGTGCGCACAAGCTCGCGCAGGAATTCCGCACGGTCCGCCGCCGCCGCCATGCGTGGCAGAAAGACGAGCGGGATCAGCCCGCCCGCCAGCCCCGTCACCCATTCGCTCGCCCGCCACAGCGCCTGCAATTGCGCGGCCTCGTCCCAGGACAGGCCGTGCGCGAGTTCGGCGCGGCTCCACATTATCGAGAACGGGCTGAGAATGCCGATGGAAAGGCCCGCGGGAATGTAGCGTTTGAGCGGCGAGTTCCGCCATGACGCCAGCCCTGCGCCGCGCGCGCGGATTTGGCGCGCCAGCGGCGCGACGAGAAAGAACGCGAGGACCGTCAGGGTCGCAAGCTGGACGGCAAGCAGAACCGTCATGTCCGCCGGCCCGAACAGGCCGCTGGCGGCAAGCGCCGGCGCCGCCCACGTGAAAAGACCGGCCGCGAGCATTTTTCCGCGTTCGAGCCGCCCCTGCCAGAAGGCGACGAACAGGCCGGGCGTTGTGAACATCAGCCCGCCGCCTATCGCCAGCAATCCGACGACGCCCGAAGGCGCAACCTCGCGCCCGACAAGCATGTTGAGCACGGGCGAGAATACAGCGAGCGCAAGTGCGGCGCCGCCGGCGATCAGCAGGCCCCAGACGAGCGCGTCGCGCATCAATTGCGTGTCGTCATATCCGCGTCTTGCGGCAAAAACCGTCAGTCCGGCGCCGACGCCGGCAAGCGCGACGGCTGTCGTGAGATCGAACAGGGATTGCGCTTGCGCCCAGTGCGCCACCAGCGCCATGTCGGGCGACAGCGCCAGCAGCTTGTCGAAAATCGCGCGCGTAACGAGCGAAACAAGAATAAGCGCGAGCGGTCCGAGATAGGCCATGCGAGCGTTTCGGAAGGAGATGCCGCAAACTTTCTGGCGCAACACGACTGATATTCGGTTACCGACGGCGCTTATGTCTCATGCGCGCCTCAGGCATGTCTCATGTCACCTCGAACCAGCAGGCAAGGCCCGCCGCCTCCTGGTCGGCGACATCCGAGCGCAGGGCCCATTTGCCGGGCGCCCCCGCAACGAAGGCGACATGCTTGGTCGCTCCCTTGGCCACGATCACGGAATTGCGCCAATAGGGTTCCCAGCCGTCGTCGCGGTCGTGCAGCAGGCGCATGCAATGGCCATGCACATGCATCGACACGGCAGCGTCCGATCTGTTGGAAAACCCGATCGAGACGGGCGTCCCGCGCCTGACCGAAAACAGCGGCTTGCCGGCGTAGGATTGCGGCTGTCCGTTGAAGGTCCATTGGCCGCCTGCGCCCTTTGGCGGCTCCAGCGCGAGTTCGAGCTTCCGGGCGTCTCCCAGCCGTATTTCGGGCGGCAGGCGCGGATTGGCGGGCAGGCCGGCGAAGGCGGGCCGGGGTTTGACGGGCGAGGCTGCGCCATCGGCCTTGCCCATGCCATCGGTCTTGCCCATACCGTCCGCCTTGCCCTTGAGAACGAATACCGGCAGGCGGGGCTTGTCCTGTCCCGCCCAAAGGCCGAGCGAAAGATCGGGGCCGCCGGCCGCCGGCAGGTCGTAGACGAATTCAAAGCGCGCCCCCGGCGCGATCGGCGCGATATTGCGCACGAGCTGGAAGGGATCGCAGGCCTGCCCGTCGATGGCGATGCAATGCGGCGCGCCGCCGTCGAATACCGCCACCGCCATACGCGCGACACAGCCGTTGACGATGCGCAGGCGCACGCGCGCGCCCGGCGGCGCGGCCTCGACAAGCGGCGTCGCCGCGAGATTGGCGCTCAGCAGCGAACCGACCCGCCCGGCGCCGGGCTCGCCGAAGGGCAGGGCGAGCGCGCCCGCCGCATCGAGCTTCCAGTCCTGAATGACGATCACGAGATCGCGGTCGACATCGGGCGGCGATTGCTCCTCGACAATCAGGACGCCGCAAAGTCCGCGCGAAATCTGCTCGACATTATGCGGCTGGATGGCGGGCTTGTAGAAGTAGAGGCCGGGAATATCGGCCTTGAAGCGATAATCGTAGGACTGGCCGGGCGCGACCGGCTGTTGCGTGAGGCCGGCGACGCCATCGTTGGCGTTGTCGCCAAGCAGCCCCTGCCAGTGCAGGCTGGTCGGCTGGTCCAGCCTGTTGACGAGCCTGACGGCGACATCGGCGCCGTATTTATAGCGCAGAACGGGGCCGGGAACCGCGCCGTCATAGCCAAAGCCGGCGGTCTCGCCGGCTGGCGTCAGCTTGAGCCCGGTCTTGCGCGCTTCGAGAACGCGAAATCCCTGCGCTTCTTGCCCCTGCTGCGCGCGCGCAGGAAAAACGATCAGGCTGGCGGCCAGCGAGCCCATAATTGTCCGCCGCGTCGGGGCGCCCGTCGTCATGCGAAGCCCTGCGCCTTCAGGAGCGCGCGCGTATCGGGATCGCGCCCGCGAAACGCGCGAAAAGCTTCTTCCGGCGGCGCGCTGGCGCCTGCGGCGTAGACATGGGTTTTCAGACGGCGCGCCAATGCGGGATCGAAGACGTCGCCTGCTTCCTCGAAGGCGGCAAAGCCATCGGCGTCGAGCACTGCCGACCACAGGTAGGAATAATAGCCCGAGGCATAGCCCGATCCTGAAAACACATGCCCGAAATGCGGCGTGCGGTGCCGCATCACGATTTCCTTCGGCATGCCGATCCTGTCGAGTTGCGCGCGCTCGTAGGCGATAATGTCGAAATCCTCGGGCAGCGCCATCAGATGCATGTCGAGATCGAGGATCGCCGAGGAACAGAACTCGACCTTCTCCCAGCCGACATTGAATTTTTCCGATGCGCCGATGCGCGCGACGAGATCGGCCGGAATCGGCGCGCCGGTCTCCGCATGCCGCGCGAAGCGGGCGAGCGTCTCCGGCCGCAACAGCCAGTGCTCGTAAAGCTGGGAGGGAAATTCCACGAAATCGCGCGTGACATTGGTTCCCGAAATCGAAGGATAGGTCGATTGCGCAAGCATGCCGTGCAGGGCGTGCCCGAATTCGTGGAACAGGGTCTTGGCGTCGGTCAGGCTGATGAGTGTGGGCTGGCCCTCTGCGCAATCGGCGCCTTTGGCGCTTTTGCCGCTTTCGGCGCCTTTGGCGCAATTGAGCACGTTGATGACGATCGGCCGCACGTCCTTGCCGTCCAGCCCGGACTGCGCGCGAAAATCGGACATCCAGGCGCCGCCGCGCTTGGTCGGGCGCGCAAAATAATCGCCGATGAACAGCGCGACATGCTTGCCGTTTTCGTCCGTCACGTCGAAGGCGCGGGCTTCGCAATTGTAGAGCGTCAGATCCTTTCGTTCGGCGAAATCGAGGCCGAACAATCTGTGCGCGACATCGAAGGCGGCGCCGATCACGGCGTCGAGTTCGAGATAGGGGCGGATTTCGTTCTCGTCGATATCGTGCAGCGCCTTGCGCAGCTTTTCCGCGTAAAAGCGCCAGTCGTGCGCGGCGATCTCGAAATTGCCGCCGTCTGCGGCGACCAGCTTCTGCAATTCCACGCGGTCGCGCGCAACTGCGGCCTTCGCCGGCTCCCACACCTTGTCGATGAGCGCGCGCGCGTTATCGGGCGTCTTGGCCATCTGGTCGGCCAGCTTGAAATGGGCGTAGGTGGGAAAGCCGAGCAGGGCGGCGCTTTCCTTGCGCAGGCGCAGGGTCTCCACGGCAATGGCGCGATTGTCGGTTGCGCCTTCGTTTTCGCCGCGCCTGATCCATGCGGCGAAGGCTTTTTCGCGCAAATCCCGGCGGGAGGAATAGGTCAGGAACGGCTCGACGCTGGAGCGCGCCAGCGTGATCGCGAATTTGTGCGGGCTTCCCCGGTCGGCGGCGGCCCGCGCAGCGCCCGCGCGCAAGGATTGCGGCAGGCCATCGAGATCGCTTTCGTCGAGCAGCATCGCCCAATCGGCTTCGTCCTTGAGGATGTTCTGGGCAAATTGCGCGCCAAGCGTCGCAAGCCGCCCGGCGATTTCGGCGAATCGTTTTTTCTGCGCCGGGTCCAGAAGCGCGCCCGAGCGCACGAAACCGTCATAGCCGAGTTCGACCAGCCGCTTCTGTTCCCGGTTCAGCGAGAGCGTGTCGCGGCGTTCCCAGACCGCGGCCACGCGCTGGAAAAGCGGGGCGTTGAGGCTTATGGCGGCGTAATGGTCGGCAAGGCGGGGCGCAAGTTCGCGTTCGATATCCTGCAATTGTCGCGTCGATTCGACCCCTGTCAGGTTCCAGAACACGCCGCCGACGCGGTTCATCGCCGCGCCCGCCCGCTCCAGCGCCACAAACGTATTGTCGAACGTCGGCGCCGCCGGGTCGGCGGCAATGGCGGCGATCTCGGCCCTGTGCTCGGCCATGGCGCGCTCGAAGGCCGGCAGGAAGTCTTCCGTGCGGATGTCGGCGAAAGGCGGCAGGCCGAATGGCCCGTCCCAGGGCTCGAAAAACGGGTTCTGGCGGGTGGCGTCGGTCATATGTGCGGCGGCTTCCGTTCGGTTGCGGGCGATTCCGGTCAAAGATATAGGCGCCGGTGCGCGAAATGGCATTTTTTTGCTGCGCTGACGGTTTCCCATTGCTATAGAGCCGAACCCGAAGCAGCGGGGCGACCGGCCCGCGAGAGCGATTGCGCGTGTTCTCCGGGGCCGGAAGGCGGAATTGTCCGCAGAAGGCCCCAAGACGCGCATTCACGCTTTCGCAGGTCGCAAATGCAGGCGCAGGTCGCAAATGCAGGCGCAGGTCGCAAATACAGGTGCAGGTCGCAGATTGCGGGCGTGGCGGAACTGGTAGACGCAGTGGATTTAGGTTCCACCGCTGAAAGGCATGGGGGTTCGAGTCCCTCCGCCCGCACCAGTTTTCAGGCGCGCCGGCGGGCTGAATGTCCTCGCGCCAGAGATTTTGATGTTTGGAAGGTTGCACGGCGATGCAGGTTACGGAGACGAGCGCGCAAGGGTTGAAGCGCGAATACAAGGTGACGATGCCGGCGGCCGATCTCGCCGCCAAGCTCGAGAACCAGTTGCAGGATATGAAGGGCAAGGTGCGCATCAACGGCTTCCGGCCGGGCAAGGTGCCGACCGCCCATATCCGCCGGCTCTACGGCAAGTCGATCATGGGCGATGTGGTGCAGGAGGCCGTCAACGAGGCCAACCGCAAGATCGTCGAGGACAACAATCTGCGCCTTGCCGGCGAGCCGCGTCTCGATATCGTCGGCGATCAGAGCGACATGGAAAAGGTGCTGGAGGCCAAGGGCGATTTCACCTTCACGGTCGCGCTCGAAACCCTGCCTGCAATCGAGGTCGGTTCGTTCGATGACGTGGCGGTCGAGCGCATCGTGGTCGATGTCGCAGACGCAGACGTGGACGATGCGATCCGCCACATGGCCGATCAGCAGCGCCCCTTCTCCGACAAGGAAGGCGATGCGCCCGTCGTCGCCAAGGGCGACAAGGCGACGCTCGATTTCGTCGGCAAGATCGGCGGCGAGCCTTTCGAGGGCGGCGCCGGCGAAGGCATCGACCTCATTCTCGGTTCGGGCAGTTTCATCCCCGGCTTCGAGGAACAGATCGAGGGCATGAAAAAGGGTGAAAACCGCACGATTTCAGTGTCTTTCCCCGAAAATTACGCCGCTGCGGCGCTTGCCGGCAAGGCCGCCGAATTCGACGTGACCGTCAAGAATGTCGCAAGCCCCGGCGAACTCGCCATCGACGACGAATTCGCCAAGAAATTCGGCTTCGACACCATGGACGCCTTCCGCGCCGCCGTTCGCGCCAACATCGAGGCCGATCTCGGCCGCGGCGCCCGCGTGCACACCAAGCGCGCGCTGCTCGACGCCCTGGATGGCCGCTACAGTTTCGAGCTTCCGCAAGGGCTTGTCGAAACCGAATTCGACGGCATCTGGCGTTCCGTCGTCAACGAGCAGGGCGCGCGCGGCAAGACCTTCGAGGACGAGGACACCACCGAGGAGAAGGCGCGCGAGGAATATCGCCGCATCGCCGAGCGTCGCGTGCGCCTGGGCCTGCTGCTCGCCGAAGTCGGCGAGAAGGCGGCCGTGAAGATCGAGGAAGACGAAGTCACCCGCGCCCTCGTCGAGCGCATCCGCGCCTTCCCCGGCCAGGAGCAGCAACTCTGGGACTATTACCGCAAGAACCCGCAGGCTCTGGGTGAAATCCGCGCGCCGCTGTTCGAGGAAAAGGTGATCGACCATATCCTCGGCCAGGCCAAGGTCACCGACAAGCATGTGACCCGCGACGAATTGCTGAAGATGGAAGCGCCGGAAGACGACGTCTGAGGCAAGCCTCGCCAAAGGAAATGGCCGCCCGATAGGCGGCCTCGATATGAAGGAGCGCCCCGCCGGACGGGGCGTTTCTCATTTGCGGGCCCGCGTTTCCGCGCATTCCAGCGGGTTTCGGCTGTCTCGGACGGTTCTTGTTTTTAACGAATGAAGCGGTCGAAACAAGAAAACCGTCGAATGGTGGAAAGCGCGGGCGGACGGATCTGTTATGTCGCCATTGGTTCTTGCGTTATACATGCGCAGGCGCCCGCCTGTGCGAGATGATGCGGCGCCCTTTTTCTAGGCGGCGACAGGGCTTATCTATGGTCGGAAACGGGCGGGACGCATGCTATCCTCCCGCGAATCGAAGAATTCAGAGGCAACGATGCGCGACCCGATTGAGGTTTATAATCAATATCTTATCCCGCAGGTGATCGAAAATACGAGCCGCGGCGAGCGGGGCTTCGACATTTATTCGCGCCTCCTGCGCGAGCGCATCATCTTCCTGACCGGTCCGGTCGAGGATCACATGGCCTCGGTCATCATCGCCCAATTGCTCTTTCTGGAGTCGGAAAATCCGAAGAAGGAAGTGTCGATGTACATAAATTCGCCGGGCGGCGTCGTTACCGCCGGCATGGCGATCTATGACACGATGCAGTTCATCCGCCCGAAGATTTCCACGCTCTGCGTCGGTCAGGCGGCGTCGATGGGTTCGCTGCTGCTGGCCGCCGGCGATCCCGGCATGCGCTTTGCGCTGCCCAACGCCCGCATCATGGTTCATCAGCCCTCCGGCGGATTCCAGGGGCAGGCTTCCGATATTCTTCGTCATGCCGAAGATATTATGAAAATCAAGAAGCGCCTCAACGAAGTATATGTGAAGCACACGGGGCGCGATTACGACACGATTGAACGCACGCTCGACCGCGATCACTTCATGTCTTCGGAAGAAGCGCGCGAATTCGGGATTGTGGATCAGGTTTATTCGAAGCGTCCTGAAGATGCTGCATCCGCGGCTGGCTGACGACGGCGCCTCGATGTTGGGACTGCGACGCTACGAGGGCCGGGCTTGATCGTTCGGCCCGCTCATGTTTGCATTGGACCCATGTTTGCATTGGACCCATGTTTGCTTTGGCTTCATGTTTGCCTTGAGCTTTTGTAAACATGAACCCTTGTAAACATGAGCGCCTGTTCTTGTAAGTCATTGTTCGCATGGCGCGAACGGAAGAGTTTCGGAACAGGGCGCCTTTAAGGCGGGACGCCTTCGGGGGGCAAACGCGGTTTTGAAGGAATTTCGACGGCTCTACCATTTGTTAGCCGGTCGATTGTATCGATGGTGATTGCGACCGATTCGCTTCTGGCGGATCGGCCCGAGGAGATTGATATGAGCAAGGTCGGCGGTAGCGACTCCAAGAACACGCTCTACTGTTCGTTCTGCGGCAAGAGCCAGCATGAAGTCCGCAAGCTGATTGCGGGCCCGACGGTCTTCATCTGCGATGAATGCGTCGAACTGTGCATGGACATCATCCGCGAGGAGAACAAGTCCGCGCTGGTCAAGACGCGCGACGGCATCCCCACGCCGAAGGAAATCTGCAAGGTTCTGGACGACTACGTCATCGGCCAGTTCCAGGCCAAGCGCGTGCTGTCGGTGGCTGTCCACAACCACTACAAGCGCCTCAATCACGCCACCAAGCACAATTACGTCGAGCTGGCGATGTCCAACATCCTGCTGATCGGCCCGACCGGCTCGGGCAAGACGCTGCTCGCCCAGACGCTGGCGCGCATTCTCGATGTGCCCTTCACCATGGCCGACGCCACGACGCTCACCGAAGCCGGCTATGTCGGCGAGGACGTCGAGAACATCATCCTCAAGCTGTTGCAGGCCTCCGACTACAACGTCGAGCGCGCCCAGC